>JAZSCQ010000052.1:0-5548 GCA_045530745.1 Agathobacter sp.
GCGGCGTCTCAAACAGTCAAGCCAAGCACATGACATAATATAAATCTGCCGTATTAAGAGATGCACGAAAAGTCTGTAATGGTGTCTTTCATCATACGGATATACTTTCGCAGATTGTAAAATTTTGGAAAGACATAAAAAATCACAAGAGTGGAATGTGCACTTCTTAGAAAATAAACGTTTATCTTAACCGAGAGAAAATACACCTGATATATAGTGGGACAAATGTGTTTCTAGATACAAAGAAAGGGCGTCGACAAATTGATATTTGTGCGTAAGTGCATTGTTTATTTTTTAACAATATTCTTGACAAGGTTGTAAAAATAGGATTAAAATGAACATGTTCATATTATGAAAACTTAGGAGGAAATTCCATGAAATCAGTTGTTATTACAGGAAGTGGACGTGGTCTTGGATTTGAAATGGCTAGAGTGTTCCACAGAAATAATTATAATGTAGTACTCAATGATATCAACGAGCAGCGTCTTGCAGATGCACAGAAGGAGCTTTCAGCAATGCCAGGAGAGGGTAAAGTATTTACCTGTGCGGGCAATATTGCGAAGAAAGAAGATTTAGAAAATTTATGGAATTATGCAGCTGGCAGCTGTGGTACAGTAGATATCTGGATTAACAATGCAGGTGTAAATCAGCCAATGCGCGCTATTTGGGAACTTGCAGACAGCGAAATCGATGCCGTATTAGATATCGACCTTCGTGGTGCGATTATGGGGTCTAAGGTTGCAATGCTTCACATGATCGAGCAGGGCAAGGGAGCTATCTACAACGTAGAAGGCTATGGCAGCAATGATGCCAAGATGCTCGGACTTAATATGTATGGTACCTCCAAACGTGCTGTAACTCATTTTACACAGGCGCTTGCACAGGAAAGTGCAGAACGTAATACGGGCGTATTAGTTGGTCTTATCAGCCCAGGTATCATGATTACAGATTTTACCGTAAAAGCACTTGGTGACAAAGAAGCAATTGAGCTTCCAGAAAAGACCAAAAAGGTATACAACATCTTAGGTGATTATCCAGATGTAGTAGCAGAATTCCTCGTTGCAGGCATGATGAAAAATGACAAGAACAATGCCAAGATTGAATGGCTCACAACAGGAAAAGCAGCATGGAGATTTATGACTGCCGGATTTAATAAACGTAATTTCTTTGACTAAACTGATAGAGATATCTATGCCTCGGTTTTATAAATGAAACCGAGGTATTTTAATTTTCTACAAAAATATAGAATTAGGGTATGTAAAGTTTAAGAATTCGCGCGCAAGAGGAAAATTATCTTAATTGACATTTTAATGCTAGAGGGTATAACATAGAATTACTTCCGTTGGTGACCAGGTTACAGAAGTTTGTGAAAGCATTTGTTAATGTAATCTGGAAACAAAACTAGAAAACGAGGAAATAAAATGAAGCAATATAACGTAACAGGTATGAGTTGTGCCGCTTGCAGTGCACGTGTGGAAAAGGCTGTAAATGCTGTGCCAGGAGTGACTTCCTGCTCGGTAAATTTACTTACCAATTCTATGGGAGTAGAGGGCGAAGCGGCGGAAACTGAAATTATAAAAGCGGTAGTGGACGCAGGGTACGGCGCGACAGTGAAAGGAAGTAGTGTGAATAAGTCCGAGAGTCATATTCGAGGCGGAGGGGCATCGAAGGAAAGACAGACGGGACAGCATATTGATTACGCCGAAGCTCGTGAAGCTTTAGAAGACCACGAAACACCAAAGCTGAAAAAACGATTATTTACGTCTCTAGGATTTTTATTGGTACTTATGTATTTTTCCATGGGACATATGATGTGGGGCTGGCCAGTGCCAGAGTTCTTTGCTAAGAATATGCTCGCACAAGGGCTGTTGCAGCTGCTTTTGTCTGCGATTATTATGGTGATTAACCAGAAGTTTTTTATTAGTGGATTTAAGAGTTTACTTCATAAGTCGCCAAATATGGATACACTGGTAGCCATGGGTTCTGGCGCGTCCTTTGTGTATAGTACCTATGCACTTTTTGCAATGTCAGATGCAGTAACAAAGGGCGATATGACCTTGGCACATGAATATATGCACGAGTTCTACTTTGAATCAGCAGCAATGATTTTGACTCTGATTACGGTAGGAAAAATGTTAGAAGCTCGTTCGAAGGGAAAGACCACGGATGCGCTCAAATCTCTAATGGAGCTTGCACCCAAAACAGCCACACTGTTAAAGGATGGAGAAGAAATTATAGTACCGGTTGAGCAGGTGCAAATCGGGGATGAATTTGTAGTAAGACCTGGCGAAAACATTCCTGTAGATGGATTTGTCTTAGAAGGAAGTGGTGCTGTTAATGAAGCTGCGCTCACAGGGGAGAGCCTTCCGGTAGATAAAGCGGTGGGAGACAAAGTAAGTGCTGCTACTGTAAATCAGTCTGGCTTCCTGCGCTGCAAAGCGACACGTGTTGGCGAGGATACTACTCTAAGTCAGATTATCCAGATGGTGTCCGATGCTGCAGCAACAAAGGCGCCGATTGCAAAGATTGCAGATAAGGTATCCGGAGTATTTGTACCAGTCGTTATCACAATTGCAGTGATTACTTTTATTGGCTGGATGATTGCAGGAGAGACCTTTGGGTTTGCCATTGCAAGAGCGATTTCTGTATTGGTTATCAGCTGTCCATGTGCACTGGGACTTGCGACACCAGTGGCGATTATGGTTGGCAGTGGAATGGGTGCAAAGCATGGTGTGCTTTTTAAAACTGCTGTGTCTTTGGAAGAAGCAGGAAAAACACAGATTATAGCATTGGATAAAACAGGTACGATTACCAGTGGAAAACCACAGGTAACAGACATATATCCGATTGGAGATATAGAGGAAAAAGAGCTGCTTTCTTATGCATATTCTTTGGAGTGTAAGAGTGAACATCCATTGGCGCATGCCATTGTAGAGAAGGCAAAAGAGGAGAAGGTTTTTGCGAAGAAGGTAACGGATTTTACGATTCTTCCAGGAAATGGACTTCAGGCGCAGTGCGGAGAAAAAACACTGTATGGTGGCAATCGAAGCTTTGTTGAAGACATGCTAAAAAGAAATAACGGATCTACACAAGATATCGATATGGGACCAGTCATGGATGACAAGACCAAAGCGATTGCGGAGAGATTGGCAACAGAAGGTAAGACGCCGTTATTCTTTGGAATGGGTATGAGTCTGCTCGGTATCATCGCAGTAGCAGATACCATCAAAGAGGATAGTCCAGAAGCGATTCGTCAGCTTCGCAATATGGGCATTCACGTAGTCATGCTGACAGGTGATAATGAAACCACGGCCAGAGCCATTGGAAAGCAGGCTGGCGTAGATGAGGTTATCGCAGGGGTGCTTCCAGAGTGTAAAGAAGCAGTCATCCGTGAATTAAAATCAAAGGGCAAGGTTGCTATGGTAGGCGACGGTATCAACGATGCTCCAGCGCTTACAAGAGCGGATATCGGTATTGCAATTGGAGCTGGAACGGATGTAGCCATTGATGCAGCAGATGTTGTTTTGATGAAAAGCCGCCTGACGGATGTGGCAGCAGCGATTCGACTTTCGCGTGCGACGCTTACGAATATTCATCAGAATTTATTCTGGGCATTTTTCTACAACGCAATTGGAATTCCATTGGCAGCAGGATTATTTATCCCATTGTTCCAGTGGGAACTCAACCCAATGTTTGGGGCAGCAGCTATGAGCTTGTCGAGCTTCTGTGTAGTAACGAATGCATTGCGATTGAATTTATTTTCGGTGTATCGCGCAGACCGAGACAAGAGGATTAGAAATGTAATAAAACAGGAAGAAAACTGTGATGATAAAAAAACAAGAAAAGAGGACAAAAATATGGAAAAAACATTAACTATCGAAGGCATGATGTGTCCACATTGTAGTGGCAGAGTGCAGCAGGCGCTTGAAGCAAACGAAGCAATTGCAAACGCAGTCGTAAGCCACGAGGCAGGCACAGCAGTTGTAACACTTGCAGCTGAAATTTCCGATGAAGCATTGGCACAGATTGTTGTGGATGCAGGTTATAAGGAGGTTGAAGTGAAATAATTAGGTAGAATTATGAAGATACAGTTTATAAGAAAAAAATGTTTCATCATATTGCTTGTAGCGGCGTGGATATTAGGATGCTGTGTTGGCTGTGGGAAAGAAAAGCCGGTTGACAATAATATGCAGAATTCACAAGTCGAAAGTCAACATACGCAGACAGAATCTGAGAATACACAGACACAAGGCAGTGAGAGTGAATCTACACAGTCGAAGGATAGTGAGAGCACTGAATCGTCTCAAGACACGGAGCAAGAGGAGACACAAGCTCCGCCCGCTTCGGAAGAACAGAACTTATCTAAGAGTAAAAAACTACAGGTCATCGGAACCCAGCTTTGCGACAGTGAAGGCAATCCGATTATACTGCGTGGACTTAGCACACATGGTTTGGCATGGTATCCGGATTATGTAAACGAAGCGGCGTTTAAGGAGTTTCACGAGAAGTGGGGAATGAATGTCATCCGCCTTGCAATGTACACCAATGAATATGGTGGGTATTGTGCAGGTGGTGACCAAGCATGGTTAAAATCTTTGATACAAAAAGGCGTTGACTATGCTACCAAAAATGACATGTATGTCATTATCGATTGGCATATTTTGTCGGATGGCAATCCACATACCTACAAATCAGAGGCAAAAGAGTTCTTCCGAGAAATGTCGGCACTCTATGCGAATTATGACAACGTAATCTATGAAATTTGTAATGAACCAAATGGTGGTACGAGTTGGGCGCAAATCAAGTCTTACGCAGAAGAAGTGATACCTGTGATTCGAGCAAATGATGCAGATGCACTTGTTATTGTGGGTACACCAAATTGGTGTCAGTATGTAAAGGATGCAGCCGCAGACCCTATCACGAAATATGATAATATTATGTATGCACTTCATTTTTATGCGGCTACACATACTGACTGGCTTAGAAATGACATGGTAACGGCTTTGAACTCGGGTTTGCCAATTTTCGTATCTGAGTATGGCATCTGTGATGCATCAGGAAATGGTGGAATTGATGAGTACCAGGCAAACGAATGGATTCGCATTCTGAATCAGTATGGTATCAGCCATGTAGGCTGGAATATCTCAAACAAAAATGAAACATCTGCAATTTTCGGAAGCTGGTGTAATAAGACCAGTGGATGGGCCAAAGAGGATTTATCTGAATCAGGAAAATGGATGTATGAGATGCTAACAAAGTAGAAGAAGGGGCTATCGCAAAACGGATTTTACCCTCCGTGCCGCGATGCCCTTTTTTATATTTAAAAGAAAGAATATCGCCTCTTCCCTATTTCACATATAAGTGTTATAGGAAAATGCCATAGTCCTAAAACGGCTCTCTGCTGGATGCTTTTGTGTCTGTCAACCGTTCGACTATTTTGGGGTTGTGTACGTGGAAGAACGACACGGTAATGACTTTTCAAGTTCCTCTAAGTGGGCAGTCTTTACAAAGTTGATATTAACATGAGCCATGCAAAAACTCCGCGCAA
>JAZSCQ010000045.1:0-22150 GCA_045530745.1 Agathobacter sp.
TGAGCAGTATAACATAACCGAAATTGCAACAATTATCGGCTATGAAAATCCTTTATACTTTAGCCGTATTTTTAAAAAAGTAAAAGGTATTTCCCCAAAAGAATATCGAAAAAACATTATTCAAAAATCTACATAATAAAAGAGGAAGACTATCCTCTCTTGCTTATACGAGTGAATAATTTTTTCTCTACGCTTCAAACTTCGCAATTACTTCTTCGTTTGCTTTCATCGCGTCTTTTTCCATCTGATCGCGCTGAGCTAAAAGCTTTTCTTTGATTTCAGGATGGCTTACAGCGATAATCTGTAATGCAAGCCATGCTGCATTTTTTCCACCATTGATTGCAACAGTTGCTACTGGGATTCCTGGTGGCATCTGTACGATAGAATAAAGTGCATCCTGACCATCTAAAACGGAGCCAGAAAGTGGAACACCGATAACTGGAAGTACAGTCTGGGATGCAACTACACCAGGAAGGGCTGCTGCCATACCTGCTGCTGCAATGATTACTTCTGTTCCGTTGTTGTTTGTTTCTTCAATAAAAGCAGAAAGACCTGCATGTGCACGATGTGCAGAAAGACATCTTACATCTACTTTTACGCCGTGATTTTTCAAAATTTCTACTGTTGGTTCTACTTTTGGAATATCACTTGTAGAGCCCATAACGATAGCTACTCTCATAATTAATCTCCTTTTTTTCTAAAGTAATCATAGATCAGCACGTAATCGTTCTTCTGAATCAATTCCGTAATGTGCTGATTCATTTGTTCTACATACTTAGGATCTGCCTGAACCCCATTGACAATTTCACCGTTTTCTACGTAGATTTTTCCATCATACCAAGAATAATCGCTGAAGAATACATATCCCTTGTGATTCTTATCAAAAGCATCATTTCCAATATAATACTCTTCTTGGTACTGTACACCAAACAGATTCAACACAGTTGGAAGAATATCAATCTGAGAGGTTACCTTATTCACATTCACTCTCTCCATATCCTTACTCCAGATAAAGAAAGGTGTATGATTGATAAGATTATTCTCTGTCTGCTTGTACTGATCTAAAATTGTCTTATCGCTTAAAGTATATAGATAATGGTCTGCATACGCAACGATTACCGTATTATCTAATAAGTCATTGTCTTCCAATGCCTTCATTAAAAGACCTACCATGTTATCAGTTTCAGATGCATACAGACGTGCTGTTTCTTCTTCTGATAACAAAGGAACAGTTTCACCAAATTTCTCCTGTCCCAACAGGTAACCTTTACCCTCAATCGTGTTGTAAGGAGTATGAGGCGTATAGGTAATCAGATAATGCACAAATGGCCGACTCTGCATAAACATCTTTCTATAAAATGTCTCATTTAAAATCAATTCACGATCCAATTCGTAGGAAATGTCATCGTAATTCTCCACATCCAGGAGTCCGTTATAGCTGTTGTAGCCCCAGTTCTGATAATTGAGTCTACGTGAATAATATTCTCCTTTGTTCATGTGGAATGCATTTACACGATATCCCATTGATTTAAAAATATTAGGCATAGAATACGTAAATTTATTCGAACTAAACGTGTAGGCATTTCGTACAACTGATATTGGTGTGATAAGACCTGTGTTTACTGCCAACTCAGAGTTAAATGTCGAACCACCACCATTATAGTATGAATAGTGATTGTTAAACACAATAGAATTACCCAAAAGTCCATACAAATTAGGCATATCCTCTTTGTTTAATAGCCAGCTGTCAATACCCTCTAGCTGGAGGAAAATCACATTCTTTCCTTCAAAAATACCAGTATATTCATTTTCCTCGTGCAAAGTAACATCCTTAAACTCAGAATCCAAAAATTCCATATGCTCTGGATTTGGTTTTTCCTCTGGCTTTAGGAATGTCATATAAAAATCACGTATTGTGTATTCATAAAAACCACATACCTTGATGCTCTTATTACTATCATTAAAATTCAAGTATACATTACGTGGATTTCTCCATGTATCCCATTCCAAGCCACTATTAGCACCGCCATAGAATAAAGGTGTTACCATATGCAATACCACAAAGAGTCCCGCAATAATACCTGCTCTCTTAAAATGGTTTCCCTGCTTTCTCGGGAACTTCTTAATAGTAATAAGTCCCACCATCAATACCACAAATGCGATACCAAAGATAACCGGGTTCGTATTAATAATCGTATCTAACACATACGAGCTTCCCTCACTTGCCATTAGAAGCAAATTGAAGCTGAAAAAGAATTCCGTATATGGATAATACACGATATTTACCAAAAAGATGATAAAGAAAATTCCAAAGCAAATCGCATAAATAATACGTCCTATTTTTCTTTTCATGCTAAGTGATATGAGCACAAACAATAGAATCCATATAACGGAAAACAGTACGCTTGGGAAAAGCATCGCTTTTCGAGAATAACTTACCCCCAATGTGAATACACGAATTACAACATCCATTAGGATAAATGGAAGCGCAACTCTAAATATCCTTATCAATTCTTTTATAATCTGCTCTTTTTGGTCTGAAATAGACACAAGCATTTCCTGAAATTTATTCATGATTGCCCTCATTACTAATGTCAATATCCTCAATTTTTACCTTGCTGGTATGAGGAATTGGTTTCCAGGTAACTTTTGTAAACAAGGCAATGTATGTCGCATATCTATGAATACTATCAAAACATGGCCATGTTAAACAATATAATATTTTCTTGTGCAAAGGAATCTTAATGATTCTCTTACGTTCCATGAAGAACACATACGCGCCAATCCAGATTCTCTCGATATACTGGCTAGCACGGCTCATGACTCTCCACAATAATTGAAGACCAAATGTCCACATCAGTGCTACAATGCCTGGGTCCGCATTCACATATACATCACCAAAGATAGCATACATCAATTTTGCAATGATATTTCCGTTTGGATTGAACACACGCATATCAATTAATCCTTCGCCATGTTTCGCACATCCATATAAAAATACTGATACAATCAACCAGAAAATGGTTCTTATCAATGCACCTGGAATTAGCTGTGCCAATGTATCAAAGGATGCAACACGATGTCGGATTCCTTCTATAATTGTCTCTTTTGTAATCTTTCTCTTTTCCGATTTATCACGGAAACAATTGCCGACAAAAATATTCTTAAATAGTGGCCATCCTGTTTCCACAAAAGCCAAAAGATGACCTTTTGCCCAACGAATACGCTGGCGGAATGCAATACGAATACTAGTTGGCTGTTCATCATAGAACACTGCAGCATCATTATAACTAATTCCATAACCATGCGCAACTGCATCTGCAGTGAAAGCTCTGTCCTCTGTTAAAGATGTATAATTCCATCCATCCTTTACAAGCTCATTTGCAAACAAGAAGCCAGTTCCCTGGATATTGGTTGCCAAACGAAGTACAGAACGGGTTCTGTGGTTCTTACGAATAGAACGTAACCAGTGAAGTGCATAAGTAGATGCAACCCAGTTCTCATCAAAGTTCTTTGTATTTCTGTAGGAAGTAATGATTTTCTCGCCTTCATCAAAAGCATCATTCATTCTGGAAATATAATCTTTTTCTAAAAGGTTGTCCGCGTCGAATATAAAATATCCTTCAAACGCTTCAATTCCATAATCTTTTCTAATATTTTCAAAAAGGAACTGAAGTGCGAATCCTTTTGTTCTGTCTCTATCATTAAAACGCTCATAGCAAATTGCGCCATTTTCACGAGCAATTTTTGCTGTATTATCTGTACAGTTATCTGCTACTACAAAAATAGTAACTAATTCACTTGGGTAATCCTGACGCTTGATACTATCAATCAAGTTCCCAATTACCGGTTCTTCATTTCTTGCAGCGATACATACCGCATATTTATGCTGGTTCTTTGCTGGTTTAAATTTCCTTGTGAAAAAGAAACCAATGATCCAGTACAAAGTACTATGTATGCCAAAAATCCCTAGTGCCCATAAAATAGCATCAGCTACAGCATCAGCGTATGGATAAATACTTCCTAATGCATTTATAATTGACTCCATTATTTTTCTCCGTTTCTCATCGATTCATCTCTATAGGAACGGCGTCATTCTACCACAAATACAATTTTTAGACAATATTTTGCGTTTATGTATCTAATTTAAAGCATTGTATACACTATTTTTTCACGCATCTTACGAGGCGCTCATACATCACATACATCACCACAAAAATGACACACAAATACATTGGTAGTAACGACACCGTAATGTGATTTGCAATGATTCCAAACAGGGTTGGCATGAGAAGCGAGCCTGTATATGCACTTGCCATCTGTACCCCAACAATTGCCTGCGACTTGTCTGCACCAAAAATCTCTGGTGTTGAGTGTATAATACATGGATAAATTGGTGCGCATCCGACTCCGATTAAGACAAAACCAGCTAATGTAATGTACTGTGACATTGGCAGAAAAAGCACCAATACACCGGCTGCAAGAATTGTCATCCCCAGACGAATCATCTGTTTATCGTTAACCTTCATGGTAAGGAATCCGCTAAAGAACCGTCCTACCGTAATCCCAATATAAAACATACTGGCATAGCTTGCCGCTACTGCTTCCGGCACACCCTTGTGCAATACCATGTAGCTGCTTGCCCAAAGACCTGCGGTCTGTTCCAATGCACAGTAACAGAAGAATGCAACCATAATATCCTTTGCACCCTTGATAGAAAGGATTTCTCGCATGGATAATGCTTGCGCAGTCACTTCTTGTCCCTGCTCATTTACAATCGTCTCTCTTTTCTTCCATAGAGGAAGGCTTACCAGCAAAATCACCGTAAGCACTACCTGCATCAGCGCAATCACCTTATAACCAGTGTTCCAAACACCACCGCCAGTTAATACAAAACCAAGCACATAAGGGCCTGTCATAGCACCTACGCCCCACATGCAATGAAGCCAGCTCATCACGCGACTACTGTAATGCACTGCAACATAATTATTAAGAGATGCGTCTACACCACCTGCTCCTAGTCCATAAGGAATCGCCCATAAACATAATTCTATAAAAGAATGTGATACTGAAAAACCAAATAATGCCAAAGCTGTTGTTGCGACACTAATCGCAGTTACTTTTCCTGTCCCAAGCTTATAGGTCATACGGTCACTTAAGAGACTAGAAACAATTGTTCCAACTGATATAATCACTGTAACAATTCCTGCATACGATACTGGCACCCCAAATTCCTGATACATGGTAGGCCAGGAACCGCCAAATACTGCGTCTGGAAGTCCCAGACTGATAAATGCTAAATATATTATTGCAATAAGCAAATGTGTCATTTAATTACTACTCACTTTCTTAATTTCCTGCACTCTCATAAAATTTAAGTCCGTAGTTGAATATCCCATATGCCACACACCAGAAAACCAGTGCAATTACGCACTCAATACCAATCACACCTGCCCCTGTTTTTCCCAGGAAGAAACTGGCTGGCAAATACGCCACGAATGCAAATGGTATCACCCAGGTAATGATAAACTGGATGCCTTTGTGATAAATCTCACTTGGATATTTCGCAAATTCAGCCATCTCATAAGCGACCTGAAGAAGCGGACCACTCTGCTTAATCCAAAGCGCAAATGATGCAAAGAAAAGCTTAATCGAAGTATAAATCAATGCACCAGCCAGCATAGATACCACAAAAAGCAAGAGGTTAAGTGGCGTAATCGTCGCTACCCCTTTTTGTACTGAGATAATAACAAGAATACTTCCAATTAAAATCTCGCCCAAAGCATCTGGCTGTAATTTCTCAGCAATCACCTGAAAGAACACATTCATCGGACGAAGCATATAGCGGTCAAACTGTCCATTTACCACCAAACGCCAAGCCACTAACCAGATGTTGTCTGTTAATAAGTGGTCGATTCCTCTTGGGATCTGAGCAAATCCATAGATAAAAATCAACTGATCCAAAGTCCACCCCTGCAAGGTTGGAATCTGTTGAAATATCAGATAAAGGAAAATAATTCCTGTTGCCTGAGTCAGGAAAAATCCTAAAAGCCCCATGAGGAAATCCACTTTTGATTGCATCACTACTTTTAGAAACTGCTTAATCAGCACGCGATACAATCGCCAATAACGCTTTAAATTATGTACCATGTTTTCCTCCTTTCTAGCCACCTAATACAACAAGTCTGCGGGTTACTTTCTCCCAAATCAAGCTGCCTAACCAGTATAAAATGATAATCCAGATAAACTGTCTACCCAAGGCAAATGCCAATTCTGTTCCCGAATACTTACCGAGATAAATCATAACCGGTGTATAAATCATAGATGAAAATGGCAGACAATCAAAAATTCTCTGCGCTACTTCTGGGAACAAACTAATTGGAATCAGTTGCCCTGTCAAAAAACTAAGAAGTGCTGACTTTGCCATTCGAAGCCCAAAGATATATGTGGTAAAAAATGCCACCATACCAAAGCAAAAATCAAACAACACATAGAGCAAAAAGCTCATCAACACACTACAAATATATAAAACTAAGTTTGGTAATGAAATCACTGGCATCCCTAAAACGAACACCTTATAGATTTCCAACCCAATCCATATAAAAATACTTGGCACAACCAAGTGATACAGCATATCTCCCAATGCCTGAGCAATCAAGCTCGTTCGATAATCAATTGGTTTAATTAGGTTCATGGCAACTCTGCCTTCCACCACATCATATCCTACCCATGTAGAGATGGAGATAGATACAAGAGAAGACGTAATATAAACCATAAAGATATACACAACCATTTCATTTTGAGTTAGATTTCCAATTACACCACTCTCACTACTTCCATAGATTGCCATCCATAAAAAGTAACTGATGAAGGAACTAAACAGACTGATAAATGCCCACAGATAAAAGGCGCCTCTATACGCCAACTGTGTCTTTACCTCATTGGCGACAAAAGGGAGATACGTACGAATCCATTTTTTCATACTAATTACCTCCATTCGCTGTGCTGTTGTCGCTTTCTTTCTCAGCAGAACCATGATTATAGATTTCCTTCACGATTTCCGCCAACTCTGTTTCCTGCAGCTTGATATCCGTTACTTCTGTCAGTTCCATAATCGCTGACAGAATCTGTGGCACCTGCATTTTATGCTTATCAAAGGATACCGTATATGTCTTACTTTCTTCGTCCAATACGGAATCGTAATCATTTTCCGTAATTTGAACTCCATTCAATGCATTTAGTTTCTGGAATAATTTCAATTCTTTAAGCATCTCTGGCTTACGAACTTCCATCGTTACCTTACGTCTCTTACCATAGGTATCTTTTAGATTCTCCAATGTTCCATCGTAAATCTTCTTACCTTCATCGATGATAATAATACGACTGCAAAGCTCTTCAATATCTCCAATATCATGTGTAGTAAGGATAACGGTAGTCTGATACTTCTCATTGATTTCCTTAATGGCATGACGGATATTATCCTTTACCACCAGGTCTAGACCAATCGTTGGCTCATCTAAATACAGCACCTTTGGATTATGCAAAAGAGCAGCACCCAAATCCGCTCTCATTCGCTGTCCCAAAGATAGTGTACGTACCGGTCTGTCAAAGAATTCATCCAACTCTAAGACACGATTTAAAAATGCCATCTGTTCTGCATAAGCTTCATCACTGACATCATAAATTTCCTTTAAAATTGTAAAGGATTCGCTAAGTGGCAAATCCCACCAAAGCTGTGTTCTTTGTCCGAATACAACTCCAATATTCTGTGCATTTTCCTTACGATTTTTACTTGGGTCAATGCCATCTACTAAGCAGGTACCCGTAGTTGGATTTAAGATACCAGTCATCATCTTAATCGTAGTGGACTTTCCTGCACCATTGCTGCCGATGTAGCCTACGATTTCTCCATCATTGATGGTAAAAGAAATATCATCTACTGCAACCTTTTTCACTTTCTCGTTGGAAAAGAGTCCTTTGATGGCACCCTTAAATCCTGGATATTTCTTTGGAGAGACAAACTCCTTGGAAACATTTTTAAGTTCTATCATAACCAAATCCTCCTTTTGTGTGATTCCCTTAAGAAACAAAAAAGCCGAACTTCAATCTGAGTTCGGCTAAAAATATATCAATCCCTGAAATTCAAATGCCGTGATATCCTAAGATACCACGGCACAATCATCACACTAATATACTACTGCTTCGCTCCGAGGTAATCATAATTACTGTTACAGTTTTTGTCATCTGTTCCATATTTCTGTTCATCATTTTTAATTACCTCCTTTTCTATAGATTTAATCTGCTCTAACAATAGTCCTTATTTCACGGAATGTCAATAACTTTTTCGAGAAATTTCGGCATTTCCCTAATATGGTTTGCTCTACAACAAATTATCTCTCGTGAACTGCACCAACTAATTCCTTGATGTCTTTCACACCGTATTTTCTCATGTAAGCTTCGATTCCTTCTACTACTTTGATGGTAGTGCGTGGGTCTACGAAGTTTGCTGTACCTACGGATACTGCTGTTGCACCAGCAAGAATCATTTCGATTGCATCATTTGCGGATGCGATACCACCCATGCCAATGAGTGGAAGCTTAACAGCCTGTGCAGTCTGGTAAACCATACGTACTGCGATTGGATGAATCGCTGGACCAGACATACCGCCAGTCTTGTTTGCGAGCACGAAGGTTCTACGGTCGATATCAATCTTCATACCTGTTAAGGTATTGATAAGAGAAAGACAGTCTGCACCACCAGCTTCTGCTGCACGAGCCATCTCTGTAATGTCTGTTACATTTGGAGAAAGCTTCATAATAACTGGCTGCTTTGCAATTTTCTTGATATCACTTGTAATCTGCTCAACTAATTTTGGATCCTGTCCGAAAGCAATACCACCTTCTTTAACATTTGGACAAGAGATGTTGATTTCCATCATATCGATTGGTTCATCTGCCAGACGTTCTACTACTTCGAGATAATCTTTGGTAGATTTACCACATACGTTTACGATGATTTTGGTATCATAGTTTTTAAGGAATGGAATGTCTCTGTTACAGAAAACATCAATACCTGGATTCTGAAGACCTACTGCATTTAACATACCGCCGTATACTTCGGCTACACGAGGTGTTGGATTACCTGGCCAAGGAATGTTTGCAACGCCCTTGGTTACAACTGCCCCAAGTCTATTTAAATCTACGAATTCGCTATATTCTTCTCCTGAACCAAAAGTTCCAGAAGCTACCATAACTGGATTTTTTAATTCTACACCACAAAGGTTTACACTTGTTTTGATATCACTCATTACAATTCTACCTCCTTTGCGTTGAATACAGGACCTTCCTTACAGATACGTTTGTTGTTTACATTGGTGTGGTGGTCTTTTTCTTTTGTCTTACATACACAAGCAAGACATGCACCGATACCACATGCCATACGTTCTTCCATAGAAACGTAGCATTCCATATCATGTTCTTCAGCATAAGCTTTTAATGCACGAAGCATAGGAGTTGGTCCGCAAGCGTAGATAATGTCTGCTTCTGCACCATTTTCTTTGATTGCATCGATAACATTACCTTTTGTACCAGCACTGCCGTCTTCTGTTGCGATGATTGTATCACAAACCGCTTCGAAATCTTCCAATAAGAATAATTCATTTCTATAACCAAGCACTGCTGTCTTTTCACAATCCAATTCTTTTGCAAGCTGAAGCATTGGAGGAATTCCAATACCACCTCCGATTAAGAATGCCTTCTTTTCGCCAAGTTCGAAACCATTTCCTAATGGTCCAAGTACACGAATTTCGTCACCCTCTACCATTTTAGAGAACTGTTCTGTACCAGTATTTTCCCCTGTTACACGATATACAAGACGAAGTGTGCCAGCTTCTCTATCAATTCCACAAAGGGAAATTGGACGAGGAAGTAATTTAGTTCCATCGTTACAATATAAAGAAATAAACTGTCCTGCCTTCGCAGCTGCAGCAATATCTTTAGTCTTAATTGTTAAATCAAAGATGCCATCCGCAATCTGTTTTTGACTAAGTACGACTGCCATCTCTTCAAATTTAGTTGCCATATAACTCTCCTTGTAAATTTAGCTGTCGTCAAAAAACTACGGATACATCTATCATATACCACAAAGACAAGGCGACGTTAAGTGTAACGTGGAGCCGTTCTTTGCTGGTATGTGATAGATGTTCACACAGTCAACTTGCGACAGCTATTTTATAATCTAATTATTTTGTTCCCAACGCAGAAGAAATGTCATCCACCATGTCAATTACAGCCTGACGAGATGCATCTGCAAAGTTTTCTTCTGTGATACCCATTTCTTTGTATTTATCCTGTTTATATGCAGCGATAATACCACGAGATGAGTTTACGATAGCACCGAGGCCATCTTTGTTAAAGAAATGAACGAGGTCTTTGCCCTGTCCACCCTGTGCACCATAACCAGGTACAAGAATGTAGCTCTTTGGCATAATATCACGGAGAACCTTACCCATTTCTGGATAAGTAGCTCCTACTACTGCACCTACATAACTGTATGAATCACCCATGCAGTCTGCGCCCCATTCTGCTACTTTTTCACCAACCCATTCATATAATGGACGACCATCAATCATACGATCCTGGAATTCACCAGAAGATGGATTAGATGTCTTAACAAGGATAAAAATACCCTTCTTTTCTTCTTTACATACATCTACGAATGGCTTGATTCCATCTGTTCCAAGGTATGGGTTAACTGTTGCAAAATCACCATCAAATGTAGAGTAAGATTTGCTTCCAATCTGCACTTTACCAAGGTGTCCTACTGCATAAGCTGCTGATGTAGAACCGATATCGCCACGTTTTACGTCACTGATAACTACTAAATCTTTTTCATGACAGTAGTCTACTGTTTTCTGGAATGCTTTTACACCTTCTACGCCGAACTGCTCATACATAGCAATCTGTGGCTTTACAGCTGGAATTAAATCGTAAGTTGCATCTACGATAGCTTTGTTGTACTGCCAAATAGCTTCTGCAGCACCAGCTGGTGTTTCACCAAATTCCGCGAAAGCCTTGTCCTGAATATGCTTTGGGATATAGTTAAGCATTGGGTCAAGACCTACTACGATAGGTGCATTTGTTTTCTGAATTTTACTTACAAGTTTGTTAATCATAATGGATTCCCTTTCTGATATATATTGAATTTGAGTCTAGCCTATGCCAACCCATATTATTTCTTTATGCTTCATACACAACGTTACCATTGCAGATTGTACCTACTACCTTACCAGTTACTTCATATCCATGGAATGGAGTATTCTGTCCCTTGGAAGCAAATGTAGTCTTATCAATTTTATAGGTTACGTTTGGATCGAAAATCACAATATCCGCTACCTTTCCAGGCTGGATATCACCCTTGTCCATTTTCATAACTTTTGCTGGATTATAACTCATAGCAGCTGCCATCTGCATTGGTGTGAAAATATCACCAAGTACGAGTTCTGAGTAAGTTAAACATGCTGCTGTTTCCAACCCTACAATACCAAATGGAGCTTTCTGCATAATCGTGTTTTTCTCTTCTGCAGTATGAGGTGCATGGTCAGTTGAAATAACTTCCATGATACCTTCTTTTAATCCCTGCTTTAATGCATCTACATCCGCACGGGTACGAAGTGGTGGATTCATCTTATAATCTGTATTCGCTGCATCTGTGATATCATCCGATGTCAAAACAAAATGATGTGGACAAACCTCTGCGGATACTGGTAATCCCTCTTCTTTTGCAGCCTTTACCATCTTTACAGAATCTGCTGTTGAACAGTGGCAAAGGTGAAGTCTTGCACCAGTTTCTTTTGCGATTAAAATATCACGTGCTACAATTACATCTTCTACGGAATTTGTGATACCTGGAAGCCCCATTTCCTGTGTCTTTGCATCTGCATTTACACAGCCACCATTTACCATAGTGATGTCTTCACAATGAGCTAAGATTGGAATATCAAGCTCTGCTGCAATCTTCATTGCATCTCGATAAAGGTTTGCATTCATAACAGATTTGCCGTCTTCACTAAGAGCTGGACAGCCTGCCTCTACCATACCACGGATATCGGAAAGTTCCGCACCTGCCTGTCCTACGGTAATGGCACCCACCTGATATACATTGATGCAGTTTCCTTCTTTTGCCTTGTCATGCACGTAAGTAATCACTTCTGCACAGTCAGCTACTGGCTTGGTATTTGGCATAGCAAATACGGATGTAAAACCACCATGTGCAGCAGCTGCCATACCTGTAATGACATCCTCTTTATGTGTAAGACCTGGATCACGGAAGTGTACATGCAAATCAATAAATCCAGGCATAATAAATTTGCCTGTTGCATCAATCACTTTGTCCGCCTCTGCTGTGATTCCTTTTTCGATAGCAACTACTTTGTTGCCTTCTACGAGTACGTCTGCGATTTCATCCATGCTTGTAGCTGGATTTAAAACGCGACCATTTTTAATTAAAATCTTCATGCTATATTTACCTTTCCAAATTGTCTCCAATTTGCAAATTATTTATTTTTCATCCTTTGGTAAGCTCTGCATATATTCATCCATCGCTTCTGCTACAATCTTAGAATATTTAACAGCTTCTACTACAGTACGAGCACCTTTTACTACGTCACCACTTGCAAATAAGCCTGGTACTGATGTACGGCCAACTTCGTCGGTTGCGATAAGTCCTCTGTCGTTTGCTTTTAATCCTTCTGTCGAATTCATCAAACGGTTTGCAGGTCCCTGACTGATAGAAATCATTACATTATCTGCTGGGAAGAGAGTTTCTGTACCCTCAACCTTCTTGAAACCACCATTTTCTAACATCTCTGTATCTGCAAAGATAACACCTTCTTCGGTAATCTCTACTGGCATCTTACAGAAGTGGAATTCCACACCTTCTAATTCTGCATATTCGTACTCATGCTTGCTTGCCGCTACACCATCTGTTACCGAGAAGCAGTCTACTTTACGAACACCATGGCGAAGTGCAGTACGACATACGTCCATCGCAGCATTACCAGCACCAATAACAATCAGGTGATCTCCCAAATGGAAGCTGGATGGGCTGTAAAGGTAATTGATACCATAATGAACATGGCCTAATGTCTCACCCTTAATCTTAAGTGTATTTGGACGCCATACACCTGTACCTACGAATACAGAATTGTATCCGTCACGGAATAAGTCTTCAATCTTAATTGCTGCACCAATTGCAGTATTTGGACGAATCTTGATATCTTTTAATACAAGATGTCTATATTCAAAATCGTCAAGAATACTCTTTGGTAAACGGAATTCAGGAATACCATAACGAAGAATACCGCCGATTTTGTCTTTTTCTTCAAAAATAGTTACTTTATAGCCTTTTCGAGCAAGTAATACTGCAATAGTAAGACCTGCTGGACCCGAACCAACAATCGCTACCTTCATGCCATTTGGTTCTGCTGGACCTTTCACCATCTTAGAACTGTATGTGCTGGAAATATAATTTTCAATTGCTGAGAAATGTACAGGACTGCCTTTTCTACCAAGGACACAGTTACCTTCACACTGTCTCTCATGGTTACAAACGATACTACATACCGTAGTCAATGGATTGTTTTCAAAAAGCATCCAGCCTGCATCATCAATTTTACCTTCTTTAAGAAGCGAAATAACTGTTGGGATTGGTGTGTGGATTGGACATCCCTCCATACACATTGGTTTCTTACAATTTAAACAACGATTCGCCTCGTCCATTACATGATATGCCATAAAAAGTCCCCCCTTAATGAACTTATTATCTGTTTTTCGTGTAAAGCAAAGGGCATATTGCCGCAGAATTACACATATATAATTCTACAACAATATACCCTATAAGTCAAAGAGTGATTGTATACAATCGGGGTTTATTTTTCAAATAATTTTAACATATGCGAGGCAATCCTTCACCCTGTAAAATTTCAAGGTTTCGAAGTCCGCCGATTCGGGTTCTAAGATGTAATTTGCCTGGTGCACTATCATTTACATAACCAACGATACAAGCATCCTTCCCATACTTTGCCGCACGGATGGCGGTTACTGCTGCTTCTGCCTGCTCTGCTGGGACAAGGGCTACCAGCTTACCTTCATTTCCCATATAAAGCGGGTCAAGACCTAAGAGTCCACAGAAGTCTTTTACCTGTGGAGTTACTGGAAGTTTTTCTTCTTCTAACTCGATCGTAGTGTCTGATGTCTTCGCAAGCTCTTTTAATACTGTTGCAAGCCCACCACGGGTAATATCACGCATAGTATGCACATCAATATTAGCTGCAAATAAGCTTTCAACAATTTCGCCAAGTGGCGCATTATCACTTTCGATTTCGTTTACAATTCCCATACGTGTTCCAAGGATAGCAGCATGATGATCTCCAAGATTTCCTGATACAATAACCGCATCTCCTACACAGACACGTTCTGCAGATACTTCTCTATCCTCTGGCACAAAACCAACACCTGCCGTATTGATATAGAGCTCTCCATTTCCATTTACAACCTTTGTATCACCAGCTACGATTTCCACGCCTGCTTCACGGGCGCATTCTGCCATCGAATGTACCACTTCCTGAAGCTTGGAAACCTCCAATCCTTCCTGCAAAATAAACCCACAGGTAATATACTTAGGTTTTGCTCCACGCATAAGCAAATCGTTTACAGTACCACAGATACAAAGTCGTCCGATATCTCCACCTGGATAGCTAACCGGTGTAACGACAAAGCTATCTGTTGTCATCGCAATTCTTCCTGCGCCTTCTACCACAGCGCTATCTTCCATTTTATCTAAGGTAGTGCTGGCAAATTCTTTTGCAAAAATTGAGCCGATAAGCTCACTTGTGGCCGCTCCGCCACTACCATGCACCATGCTGATTCTTTCTTCCATTTTTCTCTACTCCTTATTGTAAAGTTTCTTGAAAAAACACTCCCGTAACAATTGTAATACGCCTTAGAACGACGCGAAGGCAGAATGACATGATCCTTCTTCCGAAACCATACATGCCCCCTGTGGTGTCAATGGTTTACATACCTTTCCAAAAAGAGGACACTGCTGTGGCTGCATTTTGCCCATCAAAATCTGGTCGCAGCAACAAGCTTTGTTACGTTTATTATCTTCTACCAAGGCCTTGCTTCCTGCATCGTATTTCTCATATTCTTCTCGAAGCTCCATGCCTGTACTCGGTACGATTCCCATGCCACGCCAAGCTGCATCTGTAGCCTTAAAATACTTCGCAACAAGCTCCTGTGCCCTTGTATTTCCTTCTGCCGAAACCACGGCTGGGTAAAAGTTCATGACCTTTGCGTTATCACATGCCTTTACGATTCCGCAAAGCGCTTCTAAAATCTCTTCCCCTTCAAATCCAGATACAGCAAATGGTATCTGATATTTTTCCGCAAGTGGTTTGAACAAATTGCTACCAGTTACCGCAGCCACATGTCCTGGGGCAAGATACCCCTGAATAGAAGCCCCATTCTCACATAAATATTCAATGACTCCAGGCATTGTTTTAAGCGCTGTCAGCAGCTTCACATTTTCTATTTTTTTCTCGATAACTTCTTCTAACAAAAGTGCATACACTGGTGTCGTTGTCTCAAATCCCAATGCAGCAAACACAAAGGTGGTCTCTGGTTCTTTTTCTGCCAAAGCAAAAATATCCATTGGAGAGTACACCATAATCGCGCGTCCGCCCATGCCCAGCACTTCACTTAGACTATATTTGCTACCTGGCACACGGAGCATATCACCAAAGGTTACCACACAGGTATGCGGTGTCATTGCAAGCTCAATGAGTCGATCTACATACGCTGTTGGTGTTACACAGACTGGACATCCTGGACCCGAAATCAAATGAATTTTCTCAGAAAGCATACCTCGGATTCCATTCTTGGAAATTGCAGCCGTATGACTTCCGCACACCTCCATAATATGTATTTCTGGGCCGTCATAGCTTGCTAGAAAATCATGCATTTGTGTAAGAGACATTTTCTCATATGCAGTTTCCTGTTCTACATAACTCATCTATAAAATGCCTCCTATGCCTTCATCATTTCATTCAGATTTTTCATCTCTTCCATATCCTGTTGTGTTACCTTTTGAATTACACAGCCTGCATGTACAAGCACATAATCTCCTACCTTTACATCTACAAGTCCAGCTCTGGCAGTTACCTGATTTCCATTGAAATCTACAACTGCATCACGGTCTTTAATCTCAATTACTTTTCCCGGTAAAGCTACACACATAATCGTTTCCTCATCTTTCTAGTTATACTGATCTTCTATTCTCTTTGCTTCATTTTTCATTTCAATTCCCTGCTTTATTGACTTCACACCCAAAACAACGAGAAAACCACCGAAACCAAGCATAAATATTCCCATTAAAAAGCTTGCGGTCAAAAGCATGAATAAGCCAAATAAACAAATCATCACACCTGGCACAATAACAAGTATTCCTTTTACAATCGAAGAAATCGTCATTATCGTAGCACCATGTTCCCCAGTTCCAGTTTCTAGCTTTTCCGCTACATTCTGGATTACTTCAGCAGCCTGCTCCATACCATCGTCCAATGCCTGGTCTACCACACCGCCTTCATTTCCAGTCAATTTGGTAATTGCCTTTATCACAATAACAATTCCTAAAACTCCGAAAATTGCAGTAAACAAAAACAGCCACCATGAGCGAATTGCAATTGGTATTGCAAAACCAATTATAACCATCATAGCTCCCAGCACAATTCGGATCACAGATTCATTTACGTTTATCCATGCTAAGATAAACGCAAGACCTGTCAGGCCAAAAATCAAACCAATTACAAGCAATATCGCACCAAGTCCCCCATCCAAATCCGTGATAGCTTCTTCTGGATTTTGTGGGTCATAATACACGACATGCTTTATTCCTTTTGTCGGTTTGTAATAAGAGTAGTCCGAATCCTTTACTGTATATGTTACACCATCTACATGATACTCATAAATGGCATAATAAATGTCATCGTCATCTTCATCCGTGGACCTGTCATAATCCACAACATAACCAGTGGTGTCTACCCCATGGTCCTTATAATAATTAGTCTTGTTAATATCAAGTACACCCCAGATACAAAGTCCAACTCCAATTGCAAGTATTAATAGCAATACTAGAAACGTCTTTGCATCTTTATCCATGTGTACTTCCATTGTACTTTTTTTACTCATGTAATCCCTCGATAAACTTCAGTAAATCTGTCAAATCGCCCTGTGGATACTGTGATATATCCTTTTCCACTTTGTTAATTAAATCCGCTGGCAAAAGGAATACCTTCAGTCCTAATTCTTCCGTAATCATATCCTCGCCTACGTCATTTCCAACCATAAGACATTCTTCTGGCTGTAAGCCCATCTTTTCAATAAGTTCTCTATAATAGTTCAGATTTGGCTTACAGTAATGATAATCTTCATAAGTGGTAAAAATCTCAAAATCCTCTAATTCCAGACCAGCCCATCGAATACGGCTCTCTGTCGCAATGCTTGGAAACATTGGAGTCGTTGCAAGCGCTACGCGATAGCCCATTTCTCTTAATTTACGAACCGTCTGTGCCGCTTCTGGGAGGAAGCCACAGATGTTCTTTACTTCCTGAAACTCATTTCTATAAAAATCATCAAAAATAGGTATATCTTCTCTTACTTTTTCTCCAAGAATTCCTGTAAAAGCATTCCAAAACGCCACTTCGTTAGTGTTACTTCCATCATTCGTTGTCATGGCCTTCATGCCTGCATATACTGCCTTTACAAGTTCATCTGGATTGTAGCCATGTGGCGCAAGTTTCTTTGCCATGCCTCCCAAATATGCTTTGATAAATGTGTCCTGATCCATTGGCAACAATGTGCCATCCAAGTCAAATAATACCGCTTTAATACTCATCTACTTTCGTCTCCCATACAGATATGTGGCAAAATAAATCACTGATGCAATAATTACAATCATAGGACCTGTCGCCACGTTGGTATAATAAGATACCACCAAGCCTACGATGCCAGAAAACAGAGAAAAAATCAAGGAAAACAGATGATACTCTCTCATATTTTCAGAAATATTTCTTGCAGATGCTGCTGGCAAAATGAGAAGCGCATTGATAATCAAAATGCCCACCCATTTAATGGAAAGCATAACAATAAGTGCCACTAACACCGCAAACAAATTGTCCATACATTTCACAGGAATCTGCTTACTTTTTGCCACAGTTCTATGAATGGAAATGGCATTCAAATAGTTGAAGCCCAATATCCAAAATATGATTGTAAACACAAATATTCCAACAAGATACCAAATCTCCTGTGTGGTAATGCTTAAAATATCACCTACCAAAATCGCAGAATATTTGCTGAAATTTCCACCTGCGGAAAGTATCGCAAGACCAATCGCTACTGAGCATGACGAGAATACCGAGATAATCGTATCTGTCGATGCTACATTTCGACTACTGATTTTATTTAATAGCAATGCGAATACTACCGCAAATATCACCATAGAAACTGTCGTATCCTGCATCCCAAACACAACACCTACTGCAATTCCAGTCAGTGCGGAATGTCCTAGCGCATCACTAAAATACGCCATTTTTTTATTAACTATCATGGTCCCAAGAAGTGCAAACAGTGGTGTAATAATAAGCACCGCTAGCAATGCATTTCTCATAAAACCATACTCAAGCCAGGAGGTTAAATCAATCATTATCATTACCTCCTTTTCTCAAAGCTTCTTTCGTTTCATCTTTAAAATCAATCTCCCATGCTTCCCCAAGGTCTTGATTCTTTCCATGAATCCAAGATTCTTCATTCACACCAAATACACTTGTAAATTCTTCGCTTTCGAAGACTTCTTTTACTGTCCCTTGCGTGAGCACGGTCTTGTCCAAAAGCACCACATGATCGGCATATTTTTTCACATAGTCCAAATCATGTGAAATCAAAATAATTGCCAAATCGTAATGCTCTTTTAAATAGGTAATGGTCTTATAAAAAAGCTCCATACCATTCTTATCAATACCCGAAACTGGCTCGTCCAAAAGAAGAAGCTTTGGCTTGTCTGCTACAGCCATGGACAACAGCACTCTCTGGAGCTGTCCTCCTGATAAATTGCAAACCTGCTTATCGATTAAGTCGGCAGCCTCAAAGGTTTCCAAATATGTTTTAATTTCTTCATAAATTCTTTTATTTTTAGGCAAAAACACTGGATAGTGATACTGGTAGCTTGCAATCAAGTCATATACACTAAGCGGTGTGTTCTTTTCGATATTGATAGACTGTGGCACATAGCCGATTTTTAAGTCCTTTATTTTACCGTTTTTTGTGTCGCGGTATTCAATCGTGCCCTCCGTTGGCACATCCTTTAAAATAGCACGCACCAATGTCGATTTTCCCGCACCATTCTTACCAATAATCGCATTTAAGGAGCCACAATGAATATGCAGGTTCACATCTTTTAAAACGACCTGCTCACCAAAACGAACACCAAGATTATTGATTTTGATACAATGAAATCCACAGGTTTCAAAAATCTTTTTCAGTTTCATATGTGCCTCCTTTCATTATATTTTATCTATCTCCAAGGGATTTGCCACTATTCTTTTATAATTTAAAACCAGGTATATTTTCTCATAAGGGAAAACCATTACCTCTGAGACAAAATCCTAATTTCAATTTAAGTCTATACCGACTTTTATATTCTGTGAGGGAAAATCTACACCAGTTTTCATTCATTAAATGCAATAATTTAGGTCTATACATGAAACACTTACCTCTCAGGGAAAATTTATAGCCTATCTTACCTACTTAACACATAAATTTAGGTCTCACTTGCTATAAAATTGCGTATAGACCTAAATAGAAATCTATTCTCTCTACAAATTGGAATTTATCAAACTCACAAACTTTAACTATGCAATAATCCTTTCTAAGTCATTTACGAATAAATCATAATCTCTATTGTCGTCATCATAAAGAATTGTAGCCATTCCCATTTTTCTAGGAATAACTAAATTTTTCTCTGTATTATCAATAAACAAGCATTCACTTGCACTTATATCTAATACATCTAAAACATATTTGAATATACTATCACTGTCCTTACCCGAATGCAAATTTGCAGAAATTGCAATAACATCGAAGTATTCCTTTAATCCTCTATATTCAAGGATTGTGTTAATTCTATCGCATTTGTTATCTGTTATCATTCCAACAAAATATTTTCCCTTTAATTCTTTCACCAAAGTAATCATCTTTTCATCAAGACGAGTCGCTCTAAAAGAATCAATTAAGATATCATAATCAATATTTTGTCCTAAGGATTTGCAAAACTCTTGCCATATTTCTAAATGTGTCGTTTCTCCTAACAGTAACTGTTTATTATATTTATAATAGCACGTTTTCACATCTTCTAATGGTATGCCACTAATATCGGAAAGATAATTTGTTATTGATGTTGAACCTGTTTTGTCTATTGTCAAAACTCCATCAAAATCAAACAATACTGCTTTTATCATAATCATTTCTCCTGATACAAATTCAAGTTGGTAATATATAAGCGAGGGTTTAACAGCCTTCGCTTTTCTTATATGATGAAGGTGACCGGTCTGACGTAATTTCAAGTTGGGACACCACGCCCGTAGACAAATGTGTCAGCCACCCTTCATCATTCTGCATTCGATTTAGCTAGTTGGGACGACATGTCGCTCCCGTTTAACGCACCAATCTGAATGAGTTTTGAAGCGCTGGAACCGATCAATATCATTCACAAAGGAGGAAAAACTATGATTGCTGTTGGAATCGATATCTCAAAATCCAAAAGCACCGTCGCCATCTTAAACTCCGATGGTTCTGTACTTGTTAAGCCATACACTATGGCACATACGCAATCCGATATGTGCGCTTTGGCAGATTATTTGCGTACCTTTGATGAACCTCTCACCATTCTAATGGAGTACACAGGTCACTATCATTATCCTGTACTAAAAAAGTTACAACAGGAAGGTTTCCCTGTCTGTGTCATTAATCCATATCAAATGAAAAAATATGGTGATGTTGAAATTCACAAAGCAAAAACTGATAAAAAAGATGCTATCAGAATTGCTACATATGCGTTGGAAAAGGCTTATAAACTTGTTCCTTATAATTCACTGGAACAAAAGTATGAAGACCTCAAGTTTCTATCAAGACAGTACAATCAGCGCATTTCTTCTGTGTCATATACAAAAGTTCAATTAATTAATCTGCTTGATCAAACAATGCCCGGTATCACTCACTTGCTTCCTCTAAGAAGCAGAAATCCAGAACAATGCGTTTTATTACTTTTCGTTAAACGCTTCAAATCCTTTGATGAAATCAACAAAATCGGCAAAACACGTTTTCTTTCAAGCTATGCAACTCTTGTTAAGAAAACTCGTGACCGTCATGCTCCAAGCAAAGGTTTGGCGATATACGAACTTGCCAAGAACAGCATTACAACCAGAGGTGAAGACCCATATATTCAGCTTGCTCAACGTCAATGTGTTGATCTTTTAGCCTCTTCTCAAAATGCTGCTGACGAGATTATTCTTCAAATGCAAACAATCGCAGAAACCATACCAGAATACAAGGTGCTTCGTTCAATGGCTGGTGTTGGAGACCGACTTGGTCCCGTCATCCTAGCCGAGATTGGAGACATTCGTCGTTTTCATAGCGGTATAGCACTTAATTCCTTTGCCGGAAATGATGCTCCACCTTACCAGTCAGGACAGTTCGAGAGTAGGAACCGTCACATATCGAAACGTGGCAGCGCTACTCTCAGAAAAGCCTGTTTCGAGGTCATGCAGTCCCTCAAACTGACAAAGCCTCAAGATGATCCTGTCTACCTTTTTATGCTGAAAAAGGAGCAGGAAGGAAAACCTTACAACGTAGCCAAAATGGCTGGTGTAAATAAGTTTCTCCGAATTTACTATGCCCGTGCGATGGAGCTATATAAGTAAATCCGAGTTCATTATCATATATTTCTAAAAAATCTACAATAGGTAGGTTTATTAAGGTTGTCCTTTTTTACTCCTATTTTTTTAATATTTCTCATTGACAAACATTAGCTAGATTT
>JAZSCQ010000055.1:0-32804 GCA_045530745.1 Agathobacter sp.
GCTTTTGTGTCTGTCAACCGTTCGACTATTTTGGGGTTGTGTACGTGGAAGAACGACACGGTAATGACTTTTCAAGTTCCTCTAAGTGGGCAGTCTTTACAAAGTTGATATTAACATGAGCCATGCAAAAACTCCGCGCAAGAACAGCGCGTCAGACAATTTGCATGGCTCATGACATTTTGTAAATCCTGCCCACTAAGAGGAACTAAGAAAACCCCTTAAGGTGTCGTGCTTTCCACGAACTCAACTCCCAAAATTGCTCGAACATTTGACAGACATAAATAATAAACAACAGCAGAGAGCTCGTTTGTAGGAATATGTGCATTTTCCTATGAAATGAATATGTGAAATATGGAAGAGGCGATATTCGTCTTTTGCCAATAAAAAAGGGGCATCGCGGTACGGAGGGTAAAATCCGTTTTGCGATAGCCCCTTTGTTTATTGATAATGTATTTTGTATTTGAAGATGAGCTCGAAGTAGCTTAGAATCTCGCTTAGTGGCACGGCCACAGTTTCGGTATAACCTTTGTATTCTGTGTAGCCACGCATCATTCCGACAAGCTGTCCATGTCCATCGAATAGAGCGGAGCCCGAGGTGCCAGAAACGGGCTTGAAGGAGATGATGGTCTCGTTTACATCTTTGTACTCATTCCAGTCGCGAATGGCTTCTTTTTCTACGATATAACCCACATTATTGTTCCAAATTTCACCGTTTTCATCAATACAATTGTAGCCTATGGTAAGCTTGCAGTCATCTGCGAGACTATCCCAATAGCTCTTGTTGATATGGACGGTTCGAAGCTTTTGTACATAGGAAGAGGAGATGGAGCTGCTAGTATCGCTTCCATCAATCGGAATGCGGATAAAGGCAATGTCGCGCTCGCCATTTGAAGCAACGACGGAGCCACTGTAGCTTTTGCCATCAAAAAATGTGACATCTACAATAAGGTCTTTTTTTATAACATGTTCATTGGTTACGAGTGTAACGAACTCGTCTGTTATCTCGATGATGAAGCCACTGCCAAATGAGTCTAAGGCATCGTTTTTGATATGCACAATACATGGCAGCATAACCTTTTGCATCAAAGCGATGTTGTCTTCTTTATAATAGCCGATGTCGTAAGCGTTTTTTACGCCAATTACGACGTCAGAGGCCAAATCTACGTTATGCTGGTTCAAAAGCGCTTGTAAGGCATCCTGCGTGCTTACATGTACCTTTGAAATCTTTGTGGAAGTCAGGCCGTATTCATCGGTAATAGTGAAAGTCACAGGATATGTGCCTGAGGTAGAAAGATTTAGTTTGGAGGTGTCTATCTCGATATCGGAAACATCTAAATCGCCTTCAATAAAATCCCATGCGTTGATATAGTCTGTAAAATCAATCTGCGGAGTGTCCGCAACATAGAAGTTGTTTGGAACTTCGAGTACAGGCGGAGTCTCCACGGTTATGACAAGTTCAATATTGGTTGTGTTGTAAAATTCATCCGTAACACTGATGGTCATAGTATAGATGCCACCATAAGCGAACTGGAATTTATCACCCTGTATCGCAATACCCTTGCGGTAAAGCTCGCGTATTTCGCTGGTCTGTTCGTCAGGGAGACCGGTATCAAACTTGGTGGATGCGATTTTGGAAAACTGAATGGTTTCGATATCGCTATAATCTGTTGCATGAATTCCTAGGGATTTGATGGAAACAATATCACCAGGAACAACGGTCTTATTTTTAACGTCACATTTTACAACAGGAGGGGTTGTATCCGTTACATTAACATAGGATATATATTTTTGAAATCCGTGATAAATATAAATTGGATATCGCCCTACTTTATTATTTTTTACGGATGACACATCGATGTACGAAAGTGGTACACACCAGTCTTGCCCATCTAAATAGTAGCTAGGGTCTTGGCTTATAGCCTTACCTATTTCCAGGTGACTTTCGGTGGTGCGTAAATGTACCTCAAATAGCGGAGATTTCAGGAAGAGTATGATTGCAAGTACAAGCATAGTCAATGCAACAAGTATAGCTAAGATCAGCTTGTTTTTATTTGATTTATTCATATGCTCCTCCTTTCTGAACATTTATCTTATCAAATTAAAAAGAAAAATACAAATTTTTTGTGTAATCGTAAAAAAAGGTGTATAATATATAGGTGATTTCGTGAAATATGTCTGCGGACTATGAAAGCGAGGTAAGAAATGGAACGTTTAAAGAAACTTGCAAATGAAATTTTTATTGAAGGGTTAAGCGGCATGGCGACAGGTCTGTTTGCAACTCTTATAATAGGGACAATTATCCAGCAGATTGGGAGTTTGATTCCTGGCGTGATTGGAGAGATGTGTTATATCATTGGTAAGATTGCAGCAAGTGTGACAGGGGTAGGTATTGGTTGTGGCGTAGCAGTCCGTTTCAAGGAGAGTCCACTGGTAATCATGTCGGCAGCTACCTGTGGTATGATGGGTGCCTTTGCCAGCAAGATTCTGGCAGGAACCGTATTGGTAGATGGTGTGATATGTTATGCAGGACCAGGAGAACCACTAGGTGCATTTATTGCTGCCTTAGCTGGTATTTACGTTGGTCGACTTGTGTCTGGGAAGACCAAGGTAGATATTATCATCACTCCGCTGCTAAGTATTCTTGCAGGTTCGACAGTAGGACTTCTTTTGGGGCCACCAATTTCTAAGGTTATGACTTTGATTGGTGAGATAATCAATGTAAGTACACAGCAACAGCCATTTTTGATGGGAATATTGGTATCTGTACTTATGGGAATTACATTAACCCTTCCAATAAGTTCAGCTGCACTGGGCATTATCTTAAATCTCTCAGGTCTTGCAGCAGGAGCGGCAACCGTGGGATGCTGTGCAAATATGGTAGGCTTTGCAGTGGCAAGTTATCGAGAAAATAAAGTAAATGGTCTCTTGGCACAGGGACTTGGAACAAGCATGCTTCAGATTGGTAATATCGTAAAGAAACCAATTATATGGATTCCAGCTATTCTGACAAGTGCAATCCTTGGACCGATTTCTACGATGGTGTTGCATATGACAAATGATGCAACCGGATCGGGAATGGGGACTGCAGGTTTGGTTGGACAGATTACAACATTCCAGACGATGACAGCAGAAGGTGTGGACCCAGTAATTGTACTTGTTAAGATATTGATAATACAGATTGCTTTACCTGCACTTTTAGCATTTGGGATTTCTGAATTCATGCGTAAAAAGGGTTGGATTGCAGAAGGTGATATGAAATTAAATGTATAAGATGAAGTGTTTAAAAATTGTTCACAATTTATTTTAAATACGTTTGTTGACATTATGTTTTTTCTATGCTAATCTTTCACGGATTGGTGTTTAATATAAGGGGGATAAAAAATGATTCGAATTTTAGTTGACTCATCAGCGGACTATACTGCGGAAGAAGCTAAGAAACATGACCTGGAACTTGTTTCCATCAATATTACGATGAATGGCAAGAACTACCATGATGGCGTGGATCTTACGAGGGATGAGTTTTATGACTTATTAGTATCAAGTGAAGAATTTCCTATGACAGCTCAGCCATCGCCACAGGAATTTTTAGATATTTTTGAAGATGCCAAGGAAAAGGGAGATCAGTTGATTTATCTTTCATTGTCTTCTGGTCTTAGTGGTACATTCCAGAGTGCGACATTGGCAAAGAGTATGGCAGAATATGACGAGATTTACCTTGTAGATACCTTATCTGCAACACGTGCAATTCGTCTTATGGCAGAATATGCATGTAAATTAAGAGAAGAAGGTAACGATGCAGCGACTATCGCTGAGAAACTGGAAGAATTCAAATCAAGAGTTGTGATTCTTGCAGCAGTGGATACATTAGAGTATTTACAAAAAGGTGGCCGATTAAGCAAGGCAGCTGCAGCAGTAGGTGAGCTTGCAAATCTCAAACCACTTATTACTGTAACTCAGGAAGGTAAGATTGGTGTTCCAGGAAAAGCACTTGGACGTAACAAAGCGATATCTACACTGGTTAAAATGGTTACAGAAAAAGATATCGACGCTACATTTCCTATCTATTCTATCTATTCGCTTGGAGAAGAAAATTCAGAAAAGTTTGAACAGAAATTAGGAAAAGAAGGTGTTCGAGTAACCAAACGTCTCCAGCTTGGCTCTACAATTGGATGCCATATCGGACCTGGAGCTTATGGAGTAATTTTTGTAACTAAATAACGAGTTAGCCAAGTAAACGGAAAAAATAAAGGAGATGCATGCTTGCATGCAATCTCCTTTTATTTTTATCCGTGTAATTTGGCGTTTCGCCAAATAGCGAGAGCCGAGTCGCTTGAAAAGCGACGGAAAGCCACTTCGTGGCGTGGGTCGAGCTTACTTGGCTAATAAATTGTAGCACAAAGCACCGCGCGGAAGTTAAGGATATCTCTGAAAACAAACCTCGTCGTGCGAACAATTATCTATACATAAAAAGTTGTTGCTGGGATACCACTTTTTCATTATTTTGGTATCTGGAGACAAACTTTTGATGTATAGATAATTTTTTTGCCAAAAACAGGCCCCAAACAGGCGTTTTTTGACTAATTTGGTATCTCAGGAGTAAATTTTTGTGTATAGATACTTTTTGAAAATCACGCGCGGCGAAATTATTATTATGAATCAACACCGTCTCCGCGCGTCTATTTTTGCACTCCAAGATAAAGAGAAAAGCTAGCTCGTGTCGATTGCTACGCAATCATGCACCTCGTACCGATGTGCTGACACTCGCTACTTGTCTTATCGCCAAGTACGCCCAATAAAAAAGGAACTCCGTTTGACATTTGTATGCAAGCATACATGTCACAGGAGTTCTTTTTCATTGTTCTACTTTTCTCTTTATCTCATCTAAATCGTTATCTATGACTCCGTTGTTTCGCGGAGAATCTGTAACTGTTCAAATGTTTCATTTACGTTGTTAGAGAATTTTCCAAGGTTTTCAAATGCTGTGGTAATTGTTTCTTTACAAGTAAGTGTACCTGCAGAAACTTCATCGGAAGCTGCGGATAACAAGCAGATACTGTCTACAATTTGGGTATTTGCTGTTAATACAGATTCGATGTTTGCACTCATGACATCTACGCTGCCCTGAAGCTGTTCCATGCCATTTTCTACTTCAGTAAAGCTATCGGTTACGAGAATTACCTTCTGACGCTGTTCGTTGATGCTGTTGCTTGATTCAATGATACCAGCCTGAGTCTTTGTGGTAACTTCGGTAAGTTCATTGATGATAGCAGTAATCTTTTCGGTAGAAATCTTAGTTTCTTCAGCAAGAGAACGAATTTCATCTGCAACAACTGCAAAGCCTCTTCCTGCTTCACCAGCTCTTGCTGCTTCAATAGAAGCATTTAAGGCAAGGAGATTGGTCTGTGAAGAGATGTTTAAAATGGAATCGGTAATACCATGTACCTTCTGTACGTTTTGTACCAGTTCGTCTACTGTATTTGAAATGCTTGTGATGTTCTTGTCAACCAAATCAGATTGTACCTGTAAATCATCTGCAAGCTGTTTGCCATTTTCGATAATATTTCCAAGGTTGCTTGTAATGTTTCTAGCCTCTGTAGCAAGTGAGTTGGTAAGTTCAAGATTATGGTGAATCTGTGAAGTGCTGCTTGCCTGTGTACCTACAGCTGTTGCGGTACTTTCAGTACTATCAGAAATGTCATTCATGGCAGCATCTGCAGAGCCCATTGCTTCGTTTACTGTATTTAAGTCTTCCAACATGCCACGGAAATCGGAATCCATTTTATGTACGATGTTTGCAACTGTCTGCGCAACCTCCTGTCTGCGTTCTGCTTCGGATTCGATGATAGAGCGGTCTTCATTACCAAATGCAATCAGCATAAGAATAGAACGAACAGAACCATAGATACATACAAAAAATCCTGCCATAATGAGGATTGCGTAACCGAAAAGTTCAGAATCACCAGATACCATAATACATTTGATGATACCTGTTACCATAACAACGCCGATACTAATCAAAATCAAAGAAGAGTTGAGATAAATCATGCATCCCAAAATTACAGGGAAAATCAGCGTCATTACCACAACACCATTTGCGAACACAAGGGTTGGATAAGTGATTGCAAAATTGATTGCAATAAAAAGCATGCAGAATTTTTCTTTGGATTTCAACTTATATACAATACAGCCGGCGATAGCGGAAACGATGTATAAAGCACATCGAATTATGGTTGCTGTAGAAAATCCATTTTTATTGATGTTTATGATTTCAACAATCACATAAGTAATGTAAGAAAGAATCATAATTACCATCAATACCATGTTTGCGCGTGCATACTGTGATGGTGTTAAAGCTTTACGTTGAATTAGTTTTCCCATGGGAATTCTCCTTTGTAATGTTTTGTTCAAAGTTCGTGTATATTATATAACGAAGGGGTAGTTTTGGTCAATTGATTTGTCGGAATTTACTGAATATTATGCACATTTTTAACAAAACTTAAGAATAGTATGATATAATGTCGTGTAACATGGAAAGGGAGTATCTTATGAATAAGCGGCAAGGAATTTATTTTATTCTCATAAGTATAATGGTTTTAGGATTATGGGGGATAATTTGCCTTTTTGACAAGACAGATAAATACATAGAGGAGATTCCGACCGACTTAGAGGAGATAATTACGGAAGCAAACAGTCAGGAGAATAAGCCTATAGAAAAAGAGACACAGCTAGAGGAAGATACACAAAAGGAGACACAAAACCAAAAGATTTCCTTGCAGAATTTTTTGCAAAATGCATTAAAACCAGTTGGAAACACCATGTACATCTGGGGTGGGGGATGGAATGAATCGGATACAGGAGCAGGTGTAGGCGCTACCTATATCGGATTGTATCCGAAATGGAGAGAATTTGCAGATGCGCAGGACTCTGGTTATGACTATAAACAGCATCGATATGAGCTGGAGAATGGACTGGATTGTTCTGGTTTTGTAGGCTGGACAATTTATAATATATTTGAATCAGAAAATGGAAAAGAGGGTTATGTTACTAAGGCCAAGAACATGGCTGCTTATTGCGCCAATAAAGGCTGGGGACATTTCATAGAGAATCCAAAGAAGTTCCTGCCAGGGGATATTGTAAGCATGGAAAAGCATGTCTGGATATGTCTTGGAACCTGTGCAGATGGTAGCGTACTACTTGTGCATGCAAGTCCACCCGGGGTATCGGTATGTGGCACAAAGGGCATTGCAGCTAAACTTGCAAAGGAGTATATGGCAAGTGAGCATCCAGCGTGGCAGAAAAATTATCCAAAGCGTGAAGTTTCGAATTCTTATATAGAAGATGTAACCTTGTTTCGTTGGACAAAAACAACTATGCCTGATGCAGAATCAATTCAGCAACTTACTGGGGAAGAAATAATAAAGTACATGATGGAGGAATAAATCATGAAAAAACGGGGAAATAAACTTACTAATATTCTAATGGTGCTGGTATGTGTGCTGACGGTTGTGATAAATGCAATTGCTCCATGGGGACGTGAAGCTTTGGATGGTTTTTATGGAACGTATGCAGTTAAGACAGATAAAGATAAAATGAATCAGTATTTGGAAAAAGGCGAAGCGAGTGCTTATGATGTGCAGGCAGAAGGCACAGTACTTGTGCACAATAATGGACTTCTTCCACTTGATGCAGACGAGGTTTCAAATATCAATGTATTCGGCTGGGCTTCGACGAACTGGTTAGCAAGCGGTTCTGGCTCCGCACAGACCACAGGGATTAAGACAGATTTGCTGGAAGCATTAAAAGGAGCTGGTTTTTCTTATAATACCGATTTGAGTAAAATGTATGAGAATTTCATGTCTGCGAATCCATACAAAGATGCGTTACATAATTATGCAGAAAAAACCTGTCGTTTGTATGAGCCGGACATTACGGATGAAGCCTATTATTCAAAAGAATTACTGAAAAAGGCAAAGGATTTTTCGGATACCGCCATTGTAGTATTAGGAAGATATTCGGGTGAATCTATCGACTGTCCAAGAGTACAGTATAAGGTTACACAGACCAAGAATGGAAAGTACGGTGAGAAGGATGTTATTGTGGACGAGAGTCGTACCTTTTTAGATGCGTCTACGGAGGAAATTGCACTTTTAGAATATGTAGCAGCAAATTATGAAAACGTAATTGTTTTGGTCAATAATACCAATCAGATGAACTTAAACTTCCTTGCGACGATTGATGGTATCGACGCCTGTTTGGTAACGGGAACGACAGGTATCCATGCAGCATCTGCAATTCCAGATATTTTAAGTGGAAAGATAAATCCATCGGGACGCTTATCGGATACCTATGCATATGATTTTAAGACATCCTCTACATATATCAATTCTGGTGAAGAAGGCGAAGGTATGTATACGAATGCAGAAGGATGTTATCCTGCTGATGGTGTAACCACCAACCCAAACGTAGGAGACAATCCTTTCTATGAAGGAGTAAGCTATGTAGATTATGTCGAAGGCATTTATGTAGGCTACAAATGGTATGAAACTGCAGATGCCGAAGGCTATTGGGATGAAGTGGATAACCAGTATGGAAAGGGATATGAAGGTGTCGTACAGTTCCCATTTGGATATGGACTATCCTATACGACTTTCACGCAGGAAATTGTTGATACTTATCCAGTGCGAAATCCAAGTCAGGAGGATATGATTACATCCTCGGATGCTAGTCGCTTCTTTATTATCAAGGATGGAGAAATACGTATCACAGTTAAGGTAACAAACACAGGAGATGTACCAGGTAAAGAAGTTGTACAGCTTTATTATACAGCGCCTTACACAAAAGGTGGTATTGAGAAGTCACAGGTAGAGCTTTGTGGTTTTGCAAAAACAAAGCTTTTAAAACCAGGTGAAAGTGAAGAAGTAACAATCAGTTTCAAGGTAGAAGACATGGCATCCTATGATTGTTATGATGCCAATAAGAATGGGTTTATAGGATATGAAGTAGAAGCTGGAGACTATGTGATTAAGGTAATGAAAAATGCCCACGAACTGGCTGGAGAAAACACATCGGTTACTTTTTATAATCCAATGAATATTCAGTACCCAATCAGTTTTGTAACAGGAAATGAAGTAACAAATAAATTTACGGGTGAAACAGCAGTTGATGGGGTATCCGTAGATGGCAGTGATTCCAATGCAGATATTACCTATTTAAGCCGTGCTGATTTCAAAGGAACTTTCCCTAGTACGCTTGCGCCAAATCGTATCATGACAGATAACTTAAAGGATTTAAATCTCTATCTGGAAGAGGATGCAAACGCTTTTATTGATAAAGATGACAAGGATATTGTCACAGGCGAAGATAATGGTTTGCTTTTATATGATGAGAATGGATTTACTTCTTTGGGATTGGAATTAGGCGGAGATTACAATCATGAAAAATGGGATGCAGTATTAAACCAGTTAACCTTAGAAGAAATGAAAAACCTCGTGCTTCACGGATATACCAAGACCATGGAGGCCTTATCCGTAGGTAAGATTCAGACCAAGGACTATGATGGCCCAGCACAGATGGGCGGTTTTGCGAATTGTGTTCAGGGAGAGACCACAGGATTTCCAAATGCAACTGTAATTGCACAGACCTGGAATACACAGCTTGCTTATGAATTTGGACTTATCGAAGGTGCACAGGCAGGTGAGCTTGGCATTGAAGGCTGGTATGCACCAGCTGCGAATATGCACCGCACACCATTTGGCGGAAGAAACTATGAGTACTATTCCGAAGATGAGTATGTTTCTGGTATTATGGCAGCCAAGACAGTAGAGGGCTCGTTGGATGCAGGAACCTACTGTTATATGAAGCATTTGATTTGTTATGAGCAGGATTCGATGCGTGACAGCTTATATACATGGATGACAGAACAGGCGCTTCGCGAGATTTATTTAGAACCATTTAAAATTGCAATTGAAGCAGGAGGTCTGTCAGGAATTATGACCTCTTACAACCGTCTCGGCGCAGTATGGGCGGGCGGAAGTAAGGCACTTATGAAGGATGTAATCCGGGATGAATTTGGTTTCCAGGGCTGTATCATAACGGACTATTCTGACCATCAGAATTTTATGAATATGGATCAGGCACTTCGTGCAGGCGGTGACCTTTGGATGGATGGTTTTGTCATGGGTGATTTTGCATATGAAACAGAGTCGAACAGTTTTAAACAGGAGCTTCGTCGAGCATGCAAAAATATTCTTTATATGTGGACAAATGCAGGCTATGAAAATATGGTCTACAATGGATTGACAGATTCACAATATGAGGATAAAATGCTTGTGATTCGTCCAGTAGAAACCAAGCAGATATCCTTGGTTACATGGATTCAGCTTGGTTGGGATTTGTTTGCAGCAGTAACTATTTTCTTCTGGGTGAAGAGGATGGTTTTGAGTAAAAGAAGAGGATTACAGAGTGAAGAATAAAAAAGAAATACAGGGAATGGTGCTTACGGCACTTTTTTCCGCAGTTGTTATTATTATGGCGTTTACACCACTCGGCTATATACCGCTCGGTGTAATCAATGCAACTATTATTCAGATTCCAGTTATTATAGGTGCATTATTTTGTGGACCAAAGCAAGGCGCATTTTTAGGCTTTTTATTTGGAACTACAAGTTTTCTAAAGAATACGATTATGCCTTCAACATTATCAGCATTTGTATTTTCACCGGTATTGGCAGCCGATATGTTTGGGATAAAAGGGGTATTGTTTAGTACTTTTATTTGCTTTGTACCACGTATTTTGGTCGGAGTGCTTCCTTATTTCATCTATAAATGGATGAAAAAGTCTTCGAGGTGGAAAACACTAAACTTCGTTGTGGCAGGTGTCATTGGCTCTTTTACGAATACGTTTTTGGTAATGGGTTCCATATACCTTTTATACAAGGATGCATATGCAGTGGCGCAGGGGATAGAGCCAGCCATGGTACTAGGGGTTATCGCAGGTATTGTAGGTGTTAATGGAGTGATAGAAGCAGTATTGTCGGGTGTTATTGTTTCGGCAGTTGGACTAGTACTGAATCAGATAAAACCGGTAAGATAGATTCGATTGGAGGGAGAATTTATGTTAAAAGGAAAAACAGTTGTGCTCGGAGTAACAGGCAGTATCGCAGCATATAAGATTGCAAACTTAGCTAGCGCATTGGTAAAGCTTCACGCAGATGTGCATGTAATCATGACACAGAATGCGACGAACTTTATCAATCCAATTACTTTTGAGACTTTGACAAACAATAAGTGTCTAGTTGATACATTTGATCGTAACTTTCAGTTCAATGTAGAGCATGTTTCTCTTGCAAAAAAAGCAGACGTATTTATGGTAGCACCAGCTTCTGCCAACGTGATTGGCAAAATCGCAAATGGTATCGCAGATGATATGCTTACTACCACTATCATGGCATGTAAATGTAAGAAATTTATATCACCAGCCATGAACACCAATATGTTTGAAAATCCAATCGTGCAGGATAATATAAAGAAACTCCAGCACTATGGATATGAAGTTATAGACCCAGCCTGTGGCTATCTTGCTTGTGGCGATACTGGTGCGGGTAAGATGCCAGAACCAGAAACTTTGCTTTCTTATATCTTGCGTGAAATTGCTATGGAAAAGGATATGGTGGGGGCCAAAGTGCTTATCACAGCAGGACCTACTCAGGAAAGCCTTGATCCAGTCCGTTTTATAACGAATCATTCGACAGGTAAAATGGGATATGCGATTGCGGAAAATTGCATGCGTCGTGGAGCAGAGGTTACTTTGGTAAGTGGTCCGGTATCCATTGCGCCTCCGCCATTTGTAAAAGTGATAAATGTCAAATCAGCAGCGGATATGGCAGAGGCGGTTAAGTCTTGCTACGAAGACCAGCAGATTATTATCAAGACTGCAGCAGTAGCAGATTATCGTCCAGCTCATGTAGTAGACGAAAAGATTAAGAAAAAAGAGGGAGATAATGTGCTTGAGTTAGAGCGTACCGAAGACATTCTTGCTTACCTAGGTGCTCACAAACAGCAAGGTCAGTTTATCTGCGGCTTCTCTATGGAAACAGAAAATATGCTCGAGAACTCCCGTGCCAAATTAGAACGTAAAAATGTAGACATGATTGTAGCCAACAACTTAAAAGTTGCTGGTGCAGGTTTCGGAGTCGACACGAATGTCGTTACATTTATCACAAAAGACGAATGTGTAGAACATGAACTTATGTCGAAATCCGAAGTAGCTGCTTCTATTGTAGATTTCATCTTGACTAAGATGATCATGCCACTATAGCTATATACGAAATATAATCGAATCTTTACTTAATTATCTCAAGAGTGTGAGCACAGATACCTCTTGTATAAATAAGGCGAGGTTAAGCAACGCGTCGAGCCGTTTTATATCAAGAGGCTCTGTGCGTATATATTAGAAAAACATAAGAAAGAGAGAACATAAATGAGTATTTTAAATGTTGAGCACCTTACCCATGGATTTGGTGACAGAGCCATTTTTGATGATGTATCCTTCCGTCTGTTAAAGGGAGAACACATCGGTTTAGTTGGAGCCAATGGCGAAGGTAAATCTACCTTCATGAATATTGTAACTGGCAAACTTATGCCAGATGAAGGTAAGGTAGAATGGTCAAAAAATGTCCGTGTTGGATATTTGGATCAGACAGCATCTCTGGAAAAAGGAATGACGATTGAATCTGTTTTAAAATCTGCTTTTGCATGGCTTTTTGAAATGGAAGAACGCATGAACCATATTTGTGAAAATCTTGGGGAAGCTAGTCCGGAAGAGATGGAGACAATGATGGAAGAGCTTGGCACCATTCAGGACATGCTCGACAGCCATGACTTTTACATCATCGATGCAAAGGTAGAAGAAGTGGCTCGTGCCCTTGGACTCTTGGATTTAGGCTTAGACCATGACGTAACTGACCTTTCCGGAGGACAGCGTATGAAAGTTCTCCTTGCAAAACTTTTATTGGAAAAGCCAGACATTCTTCTTCTTGACGAGCCTACCAACTATTTGGATGAAGAACACATTACATGGTTAAAGAGATATTTACAGGAATATGAGAATGCATTTATTCTCATTTCCCATGATATTCCATTTTTAAATGAAGTAATTAATATTATTTATCATATGGAAAACCAGCACCTTGATCGTTATGTAGGTGACTACAATAAGTTCCAGGAAGTATATGAGGTGAAGAAATCTCAGTTAGAAGCAGCCTACCGCAAACAGCAGCAGGAAATCAGTGAACTTAAGGATTTCGTAGCACGTAACAAAGCGCGTGTAGCAACTCGTAACATGGCGATGTCACGTCAGAAGAAGCTGGACAAGATGGATGTGATTGAGCTTGCTGCCGAAAGACCAAAGCCAGAATTTAACTTCCGTGTTGGTCGTACTTCTGGAAAGATTTTATTTGAGACAAAAGATTTAGTCATCGGATATGATGAGCCATTATCCAAACCGCTTAATATTTCAATGGAACGAGGAGAAAAGATTGCACTCGTGGGTGCCAATGGTATCGGTAAAACAACCTTACTTCGTAGTATCCTTGGCTTAAACAAACCAGTAAGCGGCGACGTAGAGTTAGGTGACAACTTAGAAATCGGTTACTTTGAGCAGGAAATAAAAGAGGAAAACACCAATACCTGCATTCAGGAAATCTGGAACGAATTCCCTGCCTTCTCTCAGTACGAGGTTCGTTCTGCATTAGCAAAATGTGGACTCACTACGAAACACATTGAAAGTCAGGTGCGTGTACTTAGTGGTGGAGAACAGGCAAAGGTACGTCTGTGCAAGCTTATCAACCGTGACACAAATATCCTTCTCCTCGACGAACCTACGAACCATTTAGACGTCGATGCCAAGGATGAGCTCAAGCGAGCATTAAAGGATTACAAAGGTAGTATTCTTCTCATCTGCCACGAACCAGAATTCTACGGTGACATTGTAGACAAGGTTTGGGATTGTTCACAGTGGACAACGAAGGTACTATAAACATAGGGGCGACAAACGAAAACATGTCTTCTCCCTGTTTGGTATAAAAGTAAAAAAATGATGCATGCTAATCTTGAAAGGTAGGTATGTATTATGGATATGGATAAAATTGTATGTAATTGCTACAGCATCACCAATGGAGGAATTAAGGAAGCCGTTGATAATGGTGCGACTACGTTAGATGAAGTGATGGAAGCGACCGGTGCAGGCACAATTTGTGGCGCATGTATAGAAGATGTAAGACGCTTGGTAGATGAGTTTGTAGCAGAAAAGAAATAAGGATAAATAGTCTATGTAAAGAGAAATCGGTTGACTCCGATTTCTCTTTTTTTCTTAGCAAATCTTATTACAATTTTTTGGCAGGTTATGTATGTGTGTTTTATATAACCGTACAGCTGTAGGGATTAATAAAATCTCTATAATGGAACAGTAAAACAAGGATAAAATAGCCACGGCCAAACATGGACCTAATGATTCTGGATTTGGTAAATGTCCAGTAATTGCAACCATACTGACTAAGAACGTAAATATTCCAGCTATTGGAATGGTGCATAATACTGTTTTCATTGCACACCACGCATCTTTAACTTGTTTTTCGTTAGAATTCTTTTTTCCATAAACAATGACAAAGACTTGTCCAAAATCCCATAAACTCTCTGAGGCAATTAATACAAAAAAGCTAATTCCAACTGGAATGATAATGGATGGCATGTCGATAAACCAAATAAGGGATTCCACACCAGAAATACTTAAAATGACAAAGCTGCATGCCATTACGAGCACTAAAAAACTAAAGATAGTTCCCCCAATGGTCCAATTTCCTTTTCGTTTGTGATATTCAGTTTCTTTTACCAATTCAATCATGGTTTCTTCGGATTTATCCAAATAATTTTCCGCTGTTAATTTTTCACCAGAAAGTAATTCATTTACACTAATGTTTAAAATAAGACAGATATCCAATAGGATGGCGTTATCTGGCATACTTCGGCCAGTTTCCCATTTGGATACGGTTTTATCTGAAACACCTAGCTGCTCTGCTAATTGACGTTGTGTGAGATTCTGTTGTCTACGCATTTCAGCTATAAAGCGTCCTGTTTTTTCTTGATTAAGCATTGTCTTCCTCCTTGTTTTCCATTTCTATTACTGAACGAACTTTCTCGCGAATAATTCTTGTGTTTTCACCTGCCTGTATAGATAATACACCCTCTGTCACAACCTCCATAATAAGTAATTCTTCATTGCTTGATTTTTCTAATTTCCTTCCAATGGGGATACAAATCCAATTGGCAATCATGGAGCCATATAGTGTAGTAATCAGTGCAAGGGACATACCAGAACCTATGGCATCCACGTTTGATCCCATGGATTTCATCATATTAATAAGCCCGAGTAAAGTGCCTAACATTCCCCAAGCAGGGGCATATGCACCAAAATCTTGCCAGAAGATAATGTTTTTTCGATTGCGTTCTTCGGTATGTATCATTTCACTTTCTAAAATGTCGCGTACCAATTCAGGATCAGAACCATCTACAATAAGTGTAATCCCTTTTTTGAGAAAATCAAATTCAATTTTGTTTGCCGCTTCTTCTAAAGCAAGTAGACCTTCTTTTCTGCCTGTTTCGGATAACGAGAGAATTTGCTCAGCTAATTCATATACGGATATGTTTTGTTTTTTAAATGCTCTGGCAAAACTAATCAAGCCCTCTTGAAAGTCTGTAAATGAATCTGCAGTCATTAGTACTGCAAAAAGTGCACCACCAGCCGTTACAATAAAAGAGGGGATGTGGATTAAGTTTAAAACAGCGGTAATACCGCCATTTGTTACAATGCCAAATATGATTGCAATAAAGCATAATAAAAATCCTGTGAAGGCAGCGTTATTTATTTTACTCATGATTTAGACCTCATTTCTATTCTTATAAAAAGTGTATAAAGTAGAATAGATGAAAGGAACCACTCAACGGTAGAGTGGCTCTCTATAGGCTCTCCCAAATGGAGAATGTCATAGATTGTACAAAAATTAAAGCAAGCCTTATATTTGTCAACAAAAACTTGCAATTTTATCTTAGCGAGTATAAAGTGGTTAGAAAAGATTTTTAGTCATAATTTAAGATATGAGGTGTTGTTTTGAGTACAAATAAAGAAAACACAGGCATAAATATTAGTGTGAAATCCTTCATCACCGCGATAGTGGTTATCTTCACACTGATGATATTAACTTATGGACTTACTTTTGTGATTCCAGGTGGTGGGATTCCATTTTGGAAATGGATACTTTCGCCAGTATTAGTACTTGGTGCAGATGGAAATGTTTCGCTGATTGCAGTGATTATTTTCTTGTTAGTAATCGGTGGAATTTTTAATTGTCTAGACAAGTGTGGCTTAATGCAGTATATGCTGGCTACGATTACCGATAAGTTTGGAAAAGAGAAATATAAACTGCTAGCACTTATCACATTGTTTTTCATGGCAATGGGATCTATGATAGGCTCGTTTGAGGAAGCGGTTCCTATGGTTCCTATCGTGGTTGCTTTGGCGGTACGGCTCGGATGGAATCCGTTGGTTGGCTTAGGAATGAGTATTCTTGCCATTGGTTGTGGTTTTTCCGCGGGCGTGTGTAATCCATTTACTGTTGGTGTTGCACAGGAACTCGCTGGACTTCCAATGTTTTCTGGAATCTGGTTCCGTATCATAGCATTTGTGCTGGTGTATTTACTGCTTTGGGGATTTCTCCATTATTATGCGAAGAAAATTGAAAGTCCAATAGATGAGGAAGAACTCAAACATAGTTTTGTGTATGATGAAAAAATGGCAAAAGGATTAAAACTTTTTGCTGGCATCATGAGTGGTGGAATCATTCTTGTGCTTAGCTCTGTGGTCCTGACCTTTTTACAGGATGTTACGATGATTATTGTAGCAGTGACCTTCCTTGTAGCAGGCATCGTAGCAGTAGCAGCTACGGGTCGTGGTGGAAATATTCTAAAGACATTCTTTAATGGTGTAGGTAGCGTGTTTGCCGCTGTGTTTATGATTCTCATGGCAAATTCCATTAAGTATACGATGGTCGAAGGAAATATCCTAGACCCTATCTTACAGGGTATGGTAAATACGGCAGCAAGCCTTCCGGGATGGAGCGTAATCCTATTTGTTTACCTAATTGTATTAGTGATGAATTTCTTTATCGCCTCAGGCTCGGCAAAAGCTTTCTTGTTGATGCCACTTATCGTTCCGATTGCGGAGACCTTTGGCATTTCTGCACAGCTTTGTATTGTAGCATTTGCCTTTGGAGATGGTTTCTCCAATGTGCTTTACCCAACGAATCCAGTGCTTCTTATTAGCCTTGGTTTGGCAGATGTCGATTACGGAAAGTGGTTTAAATGGAGCTGGAAGTTCCAATTTATGAATTTGATTTTGACAAGTGCATTGTTGCTACTTGGATTGATTATTGGCTATTAAAAAAGAAACCCGCGAGAGCGGGTTTCTTTTTGTTTATTGGTAAACGGAGTAGTCAGGTCTTTCTGGGTCGATGATTTCATTTACATCGAATAAATCCGATAAGTTATTCTGCTGGCCGGTAATGTTGTAGTGGAAGCGGATTCCATCTAAGTTGCGACGTCCCTGACGAAGATAGGTGCCACCAAAATGAGTTAAGTATTTAGAAGAACCATCTACGTTACAGAATACATCATATCCCTGTTCCATGAAGTATTTTACTTTTTCATTTGTTAAATCGTAATCACCCCATTTAGAACTTAAATCCTGCCCGTGGGCAAAGATGATAACATTGGTTTCTCCAACGATAGGAGCGATATTGTTCATCCAACGTTCATTGTCTCTTTTAAGAGTGCTAAGAGATTTGTCGCCTACTCGTAAGTGACCCCAGGTGTGACTTGCAAAGGTCCATCCTGTTTCTTTAAGAGCATCTGCAATTTTTTTAGCTTCTGCACGCTCATGTTCTAAATCAAAATCTGGGTGGTTTTTAAGCCATACTTTCATATCTGGGTCTAAACGTTCTGGAATTAAGTAAGATTCATCGGTTCTATAACCTAAAATTCCATTGTAGCCAGTAAGGGCGATAGTACCTTTTGCACCATGATAGCTTGCATCAGGATGCTCTGCTATAAACTGATCAAGTATTGGAATATAGTCGTAATGGCCATATTTTACATTGCCATCAGCATCAATGTATTCGTTGATTACTTTTCCATTTTCATCAAGGACAAGCTTTGCAGCAAAGCCATAGTTATCATAGCTGTGATAATAGCTTAAGTCATCAAAGGAAAGAACAAAAGCTTTCTTATCAGCTGGAAGATAGATATCATTTTCTACCATTTTTTTGTTGCCATTTTCGTCTGTCTCGTATCTGTATAAATCATGGATGCTGACAATTACATAGCCTCTATCATACATTTCCTGAGTGATTTTATTAAACTCAGAAATAGTAGTCATCCATTCGTAGTTGCCTCTTCCCTGATAATCTTTTGGGTTGAAGCAACGTTCTGGATCCACAACTAATGAGTGGTAGAAGATGTGAGTAACTTTGCTGATATCTACTCTTACACAAGCTGCCTTTTGTGCTTCATAGCCAGAAAGCTTTGTGGAGAGCTCTTCATCTACTTCATAACCCTTCCATTCTTTAATAAGAGCAATGGCTCCATCATAGTCATAGGTTGCAGCCAGGTAATCTGCCTGCTCCATCATTTCCTTGCGACGTTGTGCCAGCAATTCTTCTGTATTAGCTTCGCTTTCGGATTCAGTAGGATTGTTTCCACTAGGTCCATTTGTAGGTTTTGAGCCAAGAGCCATAACTACAATTACAACAAGCAAAATTGCAAGTGTAACAACACCAATAGCGATTAACTGTTGCAAGCGTCTTTTGGATGAGTTTGAGTTGTTTCTTGATTTTTCCATAATAATAACCTCTATCATTTGTTGTATGTTTGTATATAGTATATGTTACTTGTTTTTGTAAGAAATTTCAATGCCTAAAATATGGAGAAATTAAGTTGTATACAATGACATGCGCGCTGAAGTGATGTAAAATAAAGATATACAAAGTGTTGGGGACACAAATGAGAAAAGGGGGTAATTTACATGAAGAAGAATTGGGGAAAACTTCTTGCAATCGCATTAGCACTTTGCTTGATAGGAGCATTTGGTGCTTCACTGATTCAGTCAAACTTTGGTAGCGTAGAAATCACCGACGTAGTGATTCGTACCAGTGCAGGAGAATACACAGGGTATCTCTTTGTACCAGATACTGCTACAGCAGAAAATCCTGCGCCAGCTATCGTAACCAGCCACGGTTACTTGAATAACCGAGAGATGCAGGATTTGAATTACGTGGAATTGGCACGCAGAGGATATGTAGTCTTTGCACAGGATGCCTATAATCATGGTAATTCAGGTGTGCTGCAGGATGGAGCAGGTAGTGATATCCAGCATAGTACTGCTGGTATGGTGGATGCAGTAGAGTATCTTTATAAATTAGATTTCGTAGATAATACTCGTATTGGTGTGACTGGACATTCGATGGGCGGTGGATATTCCAACGCAACAGCTGCATATTATAGTGGATTAGAAAGAGAAGCGTTGGCAAGTGGGGCCACAGCAGAGGAAGCAAAGGCACTTAATAAAGTAGCGGCTTGTCTTATCGTAGGTAATTATCCACTTGCATTATCAAAATCCGAAGATAAAACAGGAGCAGGCGGGTACCTTTGTGATTTAGGTATCGTAGCAGGACAGTTTGATGAGTTCTATCCAGGCATGTCTGGTTATTATGGATTTGAACTATTAACATCTGAAAACACCAAGAATTTGGTAGCTGTTCAGACAGGTGTTCAAATAAATGGTGCAGTAGAAGAAGGAAAGTTCTATAAGAATGAAGCCAATGGATATGTGCTTGCTCTTTATAACCCAGCAGAATTCCATGCACAGAATCACTTTTCTATTACGACAGTTGGCCATGTGGTAGATTTCTTTGAAGAAACATTAGGTGCTCCAAATCCTATGCCAGGAAGCAATCAGACATGGTGGATAAAGGAAGCATTTAACCTCATTGGCCTCATTGGTTTCTTTGCAGCAATTGTTCCATTTGCAGCGCTTATGCTTGAGCTTCCATATTTTGCAGGACTCAAGGCGCAGAAAGAGATTACAGTTCCTGCACTTGCAGATAAGAAAGCAAAAGGAAAATACCTTCGTACCAATATCTTAAATGGTGTGCTTTGTGCAATTCTTATTTTACCATTATTATTAATTGGTTATGTTGGATTACTTAATCCAATCTTCCCACAGGACACCACAGGTGGTATTGCATTCTGGACCTTAGGATGTGCGCTTATCGCAAGGTGGATGCTTCGCATTGGAAACGGTAAATTAAAAGGGCGCGGTGAAGAGTTTGGTGTAGTTGTTCCAAAGGGAACACGCCGTCGTACCTTGGTATTAGCACTTTCCATAGTTGCAGCAACATTTATGCTGGTATTTATCGCTGATTATGTCTTTATGACAGATTTTAGAATTTGGACATTGGATATACGTGTATTTGATTTTGCTAAAATCATCGTAGCAATCAAATACCTGCCATTCTTCCTGGTGTTCTATTTGCTTAACAGCTTATGCTGTAGCCGCAACTGCTTCGAAAACTGGTCAGAAAAGAAGCAGATACTAGTATCAGTAGGATTTAATATTTTGGCACCAACATTGTTCTTGCTCATTACATATGTACCGGTGCTCTTTACCAAGATGACAATCTTTGGTGGATTGCCAGGAATGCTTATCGCAGTTGGTGCATTACTGCCAATCCTGATTATTCCTATCGTACCTATCCTTGGTATTGCGGGATACTTAAATATCAAATTACAGAAGCTAACTGGAAATATCTGGTTAGCAGGATTTGTGAATGCATTGTTGATTACGATGATAACCGTGGCAAACACTTCATTCTCATTTCCATATTAAATAAAGGGAGCCAATGGCTCCCCTTATTTTATGTCCGATATTCTATTACACATAGCTATCAATTGCTACTGGTTCAGGAATTGGTTCCTGTTTTCTTTTTTCCTCCAATACTGCGTCAAGCTCTCCTGTGACATCCATATAGAACAGTGTTGTAGTCTGCATCATGTAGGGCTGAACCCAAAGAAGTGCAAGCCCAAAGGTAAACAGGGTAAGAAGTGAAATGCCTAAGAAACTTGCTAACAGATAAAACATGCGTCCCTTGTGTCCTTTTATCAAGCTAAGTGCTTTCTTTATGCACTGTACCCCACTAAGTTCTTCATTATCGATTAGGACAAAATAAATTAGTCCAAATGTCACTTCAATATAGATAGTTAATACACAGCCTAAAAGTGCAAGCCCAATCGCAATCAGATACATCTCCATGCCTTCATAAAAGCTGATGATAACAACGGCTCCGATAATTGGTGCTAAACCGATGAGGCGAATCACGAATAGAATTGCTTCTGTCATAATGAGGCGGTTTGCGTCATATCTAAGTGGATAGAATAGCTCCGATAAGTGAAGCTCACCGTTGCGGGCAATGCGTAGATGCAAACAATATTGTCCGACTGTCAGTACGACAGATACAATGGTAATTAAAAGTATTGCAATATAATATATGATGTTGGTTGATGAAAATGGTATCTCATTTGTCATCATCGAAAAAGGTGTTTCGATGAGTGATATAATTAAGTCGCAAAAAACAAGTGCTCGTATAAGCCCTAGGAAATGTCCTTGGAGATTACCACGAGCAATGCGTTTTAATTCTTTTATTTCTCGTTTCATAGTACTCTTAAATTCCTAAATCTAAATTAATTCCACGAAGGAAACCACCCTGCATATCCTTTAGATTTTTCTGGTATGGGTTTTCCTCGTTGCTGTATTTTATTTGTGTACGAGTAGTTCCGCCTGAGACATAAGTTTTTCCACATTCCGGACAGATAGAGGTGTGAATCTGTACGGTTGCAGATATTACCTTGCCATTATTTTGTTTTGCTTTATCATAGGCGTTTGCAACGTGTTCCTGTTCATGTCCACGAACAGCTGCGGCAGCCGCTTCTGGAGCAATGTTGGTCGCTGATTTAAACGATACATTTTCGTCTGAACCATCTTGATATTTGCGGTTGGCACAGGTTTGACATTTGTACCCAGGGTCTGTTTTTTCTACTGCTTTTCCATTGACAGACATATCTCTAGATGGCAAACCACCGGTTGCATTCCCAATAGGAGCAGACTTCTGCGCTCCTGCGATATCTGCAGGCATAGTGCTAGAACCAGCCACAGCACTTGCGTATGGGCTCACATATGAAATTGGAGAGTATCCGCCGATTGCACCTACGTTCATACTATGCCTCCTGATTATAATATCTGTCTATCTACTGAAATAATACACCAAATTCTGTTTCAAAATCAATCCCCATCATCTCGCTTCCAGCGCGAAGGATGCCTTCGAGACTGCCATATACCTCTAAGAGATAGAGGTAGATAGCGATGAAAAGAACGGTTGATAACACGATTCCGCCTATTCCGATAAGAAGTGCTCGTTTAGCGCGTGGACTAAACTTCATTTGTCCGCCACGTGAAAGTAGTGCAAATAGAATTGCAAGCCCTGCAAATAAATACGCCATATATATGATTGAGCAACAAAAGATGCTGGCAATTGCAAATCCGTAAGCAAACAGCTCAAAATAATTAAGTTTGACACGCGCTTGTGTTTGATTTGTGTATGGGTTGAAATTTTGTTCCATCTTCGTTCCTTTAAATAATCCTTTTCTTGAAATCATTGTACCACTTCGTTTATAATAGAGGAAGTAAATTTTTCGAGAGAAAGAAAAATATTTCTCTCGAAACGCTCCGCGGGATGCACAGCTCGCGGAAAGGAAGATTGTTGCGTTGCAACACCGCTCGCGTGCAAAAGATTGCACGTGTGCAATCTTTAAATAAGAGAGAGGTATTTTATGGATATTATTTTAAAATTATCAGAAGAACTACAAATAAAAAAGGGACAAGCAGAGGCGGCGGTTAAGCTTATTGATGAAGGCAATACCATTCCCTTCATTGCGCGTTACCGTAAAGAAGCAACAGGTGCACTTAGTGATGAAATTCTTCGTAACCTGTTTGACCGTCTAACCTATCTTCGTAACCTTGAAGATAAAAAAGCAACTGTTCTTGCGAGCATTGAAGAACAGGGTAAGCTGACAGAAGAATTAAAGGCACAGATTCTTGCGGCAGAGACACAGGTTGCTGTAGACGACTTATATCGTCCATACAGACCAAAGCGTCGTACCCGTGCGATTATAGCGAAAGAAAAGGGATTAGAACCACTTGCAAATATTATAATGCTTCAGATGCTAAAGACACCACTTGCAGAAGAAGCAGCAAACTATATTAACGAAGAAAAAGAAGTGCTCACTGCAGAGGATGCAATCGCAGGAGCAAAAGATATTATCGCAGAAATGATTTCTGATGATGCAGACTACCGTACCAAGATTCGTGATTTTACGATGAAAAAGGGACGTCTCCTTTCTACAGCAAAGGACAAAGAAGCAGAGTCTGTATACGAAATGTATTATGAATATGACGAAGCACTTTCTAAGGTAGCAGGACACAGAACCCTTGCTATCAATCGTGGTGAGAATGAAAAGATTCTTACGGTTAAGATTGAAGCTCCAGTGGAAGAGATTGTCGCATATTTAGAAAAGAAGATTATCGTACACGATAATACTGAATGTGCAACAGCAATCAAGGAAGCGATTGTAGATGCTTATGATCGCCTTATCGCTCCTTCTATTGAACGAGAAATCAGAAATGATTTAACAGAAAAAGCAGAAGACGGTGCAATTAAAGTATTTGGTAAGAATTTAGAGCAGCTTCTTATGCAGCCTCCTATCGCAGGACAGGTTGTACTTGGCTGGGACCCGGCGTTCCGTACTGGCTGTAAGCTTGCAGTTGTAGATCCAACCGGCAAGGTATTAGATACCACTGTTATATATCCAACGGCTCCACAGAATAAAGTAGAAGAAGCCAAAGTTGTACTCAAGAAACTGATTTCCAAGTACAAAATCACATTGATTTCTCTTGGCAATGGAACTGCATCCCGTGAATCAGAGCAAGTAATCGTGTCACTTTTAAAAGAGATTCCAGCGCAGGTGCAGTATATTATCGTAAACGAAGCAGGAGCTTCTGTTTATTCAGCAAGTAAATTGGCGACAGAAGAGTTCCCTAACTTTGACGTGGGACAGAGAAGCGCGACCTCTATGGCTCGTCGTCTCCAGGACCCACTTGCAGAATTAGTTAAGATTGACCCTAAGTCAATCGGTGTTGGTCAGTACCAGCATGACATGAACCAGAAGAAGCTTTCCGAAGCACTTGGTGGTGTTGTAGAGGATTGTGTAAATAAGGTTGGTGTGGATTTAAATACAGCATCAGCGTCCTTACTGGAATATATTTCAGGTATCAGCAAAGTTATTGCCAAAAACATTGTGGCTTATCGTGAAGAAAACGGTGCATTCAAATCCAGAGCAGAGCTCCTTAAGGTAGCAAAGCTTGGACCAAAGGCTTATGAACAGTGCGCTGGTTTCATGCGTATTACAGCAGGCAAGAATCCACTCGATGGCACAGGTGTACATCCAGAAAGCTATGATGCAACGAAAGAGCTTCTCGCAAAGCTCGGCTATACATTAGAAGATGTGGCAAATAGAACAGTAGCTGGTATTTCTAAGAAAGTCAGCGACTACAAGAAACTCGCTGCAGAACTTGGTATTGGTGAACTCACTCTACAGGATATTGTAAAAGAACTGGAAAAACCAGCGCGTGATCCGCGTGAGGATATGCCAAAACCAATCCTTCGCAGTGACGTCCTTGAGATGAAAGACCTTACACCAGGCATGGTATTAAAAGGAACTGTTCGTAACGTTATCGACTTCGGTGCATTCGTTGATATCGGTGTACATCAGGATGGCCTCGTTCACATTTCGCAGATTTGTGACCGCTATATCAAGCATCCACTTGAGGCAGTAAGTGTAGGAGATGTCGTGGAAGTAAAAGTTATGTCGGTAGACTTGAAAAAACAGAGAATTCAGCTTACAATGAGAAATATATAATGTAATTGTATTGGGGGGAAAGATATATGAGATTAGTAACACGTTCCGATTTTGATGGACTTGCATGTGGTGCATTATTGTTAGAAGCAGGCATTATTGATAGTTGGAAATTTGCACATCCAAAGGATTTGCAGGATGGACTTGTTGCAGTGGATGAGAATGACGTATTAGCAAATGTACCTTTCGTAGAAGGCTGTGGCTTATGGTTTGACCATCATTCCAGCGAACATGAAAGATTAGAATTAGAAGGAAAATACAAAGGTGAAAGCCGTATTACCCCTTCCTGTGCACGTATCATTTACGAATACTATGGCGGTAAGGAACGCTTCCCACAGTTTGATGATATGATGGAAGCGGTTGACAAAGTAGACTCTGGTAACTTAACTATCGATGAAGTAATGCATCCTACTGGATGGATTTTGGTCGGTTTCCTCATGGACCCAAGAACAGGTCTTGGAAGATGGCGTCAGTTTTCTATTTCCAACTATCAGCTCATGGAGAAACTCATGGAAGCATGTCGTACCATGACAACTGATGAAATCCTCGCATTACCAGATGTGCAGGAACGTATCGAAGTATACAATGAACAGACAGAAAAGTTCAAAGAAATGGTGACTAAACATACCAGAACAGAAGGTAATGTTATCATTACAGACCTTCGTGGTGTAGATCCTATTTACACAGGTAATCGCTTCATGATTTACAGTATGTATCCAGAACAGAATATTTCTGCGTGGATTGTTAGTGGACGTGGCGGTGCAGGTTGTTCTGCGGCAGTTGGTTACAGTATCTTAAACCGCACTTCCGATGTAAATGTAGGCAGTCTCATGCTTCGCTACAACGGCGGCGGACACAAGAAAGTGGGTACCTGTCAGTTCACAGATGAGAATATGACAACTGAACTTCCTAAGATGCTCACAGAACTCTGTGAATTAGCCAATATGTAGGTTGACATATTTGTGTAACTGACATAGAATATCATATGTAAAATAAATATAAGTTCTTCGGGGCGGGGTGTGATTCCCCACCGGCAGTAAAGTCTGCGAACCCTGCGTGATGTACAGGGCCGATCTGGTGAGATTCCAGAACCGACAGTATAGTCTGGATGAGAGAGGAAAGATTTATGGATTTTTGCGCCCTGGGTTTATTGTACCCAGGGCGTTTTTTATTCTTAAATTTTCCACTTTGAAGAAGAAGGAGGAAAAATGAAAGATTTATTCAAACAGGCAGCAGAAAATATTGGATTTGTGCTAATCTTTGCGGTGGTCATTGTGGCGGTGTTTGCATTGGCTTATGTGGCAGAACTTTTGATTCAGAAAAAACGTGGTGTAAAGGAGAAAATTTTTACTACAAGAAAAATTGCCATGATTGGTATGCTTTCTGCAGTTGCAGGAATCCTTATGTTATTTGAGTTTCCGCTTCCAATGATTGCACCACCATTTTATGAATTGGACTTAAGTGAACTCCCAGTTTTAATTTGTGGATTCGCATTTGGACCTGTGGCAGGTGTAGTAACCGAATTTTTAAAGGTGCTGATTAAGCTGTTTATCAAATCTACAAGCACTGCTTTCGTAGGAGATTTTGCAAATTTTGTGGTAGGATGTACAATGATTCTTCCTGCTACGATTATGTACCATTTAAAGAAGAGCAAAAAGGCCGCAATTATTGCCTGTGTCATAGGTACAATTTGCATGGCGATATTTGGAACTGCGTTTAATGCCTTATATTTAATTCCTGCATTTTCGAAATTATATAGAATCCCATTAGACGCAATTATTGCAATGGGTACAGCTATTAACGCGTCCATTACAGATATTGTTACTTTTGTAATCATCTGTGTAGGACCATTGAATATTATTAAGGGTACGATGGTTTCTGCAATTACAATCCTAGTATACAAACCGCTTAGTCCGATTATCAAACAGAGTAATAGAAAACATTAGGATAGAATCCAAGGAAGACGTTCTAGCAAACGTCTTTCTTTTTTTGTAAAAGAATGATATAATACTACAAAGTGGATGCCTATGTGGTTTCCTAAAAAAGTTTTGGAGAAAGAAATGAAAGTAACACTTGATATTAAATTAGATGCAAAAGATTTATTTCGATTTAATATGATGCAGGCATACCGTGGCATGCAGGGAGTATTGTCTATTATTCTTCCAATTTTGGTGTTTGCATACGCAGTAAACACTTATGGACAAGTAAGTATTGGGTCCACATTGGTGTATGTTGGATTAGGTATTGTGTTCCTTGTTTATGTGCCAATATCTTTATGGCTTCGCGTAAACAAGATTATGAAAGATGAAAGCAATGCCATTGCAAAAACTTTACACTATGAATTTGAGGAAGAGGCTATCCGTGTTTCAGTTGAAGAAGAGAGTGTAGAATTTAAGTGGGAGAACATTTTCCAGATGAAAACAAGTGGCCCGCTTCTTTTGGTATATACTAATCGTATCAATGCTTATATTTTACCGCTTTCGCAAGTGGGAGATAAATATGATGAGCTTTCTAAGCTAGCGCATGCCAAGCTGGAAAAATACCGTATCAAAATGAAATAAATAGGAGTTCAATATATGGAACAGATTCAGATAATAGAGAGCTTTTCACCAGAAGATACCTTAGAACTAGGTAGAAAAATGGGCAGACAGGCACAACCGGGGGATGTCTACACCCTAATCGGAGATTTAGGTGTAGGAAAAACAGTTTTCACACAGGGAATTGCAGAAGGACTTGAAATTGATGAAGCTATCTGTAGTCCGACTTTTACGATTGTACAGGTTTATGAAGAAGGACGTATGCCATTTTACCATTTCGATGTATATCGTATCGGTGATATCGAAGAGATGGATGAAATTGGTTATGAGGACTATTTCTACGGAGAAGGGCTTTGTATGATAGAGTGGGCAAACCTTATTGAAGAAATTCTTCCACCTACTTATAAGGAAATTACGATTGAGAAAGATTTGGAAAAAGGATTTGATTACCGCAGAATCACAATTAAGGAAATAGGATAAATATGAAGATTTTAGCAATTGAAAGCTCTGGCCTCGTTGCCAGTGTAGCAGTTACAGAAAATAATACCCTTTTGGGTGAATATACGATGAATCACAAGAAGACGCATTCGCAGACATTATTACCAATGTTAGACGAATTAGCAAAGATGATAGAGCTTGATATGAATAGCCTCGATGCGATAGCAGTATCACAGGGGCCGGGCTCCTTTACTGGGCTTCGTATTGGAGCTGCGACTGCCAAGGGATTGGGACTTGCGTTGGATAAACCAATTATCCCAGTTCCAACTGTGGATGCGTTAGCATTTAATCTTTGGGGAACTGACAAGCTGGTATGTCCACTGATGGATGCACGTAGGCAGCAGGCCTACACGGGTCTATATACCTTTGAGAATGGTAAACTGCATACAGTTATTCCACAGTGTGCAGTGGATATTAGTGAGGTCGTAGCAGAAGTAAACAAGCAAGACCGAGAAGTGATTTTTCTGGGCGATGGTGTGCCAGTATTTGCAGAATACTTAAAAGAGCATGTGACAGTGCCATATAGCTTTGCACCAGCCAACTGCCACATCCAAAGAGCTACCAGTGTTGCAGCGCTTGGAGAAGTGCTCTATGCCAAAGGCATTGTAGAATCTGCAAGGGAACACAAGCCAGAATATTTAAGAGTTTCTCAGGCGGAACGTGAGCGTGCAGAAAAAGAAAGAGATTTTAAAATATGTTAATTCGAAGAATGACGATGGAAGATATTCCATCTGTTGTAGAAATTGAGAATCAATGTTTCTCCCTGCCATGGAGTGCGAAGAGCTTTGCAGATTCTCTTTCGAGAGAAGATACGATTTTTCTAGTGTGTGTGGAAAATAGTGGAAATCATGACGAGCAGAGTGCAAAAGATTCCGTTTCGCAGGTTGCGGGATATATGGGTTTGTACTTAAGTTTCGATGAGGCAAGTGTAACCAATGTAGCCGTATCTCCAACATGTCGTAAAAAAGGATATGGCAAGGCGCTTGTTGTGGCATCAAAAGAAGCCGCAAAAGCAGCTGGTGCAGAAAGTATCTTTTTGGAAGTAAGGGTATCGAATGAACCGGCTATTTCTTTATATAAGAAATTGGGATTTGAGGAACTAGGAATTCGAAAGAAATTTTATGAGCATCCAGTAGAAGATGCAATAATTATGAAAGTTGGAATTTAAATGTTAGATGTATGTCTTTTAGGAACAGCGGGCATGATGCCCCTGCCATATCGCTGGCTTACTTCTATGATGCTCCGTTACAACGGAAGCAGTCTTTTGGTAGACTGTGGAGAGGGAACCCAGATTGCAATCAAAGAAGCTGGTCTTAGCTTTAACCCTATTGATGTGTTATGTGTAACACATTTTCATGCAGATCATATCAGTGGCTTGCCGGGGCTCCTTCTTACTATGGGAAACGCAGATCGTACAGAACCACTTACCATTATCGGACCCAAAGGGCTAGAGCGTGTGGTAAATGCGATGCGAACCATCGCACCAGAACTGCCATTCCCAATCAAGTGTATCGAGATGACAGAGGCAGACGAATATTTTGAAATCAATGGCTATCATATTCATGGTTTTAAAGTAAAACACAACGTACCTTGTTATGGCTATACTTTTGAAATTAAGCGCGCTGGTAAATTTGATGTTGAACGTGCGAAAGCAAATGAGATTCCAATGCGACTTTGGAATCCATTGCAAAAGGGGAATACAGTAGAATTTGAAGGTGTAACCTATACACCAGACATGGTGCTTGGACCTGCTCGTAAAGGTCTTAAGGTTACTTACTGTACCGATAGCCGTCCGACAGAAGCTATTGTTAATGCGGCAACGGAATCAGACCTTTTCATTTGTGAAGGCATGTATGCAGAAAAAGATAAAATTGCCAAAGCAAAGCAATACAAGCACATGACCTTTTATGAAGCTGCAGAAATGGCGAAGCAGGCACAGGTTGCTGAAATGTGGCTGACCCATTTTTCGCCATCATTAGTGAGAGCAGAAGACTATATGCCAGAAGTGCGCAAGATATTTTCAAATGCGCATCTTGGTAAAGATGGCAAAACCAAAGAACTCTTATTCGAGGAGGACTAGACAATGAAAAATGCTAAATATGTGATTATCGCAGTGGCATGTATCTGCGCAATCTGTGCAGGTTTCTTTTTCTTTTCGCAAAATCAAAATGAAACAGAAAAGGAATTAACTAAGATTGAAACGGTAATAACAAAAGATTTGGAGAAGAATTATCCAAAGACACCAAGGGCAGTGATGGATTTCTACCAAAAGATTATAATGTGTTATTACACAGAAAATCCTACTGATGCGGAATTGGAGAAACTTTGCGAACAGATGAGAGGCCTTATGGATGAGGATTTGCTTCTGATTAATCCAAAGGATGAGTATTATGCGTCGGTTAAGGCGGATATTGCAAAATATAAGGAAGAAAACCGGAAGCTTTTTAGTGCGAAAGTATGTTCCACAAATGAAGTGAATAAGGTATTAGATGATAAGGGTGATGGTGTGGTAGAACACATTGCATATGTTAAAACCTCTTATTATATGAAGGTGGATGGACAGGAACCAGGATATACCTATCAGGAATTTGTGCTTCGTCAGGATGAAAATGGGGATTGGAAAATCCTTGTATTTTATAAGATAGAAGGAGACGAGTCTGATGACAAATAATCAGGACGTAAATAAAGAAATCAAAATATTGGCAATTGAAAGTTCCTGTGACGAAACTGCGGCAGCGGTGGTGGTAAATGGAAGAGATGTGCGTTCTAACGTTATTTCATCCCAGATAGATCTCCACACTTTATACGGTGGCGTCGTGCCAGAAATTGCTTCGCGTAAACATATTGAGAAAATAAATCAGGTAATTGAAGAAGCTTTAACAAAAGCAGAAATGACACTCGATGATATCGATGCCATTGCAGTGACCTATGGTCCTGGTTTGGTGGGGGCACTTTTAGTAGGTGTTGCAGAAGCAAAAGCGATTAGTTTTGCGCGCAATATTCCTTTAATAGGAGTCCATCATATTGAGGGTCATATCAGTGCCAATTATATAGAAAACAAAGAGTTAGAACCGCCATTCCTTTGCTTGGTTGTATCAGGTGGACATACACATCTTGTGCGTGTGGCAGACTACGGGCAGTATGAAATTTTAGGAAGAACACGTGATGATGCAGCAGGTGAAGCATTTGACAAGGTTGCCCGTGCAATTGGCTTGGGGTATCCGGGGGGGCCTAAGATTGAAAAAGCAGCTCATGAAGGCAATCCAGAAGCGATTACATTCCCAAGAGCAAAGGTAGCGGATGGAGTCTATGATTTTAGTTTTAGCGGATTAAAATCGGCGGTGCTTAATTATTTAAATGGTGCCAAAATGAAAGGGGAAGAAATTCAGGTTGCAGATGTAGCAGCATCTTTCCAAAAATCAGTTATTGATGTTTTGGTTGGACATGCTATGCATGCTATTGATGAATACCAGATGGATAAGTTTGCCATTGCAGGCGGTGTAGCATCCAATGCGACGCTTCGAAAAGCAATGGAAGATGCATGTGCAAAAAAAGGTGTGCAGTTTTATCATCCATCGCCAATTTTTTGTACTGATAATGCAGCGATGATAGGCGCGGCAGGTTATTATGATTATCTTGCAGGAAAAAGAGCAGGCTTAGATTTGAACGCAGTACCGAACCTAAAATTAGGCGAGTAATTGCAATTATATAAAATGCATATATGTAGAAAGGGTGTACATATCATGAGTAAGTTTTCGGCAATCGTATTATCGGCAGGTGTAGGAAGCCGTATGAAAAGTGATATACCAAAACAGTATATGGACTTAGCTGGAAAACCTGTTATTTATTATGCTTTAAAAGCATTTGAGGAAGCAGGCTTTTCTTCTATAGTATTAGTATGTGGAAAAGAAGATGTGGCATACTGCCAGAAAGAAATTGTTGAAAAGCACGGTTTGCATAAAGTAACAGCTATCGTACCAGGTGGCAAAGAACGTTATCATTCTGTTTTTGAAGGATTAAAAGCAGTAGGTGAAACAGATTATGTCTTTATTCATGATGGTGCACGTCCAATGCTTACACAGGAAGTGATTGACCGTTTGAAGAAGGCGGTAGTTGCAGAAGAAGCAGCTGTAGCAGGCATGCCAGTAAAAGATACTATTAAAATTGTAGATGAAGAAAGCTATGTAAAAGACACACCAGAGCGACAGTATGTATGGCAGGTGCAGACGCCACAGTGTTTTTCTTATCCTATTATATATGAAGCATACCGTAGCGTGATTCAGGATGAGGAAGAAGGCTGGACAATTCCAAAGATTACAGATGATGCTATGGTGCTAGAATACGCCACTGATCATGAGGTAAAGATGGTAGAAGCGGATTATCGCAACATTAAGATTACAACCCCTGAAGATTTGATTATTGCAGAGGCATTTTTAAAAATGTAAAATTTTTTAAAAAAATTTCAAATAAGTTGTTGACAATATAAAGGTTTAATGATAGTATTAGTTCTGCGCTGATTTGAAGCGCTTCATAGTGTACGGAGAGGTATCGAAGTGGTCATAACGAGGCGGTCTTGAAAACCGTTTGTCCGCAAGGGCACGTGGGTTCGAATCCCACCCTCTCCGTTATTTTTTTGCCC
>JAZSCQ010000024.1:0-27443 GCA_045530745.1 Agathobacter sp.
AGCAGATACAGTCGTTACCATCACCTATGAAGCAACGGACAGCTTCGGCAACACTGTAACTAGAACAATCACAGTAACAGTAACAGATACCACAGCAAAGAAGACAAGCCGTAAATCCTACGTGCGTTTCATAAGCAAGGATTATCTGGCCGACAGCACCGGGGCACTCCGCTCAGTCTCGGAGGGCGGTCTGGAAGAAAACTCCGTATGGAGAACCAACACCAGCTACCGTAATCTCCTTACAAGCACCCTTTCCAATACGAAAACAGATGTGGAAACATGGGTATTTACGAGGGCAGATATACAGGAAATGAAGACTTATACAGGTGTATATGGTCACGTATTTAAGGCAATGGAGATGTTTTTTGAACTATTCATAGATTGTAGAAAATAGAATGATGCAAAATAAAGAAAAGGCATGGAACCAGATAAGGTTTCATGCCTTTTTACATACATTATTATTTTTCGTCTTCGGTATCTACAGGTTTTTCAGGAACACGGATATAGATACGTTCAATTCGATTCTTGTCCACTTCCTTAATTTTGATAACGACACCATCTTCAGTAAAGAGAGTTTCGTTTTCTTCTGGAAGATGATCAAGAAGCTGCAAGCAGTATCCACCAATGGTGTCATAATCATCGGATTCGAAATCTAAATCCAATTCATCATTTACGTCATCCAAATTAGTAGCTCCGAGAATCAAATATTCATATTTGCTTAACTGAACAATAGCATCTTCTTCATCGCTGTCATATTCGTCACGAATTTCGCCAACGATTTCTTCAAGTAAGTCTTCTAAGGTTACAAGACCAGCTGTTACACCATACTCATCTAACACAATAGCGAGTGGAATGGATGCCTTACGCATTTCTACAAATAAATCAGCCGTGTTCTTGTGCTCATATGTAAAATATGGTTCGCGAATAATGTTACGGATAGAGAAATCGTCTTCTTTTTGAAGAAGAATTACGTCTTTCATATTGATGATACCCATTACATGATCGGTAGATTCTTCATATACTGGATAACGTGTATATTTGTTTTCGCGGTATAACTCAATCAATTCTTCGAAAGTTGCGTCTGCTTGTACAAAAGTCATATCGATACGTGGAATCATAACTTCCTTGGCGAGAGAGTCGCCGAAGTCAAACACGTTGTGAATCATTTCACGTTCTTCATCTTCGATAGCACCGCTTTCCTGACTTTCATCTACAATAGTACGAATTTCATCTTCTGTCATAGCCTTGTCCGCTTCGTTTGGATTGACACGAAGGAGCCATAAAACACCAGATGCTAAAGTGTTTATAATAAAAATTACAGGTGTAAGAATGAACATTAACACATCAATAATTCCTGCAATTGCAAGTGCAAAGGAGTCTGCTTTTATTGTCGCCATGGTTTTTGGAGTTACTTCACCAAAGATAAGAATAACGATAGTAAGTACACCAGTTGCAATACCAGAACCTATATCACCAAAAATATCAATGGCAAGAATAGTTGCAAGTGAAGATGCAAAAATATTTACGATGTTGTTACCGATGAGAATTGCAGAGAGCATCTTACCGCTGTCACTGGTTACTTTTAATACCTTTGCGGCACGTTTGTCTCCATTTTCTGCGAGATTCTTCATACGGATTTTGTTTACAGTTACAAGGGCGGTCTCAGAAGAAGAGAAAAACGCCGATAGGAATACCATTACTAAAATAGTGACTAACTGTACTATGTGACTACTGTCCAAAAAAATTCACCTCTAAATCTTTCTGCTTTGTAAAATAAAGTGTTTATCTGTATGAAGACAAAGCACTTCGGTACAGATATGTAGATAATAATATAGCATGATTATATATGAAAAGCAATTAAATAATAGTAAAAATGCTATAAAAAAGGGGCTGCTAAGCAACCCCTTTATATGTTCAATTAGTTTCCTGAGCTGTAGTTTGGAGCTTCTTTTGTAATCTGAATGTCATGTGGATGACTTTCTTTAAGAGAAGCTGCTGAAATCTTAACGAACTGACCTTTTTCTTTTAAGTCTTCGATTGTTGGGCAACCACAGTAACCCATACCAGAACGGATACCACCGATTAACTGGAATACAGTGTCTTCCAAAGTTCCCTTGTAAGCTACACGGCCTTCAACACCTTCTGGAACAAGTTTCTTAGCATCTGTCTGGAAGTAACGGTCTTTACTACCATTTTCCATAGCTGCGATAGAACCCATACCACGGTAAACCTTGAACTTACGGCCCTGGAATAATTCAAATGTACCAGGAGCTTCATCACAACCTGCGAACATAGAACCAAGCATACATACGTTAGCGCCAGCTGCGATAGCTTTTGTCATATCGCCTGAGTATTTGATACCACCATCTGCGATGATTGGAATACCATATTCTTTTGCAACTGCATAGCAGTCCATAACTGCTGAAATCTGTGGAACGCCGATACCTGCAACTACACGAGTTGTACAGATAGAACCAGGTCCGATACCAACCTTAACTGCATCTGCACCAGCTTCGATAAGAGCTTTTGTAGCAGCGCCTGTAGCGATGTTACCAGCGATAACCTGAAGGTCTGGATAAGCAGCTTTGATTTTCTTAACAGCGTCGATAATGTTTTTTGAGTGACCATGTGCAGAGTCAACAACGATAACGTCAACGTGAGCTTTAACTAAAGCATCGATACGGTCCATCATGTTTGCTGTGATACCTACACCAGCACCACAGAGGAGACGTCCTCTTTCGTCTTTTGCAGATAATGGGTACTTAATCTGTTTTTCAATATCTTTGATTGTGATAAGTCCCTTTAAGTTGAAATTATCATCAACGATAGGGAGTTTTTCTTTTCTAGCTTTTGCCAAGATGCTCTTTGCTTCTTCTAATGTGATGCCTTCTTTTGCAGTGATTAAGCCTTCAGAAGTCATAGATTCTTTAATCTTCTTAGAGAAGTCTGTTTCGAATTTCAGGTCACGGTTGGTGATGATGCCAACTAATTTAGTTCCTTCTGTAATAGGAACACCTGAGATTTTGAATTTTGCCATTAAATCATCAGCATCTTTTAATGTATGTTCTGGTGATAATGAAAATGGATCTGTAATAACGCCGTTTTCAGAACGTTTTACTTTATCAACCTCGTCAGCCTGTTCTTCAATAGACATGTTTTTGTGGATAATACCAATACCACCCTGTCTAGCCATTGCGATAGCCATTTTGGATTCTGTAACAGTATCCATAGCTGCACTCATCATAGGAATGTTAAGTACGATTTTCTTAGTTAAGTGTGTTCTTAAGTCAATCATGTTAGGAGTAACTTCAGAATACTGTGGAACTAAGAGCACGTCGTCAAATGTGATTCCTTCGCCGATAATTGTACCCATTTTAATATCCTCGCTTTCTTCTTAATAATATATGAATTATTTGATTGTAATTTTGTAATTTGATAGATGATAACAAATTAGAAAGGGCATGTCAAGATACAAATTGTATAAAGAAATCTTCCCTTGCCTTCAATAATGTGTTAAAATTATATCAAATCATATTATTGTATAGACAATTATACGATAAAATGAAAAAGTTTGAAAGGTATGGACGCGTTGTCTTTAAAAAAATGCAATTTAGACCTTGTATTGATATACATAATGGAAAAGTAAAACAGATTGTAGGAAGTAGTTTAAAGGATAGAAACAACGAAGCAATTGAGAATTTTGTGTCGGAGCAGAGTGCGGCTGATTTTGCAAGACTCTATCAGGCAGATGGAATAAAGGGTGGTCACATTATACTACTCAATGCAGTAGATAGTGAATATTATGAGGCTACGAGACAGCAGGCATTAGAAGCGCTTCATGCCTATCCGGGAGGGCTACAGATAGGTGGAGGCATCACTGCGGAAAATGCCCTTACTTATATAGAAGAAGGAGCTAGTCACGTAATCGTCACATCCTATGTGTTTAAGGATGGAAGAATTCATTATGAGAATCTGGAAAAGCTTGTAAATGCGGTTGGAAAAGAGCATGTGGTATTGGATTTGTCGTGCAGATATTTATGCCAATCGGAAGGAAGGGAAGCCGGTTATTATGTTGTGACGGACCGCTGGCAGAAATTTACGCAGGAAAGAGTTTCACTTGCGTTATTAGATAAGCTATCAGAATACTGTGATGAGTTTTTGATTCATGCGGTAGATGTAGAGGGAAAACAAAGCGGCATCCAGACAGAGCTGGTAGAGCTGTTGGGAGCATGGGGGAAACTTCCAATTACTTATGCTGGCGGGGTGCATGATTTTGAGGATTTAAAAGCGATTAAGAATCTGGGACAAAATAATCTTAATGTTACAATCGGAAGTGCATTAGATTTATTTGGAGGAACCTTGAATTATATAGATGTTTTGAGATTCATAAAATTGTAAGTTTAATTTAGGAAAAGATAAAATTAGGAGAAGACGGGCTATGGTGAAACAGATTGCTGTAATTTTAGGTGCAATAAATCTGGATAATCAGAAGAAAATACTGGAGGGAATGGAAATTGCAGCCAAGGAATTTGACTGCAACCTTTTTGTGTTTACAAATTATGTAGGAACGCGAGAGACTGAGGAGAGCATTATGGCGGCGACACAGGTGCTTAAGCTTCCAGAGTTTGATAAATTTGATGGTGCTGTATTGGTTCCTAATACTATTCACAACCCAATTGCATTAAATAATTTAATTAAAGATTTAAATGAAATTGGAAAGCCTGTTGTTACGGTTGACAGGCCGATAGATGGAATGAGCTGTGTCGCAATTGACAGCTATGAAGCGCAGTATGAAATGGTTGAGCATTTTTTATATCATGGATATACCAATATTTTATATGTCAGTGGTTCCTTGGTTGCCAGTAGTGAGGCGCGCAAGCGTTGCAAAGCATTTCAGGATGCAATGGTGAAAAATGGAATTATGTTTGATGAAGGCGATATTTATGAAGGTGCCTTTACAATAGAAAGTGGTATCATGATTGGGGAACAGATTCTTGCCGAAGGTAAGCATCCGGAAGCAATTATTTGTGGCAATGATGACATGGCACATGGCATTATGGATGTGTTTAAGAAGGCGGGTTATCAGATACCTGAGGATGTAAAGATTGCAGGATTCGATAATGGAGAGAGAGCGCAATTGGATCGTCCATCTCTTACCACGGTTGATAAGAGTCAGAGAGAAGTGGGATATAAAGCACTTCTGGAATTGATGGAGCTTATAAATGGAAAGGATATCGAGCAATATAGTCTTCCATGTATCATGAAGTATCGTGAAAGCTGTGGCTGTCAGCCGGAAGCAGATGATATCCTGGGCTTAGAAGATCTGATGGAGCAGGTAAAGCATAAGTATATTATGCAGCAGCGTGATACGATATTTATGGCAGATGTTGTGCGTGGAATGACATCCGATTTTGCCAAAGCATCCAGACCAGAGCAGCTCTTTGATATTATGAAACAGTATGTGCCACAAATTGGTGTAGATAAGTTCTATTTGTGTGCATGTGATGCATCAGAAGTTTTTGTTCTACCAGAAAGAAATCTTGGTAGAAATATTGATGTCCTACAAGTTAGTGATGATTATACAGAATACATTGATATGGCAATTGCATATGAAAAAGGAGAATTTGTATCCTACGACAGGTTTCCAAAGGGATATGTGCTTCCAGAGATGTGTCGCACGAAGTCCGGTGGCAATACATATGTAGTCAACCAGATTTGTTATCAAAATTGTTGTTATGGTTATGCTGTATGCCAGAGAGTAGATAGTGTCGTAGGAAGTGGTCTGTATTACTCTATGCTGATGGAAATTGGTGTCGGACTAGAAAACGTAAGACAGCAAATGCTTCTTAAAGATGCAGTAGACAGATTAAATGGTATGTGGTGTTATGACAATTTGACGATGCTTTATAATCGTTCTGGGTTTGCATATGAAGTAAAAAACATTATGGATCGTTTCAAGGACGAAGATAAGAATGTATATATTATCTTTATGGATGCGGATGGATTAAAGACTGCAAACGATACCTTGGGGCATGAAGTTGGAGATATGATGATTCGCGAATTAGGAGCTGTCGTACACAGAAATGTTTCCGGTGAAATGTTAGGTATGCGTTATGGTGGAGACGAGTTCGTAATCTTTGGTGGATTCAAGGATGGTGAAGAGGAGAAACTGGAGAGTGTTTTAGAATCCATACGTGCTGATTTTAAAGAGGTGAATGAGTCAGGAAAACATCCATTTGTATTATCCGTGAGTATGGGTGTTTCAACTTGGAAGGCCAGAGAAATTGCTAGCCTGGATGAAGTGATTGAACAGGCAGATCAAAAGATGTATCAGGAAAAACGTGCCAAGAAATTAGCAAAAATAAAACAGCAGGGTTAGCCCTGCTGTTTTGCTTTAAATGCTGCACGTTTTCTAAGCGTTGGATCTAAGATTCGTTTGCGGATACGAAGACTCTTTGGAGTAACCTCAAGTAGTTCGTCAGTATCAATAAAGTCCAATGCCTGTTCGAGACTTAAGATGCGAGGTGGGACAAGTGTAAGTGCTTCGTCTGCAGAAGAGGAACGAGTGTTGGTAAGATGTTTTTTCTTACAAACGTTAAGTTCGATATCTTCGGCACGAGAACACTGACCAATTACCATGCCTGAATATACACGCTCACCAGGTCCGATAAACAAGGTGCCACGGTCCTGGGCTGAGAAAAGACCATAGGTTACAGATTCGCCATCTTCAAAGGCGATAAGGGAACCTGTTGCACGATAGTCAATGTCACCACGATAAGAATCATAACCATCAAAAATTGTATTGATGATACCGTTTCCTTTGGTGTCGGTCATAAAGTCGCCACGGTAACCGATAAGGCCACGCGAAGGAATGCGGAATTCAATACGTGTGTAACCGCCGGCGATGGAGCCCATATTATGAAGCTCTCCCTTACGCTGCTGTAATTTGGAAATAACGGCACCTGTAAATTCATCTGGAACATCTACATAAGCGATTTCCATTGGTTCGAGTTTTTTGCCACGTTCGTCTTCTTTATATAATACCTCTGCTTTACTTACTGCAAATTCATATCCCTCACGACGCATGTTCTCAATAAGAACAGATAAGTGAAGTTCGCCGCGTCCAGATACCTTTAGGCTGTCAGGAGAATCTGTGTCTTCCACACGAAGCGATACGTCAGTATTTAATTCACGATAAAGTCTTTCACGAATATGACGGGAGGTTACATATTTGCCTTCCTGTCCGGCAAGAGGACTGTCATTTACAATAAAGTTCATCGCGATGGTTGGCTCTGAAATTTTCTGGAAAGGAATTGCTTCTGGGCTATCAGGTGCACAGATGGTATCACCAATGTGGATGTCTGAAATACCAGAGATTGCAACGATAGAACCAACGGAAGCCTCAGTAACATCTACCTTATTTAAGCCATCAAATTCATAAAGCTTGCTGATACGAACCTTAGTAAGTTTGTCTGGTTCATGGTGGTTTACCACAACGGCATCCTGATTTACTTTAATTACACCATTATCTACTTTTCCTACTCCGATACGACCAACATATTCGTTGTAATCGATAGTACTGATAAGTACCTGTGTATTTGCGTCAGGGTCACCACTTGGACCAGGGATATAGTCTAAGATGGTTTCAAAAAGTGGAACCATGTCCTTGCCTTCGTCTTCAAGATTTAATTTTGCATAGCCGTTTCTTGCAGACGCGTATACAAATGGACAATCCAACTGCTCGTCGGATGCATCTAAATCCATAAAGAGCTCTAATACCTCATCAATTACTTCATCTGGTCTTGCTTCTGGACGGTCGATTTTGTTGATGCAGACAATAACTGGCAAATCCAGCGCGAGCGCCTTCATCAATACGAATTTTGTCTGAGGCATGGTGCCTTCAAATGCATCTACCACTAAAACAACACCATTTACCATCTTAAGTACACGCTCTACTTCACCACCGAAGTCAGCATGTCCGGGAGTATCAATAATGTTAATCTTTACATCTTTATATTGTACTGCTGTATTCTTGGATAAGATAGTAATTCCGCGTTCGCGTTCAATATCGTTGGAATCCATCACACGTTCCTGGACTTCCTGATTTTCACGGAAAACGCCACTCTGTTTCAAAAGTTCGTCAACCAATGTAGTTTTACCATGGTCAACATGAGCAATAATTGCAATATTACGAATGTCTTCTCTCGTTATCTTCATAAGAATATATCCTTCTTTCTTTTTTCCAAATATGTATCATACTCACTTACCCCCCATTTGGCAAGTTCTTTTTCCAATACCCCACTTCCTGCCTGGGGCACCTCCCCTTCCTACACTCGTATGTTATACCTATAAATAAATATGTCCTGTATTTCTATAAGAATTTTTTCGCGACTAAAAAACTGCTTATTTTCTAAGAAACACCCGTCTCGCTCTTTTGATTATTTATGTCTTTCAAAAATTTTACAATCTGCGAAAGTATATCCGTATGATGAAAGACACCACTACAGACTTTACGTGCATCTCTTAATACGGCAGATTTATATTATGTCATGTGCTTGGCTTGACTGTCTGAGACGCCGCTTTTGCGTCGAGTTTCAAGCCAGCACATGTAATGTCATTTATAAAGCTGCCGTATTTAGAGATGCTAGGAAAGGATGTACAGGCGTCTTTCTCATACGGAACATACTTCGCAGATAGTAAAAAGTTGAAAGACATAAACCTTAAGCGAGACGAGTGTTTCAAGAAAATATAGCAGTTTCTTAAATGCTCAAAATTCTCATAGAAATACAGTGACATATTTTATTTAAAATATAAGTATACGAGTGTAGGAAGGGGAGGTGCCCCAGGCAGGAAGTGGTACTTGTCGACAAAGTTTGCCGAAATTCTCCGGAGTGAGCATGATAAATATAGTGATAACAAAACGAAGGGAGAATATTCATGGCAGATAAAATGTTTGAAAACAACCAGGTATCATTAGTAGGAGAAATTGTATCGGACTTTACATATAGTCACGAGGTGTACGGGGAAGGATTTTATATGGTAGAAATATCCGTAAATAGATTGTCTAACTTTGTGGATTATATTCCAGTGATGATATCAGAAAGATTAATTGATGTGACGAAGGATTACAGGGGGAGCTATGTATATATCAATGGACAGTTCCGTTCCTTTAATCGTCATGAGGAGCACAAAAACAGATTGGTGCTTTCTGTTTTTGCAAGAGAATTGGAATTTTTGGAAGAAGCAGACGAAGAGGAAGCTAGTAACCAGATTTTTCTGGATGGATATATTTGTAAAGAAGCAGTGTATCGAAAGACTCCTTTAGGACGAGAAATAGCCGACTTATTGGTAGCAGTAAATCGCTCTTATGGAAAGTCGGACTATATACCATGTATTTGCTGGGGAAGAAATGCACGCTTTGCATCAACCTTTGAGGTGGGGACACATGTGCAAATATGGGGTCGAATTCAAAGCAGAGAATATGTAAAAAAACTTAGTGAAACTGAGGTAGAACAAAGAATTGCATATGAAGTTTCAGTAAGCAAAATCGAGATATAGTTGCAAAAAAAATAAAAATGTGATATTTTACCTAAAAGTGAAACATGGATTGTCTTATTTAATGGAGGATGACATGAGTAAAGGCATAGTACGTATTTATTATGGTGAGGGACATGGTAAATCGACAGCGGCGTTAGGAACTGCCATTCGCGAAGCTTCCCATGGGAAAAGTGCGACAGTTATTTCATTTTTAAAAGAGAAAAACGAAGATAGTGAAGAATTATTAAAAAAGCTTGAACCAGAGCTTAAATTTTTCCGTTTTGAGAAATCAGAGAACTCTTTCGATGAATTAACAGAAGAAGAAAAAGAGAAAGAAATCATGAACCTGAAAATGGGTTACAATTATAGCAAAAAGGTAATTACAACAGGAGCATGTGATCTGGTGGTATTAGATGAGGTTTTAGGTCTTCTTAGTCAGAATATTATTTCGGAAGAAGAATTCTTAGAGTTAGCAGAAGCCGTACCAGAAGATATGGTAGTCATTTGTACAGGAAGACAGGTGCCTGAACGCATCAAGGAATGTGCAGATGAACTTTATCAGGTGACGCTCGAAAAATAGTCTGCACAGATTGACAGACTATCAGGTAAATGATATGATAAAGTAAATAACGAGAGAGATAGAGGTTGCGCGATTTATGAGTAACTTATGGGATGTAGCAGAACAGTAGAACATAAGTAAAAGGGGAAAGCGCCGAAGGACATGATTGCTGCAGGTTGTGGTCCTGGGCACAGGGTGAAGAATCCTGTGACTGTCATCGAAAGATGTTGAGCTATCAAAAATCAGTTTTAAGAATGGATTTTGACCGGCTCTATTGTGGGGCCGGTTTTTTCGTGAATAAGCATGTGCTTATGAGTATTGGACAAGGGGTTACAAAGGAGGTTTATTAAATGGCAATTTTTAAAGGTGCAGGTGTTGCGATTGTTACACCAATGTATGAAAATGAAGAAGTGAATTATGACAAGTTAGAAGAACTTATCAATTGGCAGATTGATGAAGGAACAGATGCGATTATTATCACTGGTACAACAGGTGAGGCTTCTACCTTGACAATGAAAGAACATAGAGATGTTATCAAGGCTGCAGTAGAATTTACAAAACATCGTATCCCTGTTATTGCAGGTACAGGTTCAAATTGCACTAAGACTGCGATTCAGCTTTCACAGGAAGCGGAAGAAGACGGAGCAGATGGATTACTTATCGTAACACCATACTATAATAAAGCTTCTCAGGCAGGACTTATTAAGCATTATTCGCAGATTGCGGATAGTACCAAACTTCCTATTATTATGTACAATGTTCCAGGAAGAACAGGCTGTAATCTTCTCCCAGAAACAGTAGCAACTCTTTATAAGGAGAAAGAAAATATCGTTGGATTAAAAGAAGCAACAGGTAATATGGCACAGGCTTCACAGACCATGTATTTAACAGATGGTAAATTAGATTTATATTCTGGTGAAGATGGATTAGTACTTCCACTTATGTCGATTGGAGCAGCAGGTGTTATCTCTGTATGGAGTAACGTAGCACCTAAGCAGGTGCACCAGCTTTGCGAAAGCTATTTCAATGGCGATATTGCAACAGCACAGAAGATTCAGAGAGAGGCATTGCCACTTGTAGATGCACTTTTCTCAGATGTAAATCCAATACCTGTAAAAAATGCGATGAACATGATGGGACTTGAAGTAGGACCACTTCGTGCACCACTTTGTGATATGAATGATGAGAAAAAAGCGAAGATGATGCAGGTATTAAAAAACTACGGAATCGTTCTTCCATAGGAATGCGAGAAACGATAGAGAAATAGTTAGAAATGGTGACTGAAATGACAAGAGTAATAATGAACGGCTGCAATGGAAAAATGGGACAGTGCATTACCAATATCTGCAAAGATGATCCAGAAATTACAATTGTAGCTGGTATTGATGTATATCAGGGTTTAGAAAATGATTATCCGGTATTTGCTTCTATTGGGGAATGCGATATGGAAGCAGATGTAATTATTGACTTTTCTAATGCAAAAGCAGTAGATGAATTATTAGATTACTGTCAGGAAAAAGAAATGCCAGTGGTGCTTTGTACAACAGGTCTTTCTGAAGAACAGAATGCACGTGTATCGCAGGTAAGCCAGTATACTGCAGTTCTTAAATCGGCAAATATGTCGCTGGGCATCAACACATTGATGGAATTGCTTCGTAAAGCGGCATTGGTGTTTGGACCAGCAGGTTTTGATATGGAAATTGTAGAAAAGCATCATAATTTAAAGGTGGATGCACCAAGTGGAACAGCCCTTGCATTAGCCGATTCGATGAATGATGCATTGGAAAATGCATATACCTACAAATATGATCGTAGTCAGGAACGTATAAAACGTGACAAGTACGAAATCGGTATTGCAGCAGTTCGAGGTGGTACAATCGTAGGTGAGCACGAGGTTATTTTCGCTGGACAGGATGAAGTAATAGAGTTTAAGCATACTGCATATTCCAAAGCTGTGTTTGCAAAAGGAGCAGTGGAAGCAGCGAAGTTCTTAAAAGGGAAGCCTGCAGGATACTATGGCATGGCAGATGTTATCGCCGCAAAATAGCAAAGAAGTGGTAAAACTTTGTATAAAATTAAGTACAAGTAAATAGTGCAAAAAGAGGATTCGGTGAAACCGAGTCCTTTTTTAGTGCCTGAACCCCTTGGAAACCGCGAAAAAAATACGAAAAAAACATGCAAAATAAGTATGGCAAATTGCCTAAAAAGGATTGTTAAAGTTTTGACGATTTGTATGTTTTTTATCTTGCATTTGACGGACAAAAGGACTAAAATGTTACACGGCGGAATGCCTTTATAGATTTTTTATAAATATTAAATAAAGAGGAGAGAATGATTATGTGGATGATACCTTTCTTAATCTGTTTTCCATTAGTGGTAGCAGCACTTATGTTTGCAATCCGTAATGAAAAAATCCGCGGTATCGTTGCTTATATTGGTGCAGGCACCATTATGGCAGTGACAGGCTGGTTTGCATTCGAGTGGTTTGCAGCAGGCACACCATTATTGGAACTCTATTATCACACTCACACCATTGATTTGATAATGCTTGGTGGAGTTTGGGTTTTGATGTTTGTGATTACATACTTAAGCTTTAAGTACAGAAAACACATCATCAGCCTTTTATCTATTATTCCAACATTACTGGTTACATACATGGAGCTTTTCGGACCTAAGATGGCTGAAATTGCTCATATCCGTGTAGATAAATTATCTATGCTGATGTGTATCATTATCGGTTTAATTGGTAGTTTGATTGTTATTTATTCCGTAGGATATATGCACGGATATCATCGTTTGCATACTGAGTACGAAGATAGAAGCCATTATTTCTTTATGCTTTTATTTATCTTCTTAGGTGCGATGTTTGGTTTCGTTTTATCAGAAAGCTTGCTTTGGATTGACCTTTTCTGGGAAATGACCAGTGTTTGTTCATTCCTTTTAATTGGTTATACTCGTTCAAAAGAAGCAATTAAGAATTCCTTCCGTGCACTTTGGATGAACCTTTTAGGTGGTGTAGGTGTAGTAATTGCAATTATATATGCAGGCTACACAACAGGAAGTCTTTCTTTCCACAACCTCATTACACTTGGCACAGAAGGAAATCCAGCAGCAGTAATTCCAGTAGCACTTCTTGCAGTAGCTGCACTTACAAAAGCAGCGCAGATGCCATTCTCTACATGGCTTATGGGTGCGATGGTTGCTCCAACACCATCTTCTGCATTATTACATAGTGCGACAATGGTTAAAGCAGGTATCTATGTATTATTCCGTCTTGCTCCTGCTATGAGCGGAACACAGACAGGTTTACTTATCAGCTTTATTGGTGGTTTCACCTTCTTTGCAGCTTCTGTTATGGCTATCGCTCAGACAGATGCGAAAAAAGTATTGGCGCTCTCTACCGTATCAAACCTTGGACTTATGGTTGCATGTGCGGGTGTAGGTACAGCAGAAACAATCTGGGCAGGCGTATTCCTTATGTTATTCCATGCGATTTCTAAGGCACTTTTATTCCAGAACGTAGGTGCTACAGAAAACTCACTTCACAGTCGTGATATTGAAGATATGCATGGTCTTATCTTCCGTTTACCAAAGCTTGGTGCGTTTATGTTCATCGGTATTGCAGGTATGTTCCTTGCTCCATTTGGTATGTTAATTTCAAAATGGTCAGCGCTTAAGGCATCCGTAGATATGGGCAATATTATGCTTGTAATCTTTATCGTATATGGTTCTGCAACTACCATGTTCTACTGGACAAAATGGATGAGTAAAATCATCTCTTATACAGATACAGAAATTAAAGTAACAGACATCACAAAGAAAGACGAAAAGCTTTCCTTAATTGTTCATGCAGGACTTATGATTGCGCTTTGCTTGTTGTTCCCACTGCTTTCTACTGTTTATGTAGAACCACTTCTTACAGAGATGTTTGGTGTAGCAACAGCAGTACTTCCACAGGGTGTACTCTTCTTATTGATTGCGATTGTATGCTTTATTTTCATCGTGCCAATTATGGCATTCCGCTACGCACATGGTACAAAGGTAAGACAGCTTAAGTCTTATATGAACGGTATCAACGTAGGAAATAACAAAGAGTTCATCGACTCTATGGGAGAGAAAAAGCATTTGTTTATGACAAACTGGTACTTTGCACATGACATTGGTCAGCGTAAGCTTATGAGACCATGTTGTTTTGTAGCAGCAGCATTCTTAATCGTTATGTTATGTTTGATTGTAGGAGGTGCGTTATAATATGTATAGAATTATCGGCATCGTAGCCTTCCTTATTTTGGCACCATTCCTTGGTGGACTTTTAAGCGGTATTGACCGTAAAATCTCTGCTCGTATGCAGGGACGTATTGGACCTAGTATTTTCCAGCCATTTTATGATGTACAGAAATTATTATCAAAGCAGTTTATCGTTGTAAACTATGCTCAGATTTTCCTTGTAGTATCATTCTTGGCAACAGTTATTTTTACAGGATGTATGTTCTTTGGTGGAAGTGATGTTTTACTTTGTTTCTTCTTACTTTCCACAGGAGCAACATTCCTTATTTTCGCAGCATGTATCACTAACTCACCTTATAGTAACATCGGTGCTTCTCGTGAGTTGTTCCAGATGCTTTGCTACGAACCAGCGGTACTTTTTGCATGTATCGGTTTTTACTTAGCAACAGGATCCTTCAATGTGTCAGATATTATCCAGGCTGATTTGCCTGCAATTATCAAGACACCAGGATTTTTCATTGCATTTGTATTTATCCTTACAATTAAGTTGCGTAAGTCACCATTCGACCTTAGTGCTTCTCACCATCCACACCAGGAATTGGTAAAAGGTATCACTACAGATATGGGTGCACAGACACTTGCACTTTATGAAATTGCTGAATGGTATGAACATGTATTCTTAATGGGATTTGTTGGATTATTCTTTGTTTGGAACAATCCATGGAGTTATCTCTTAGCAGTAGCTGCAGTACTTGCAACTTACTTCTTAGAAATTTTAATTGATAACACATCAGCTCGTGTAAAATGGCACTTTATGTTTAAGCTTGCATGGGGATTTACAATTCTGGTTGCTGGCGTAAACTTAATTATTTTGATGGTAATCTAGAAAGGAAGATGTGAAAATGGGAAACGTAAAAAGATCTCCTTGGCTTCTCCACTATGATGGATCAAGCTGTAACGGATGTGATATAGAAGTTTTAGCTTGCCTTACTCCTGTTTATGATGCAGAACGTTTTGGTATCATCAATACAGGTGACCCAATGCAGGCAGATATCTTCCTGATTACAGGAGGAATTAACAAAGCAAACCAGGAGGTTGTAAGACAGCTTTACAACCAGATGCCTAGACCAAAGGTAGTTGTTGCTGTAGGTGTATGTGCATGTACTGGTGGTGTATTTAAGGAATGTTACAATATCATCGGTGGTGCTGATACAACAATTCCAGTTGATATTTATGTACCAGGCTGTGCGGCTAGACCACAGGCAATTATCGATGGTATTGTAAAAGCAATTGATTTATGGCAGAAGAAAGCAAATGACCCTGAATACGTACATGCTATGTATGAGTCTCAGGAAGAAAAAGAAGAGAAGGAGGAGCAGAAGTAATGGCAGAAATTAAGAATCCAGCACATGTTACATTGGAAATTACTCCAGATGAATTACTTGGAAATGTAATGGCTCTTAAGAATAACAAACTTCGTCTTTCTCAGATTTGTTGTGCATATTCTAACGAAAAGATTGAACTTAGCTATTCTTTTGCAGATGACAATACCAATGAATACATCATTCTTCGTATTGTTATGGATAAAGATACAGAGGTTTGCAGTATTACTGAATTTTATCCATATGCATTCCTTTATGAAAATGAAATGAAAGAATTATTTGGTGTAAATATTAAGATGATTAATCTTGATTACAATCAGAAATTATATCGTCTCAAAGATGAAACACCATTTATCAATAAGTAGGAGGTAGGAGAGATGGCAAAACAGAGTATTATTCCTTTTGGACCTCAGCATCCAGTTCTTCCTGAACCAATCCATTTGGACTTAGTTCTTGAAGATGAAAAAGTCGTAGAAGCAATCCCTTCTATCGGATTTGTTCATAGAGGTTTGGAAAGTCTTGTAGACAAAAAAGATTTTAATGAAATGACTTACGTTATCGAGCGTACTTGTGGTATTTGTTCATTCATGCACGGTATGGGTTACTGTGAATCTATCGAAAAAATCATGAGTGTAGAAGTACCAGACAGGGGTAAATACCTCCGTACTATCTGGGCAGAAATGTCACGTGTACACAGCCACTTATTATGGCTTGGTCTTCTCGCTGATGCTTTCGGATTTGAAAGTTTATTCTACCAGTGCTGGAGAATGAGAGAAAAGGTTCTCGATTTATTTGAAATGACAACAGGTGGAAGATGTATCTTCTCTGTAAACAAAGTTGGTGGTGTATTAAAAGACATCGACGATATCATGCTTCAGACAATCAAGGTTACATTAAATGACCTTGCAGCTGAGCTTCGCATTGTAAGCAAAACATTTATGAAGGATTACACAGTAGAATCACGTCTTCGTGGTGTAGGTATCCTTACAAAAGAACAGGCACACAACCTCGGTGCAGCAGGTCCATTCGCACGTGCTTCAGGCATCAAGATGGATATGCGTACAACAGGTTATGCAGCTTATGGCGACCTTGATTTTGATATCATCACAAGTGATGAATGTGACTCATATGGTCGTTGTGAAGTTCGTATCCATGAAATTTTCCAGGCAATCGACTTAATTGGTCAGTGTATCGATAAGATGCCTAAGGGAGATATCGCTACTATCGTAAAAGGCAATCCAAATGGTGAAGCATTTGTTCGTATGGAACAGCCTCGTGGTGAAGCGGTATACTTTAGTAAAGCAAATGGAAGCAAGTTCTTAGAGCGTATGCGTGTTAGAACTCCTACTTTTGCTAACATCCCAGGCTTACTTGAAACTCTTAAGGGAGCTGATTTTGCGGATGTACCATTATTAATCCTTACAATTGACCCATGTATCAGTTGTACAGAACGATAAGAAAGGAGAAGTTTCGATATGGCAGTAATGAAATTTAAAAACGTGGTATTGAAAAATCTCTTTTCAAAACCAGTTACAAAGAATTATCCTGCAGAACCAGCAGTATACCCAGAAAGAAGCCGTGGACATGTAGAAATCAATATCGATGACTGTATCCTTTGCGGTATCTGTGGTATGAACTGTCCTGCACGTACAATTAAAGTAGACCGTAAGGCAAGCACTTGGAGCATTGATCGTTTCGACTGTATTCAGTGTGGATACTGTGTAGAAAAATGTCCAAAGAAATGTCTTACTATCGTACCTGGCTATCAGGAACCAGGTGCTGAAAAATTCGTAGCTACCTACGAAAAACCTATCACTGTAAAGAAGATTCCACAGGCTGACTTAGATACATGTGTGTTCTGTACACTTTGTGCTAAGAAATGTCCAAAGGAAGCTATCGTAGTAGATAGAGCAGAAAAAGCATGGACACTTAACAAGGATCTTTGCGTAAGCTGTGGTCTTTGCGAAAGCAACTGTCCTAAGAAGTGTATTTCTATGGTTGAGGAAAAATAATGTACGATTTCTATTCTATAGGTAGTAGATAGTTATCATTTATTTACAATTAAGAAAAGTGTGTAATTTCATAAAAACCTGCAACAAACATCATTGATTTTTTATGTCTTCTCAACGTTCGAACAATCTGAACCGTATGTTCGTGAATTTAAAAACACGATGTGTTTTCCATTCACGTACATTTGGTTCAGATAGTCGAAGCGATGATAAGACACAAAATGGAAGTTTGTTGCAGGTTTTTGAAATTATTACACTTTTCTTATAACGTGCATAAATGATAACTATCACTACACATAGAATTAGAAATCGTATATAATATTACCTAGACATAGAAATGCTTGCTTAGTGCAGCTATAAGAGGAATAGTATTTAGCGAGACGAATGCGTTTGTATATATAGGAGAATTAAAAGTATGCATGAATATCATGGAGCGGTGCAGATTATCGAGCACGCAGAAGATTTATGTAGAGAAAGAAAACACAATCAGGTAAATAAAATCCAGCTTTTGATAGGGGAAGCTTCGGGATATTCTTTTGATGTCGTAAAAGGATATTTTGAGGAGGCATCTGTAGGGACTGTCTGTGAGGGAGCAGAAGTGACTGTACGTAAGACTGCACTAATGCTACGTTGTCCAAATTGTAACGAGCTTTTCCCTAAAAGATTGCTTCAGTATGATTGCCCTATCTGTAATACCCCTGGTATTCCTACCGATGCAGGCAAGGAAATGACCATTGAATATATGGAGTCAGAATGGGTAGAAGAAAAAGGTGATGTACTTGCCAGAGTTATCCGTAAGCAGGATGTTATCGAGTTCTTTGATATGCTTGCTCCAAGCTGGGATGATGATCAGGTTATAGAGCCTGAGAAAATCAACGCCATATTGGATTATGCAGGTGTACATGCAGGCGTAGATGTCTTAGACGTAGCTTGTGGTACAGGGGTGCTTATACCAGATTATTTAAAGCGTGAGGTAAACAAGGTCACAGCGGTAGATATTTCCAGCGAAATGATTCGAATTGCAAAGAGTAAATTTGATGATGACAGAGTGGCGTTTTTCTGTTCTGATATCGAGGAATTTCGTTTGCCAGATTTATATGATACCTGCATGATTTACAATGCATTTCCTCATTTTGTAAATCCAGCAAGCTTAATTAAGTGTCTAGCAGATAAGCTTCGTATGGGAGGACGACTTACTGTCGCTCACAGCATGAGCCGTAAGCAGCTTGATTCCCATCACTCGGGTCCAGCCAGAAAGGTATCTATGGGACTGATGCACGAAGATGAACTTGCAAAGCTGTTTGAAGCCTTTTTTGAAGTGGATGTGAAAGTGTCAAATGACCAGATGTATGTGGTTTCGGGGGTAAGAAAGAACCATGTTCGCAGAGCATAAATTGAGCAATATTATAGAGAAAATTAGGGCTGTCAATGACAGCTCTTTTTATATTTTTTGAGCAGTTTTTGCATACTAATTTTAAAGAGTTTTGAATTGAGTAAGGAAAAATGTATGTGCAAGGAAGTGTTCGTTCTTTTAAAAAAATTGGATTTATCTAAAGTAGAAACAAGGTTAGCTTTGCAATGTGCCCCAGTTATCACAGGAGTAAAAATAGCAAACTTACTGATTGTGCCTAGCAAAGAAGAAAAAAGAGTAGGTGATGTTTTAAACGGAACAGGGATAGAGCACTATCGTTTGGTTCAACAGGATAAGACGACGACATATCTTTTGTTTCGCAGGTTAGAGCTTGCAATGTATTTGCAAAACTCGATGGTGGAGCATGCACTTGTAGAGTATGGGTATAACGATTTATCTTTTGCATGTGTTTTAAAGACATTTCAAGAACGTTATGTATCGTACATGAAATATGGAAACGATTTTCCACATGAAATGGGACTTATTTTGGGATATCCAATAGAGGATGTAGAAGGATTTATAAAGAATAAAGGAGAAAACTATTTATATGCAGGCTATTGGAAGGTGTATCAGGATGTGGAAGAGAAAAAACTACTTTTTGAGGCATACGAAAGCGCAAAGGAAGGAATGATATTACTGGTTGCGAACGGCTATCCAGTCCGTGCAGTAATAGAGTATTTTTGCGACAATAGCTATCTGTCGATTTATGAGCAAGTAGGCTTAAGATAAGGAAGAATTGTTCCGATATATATTTCAAAGAGAATAGTTCACCACAAGATGTGGGCAGAGTCTAGAAATAGAAGCTGTGAAAGGAGGTAACAAGGATGTTGCAAAGTATTCAGTATGTGGGCAGTGGACCACCAACGTATGTATATTCTAATAAGGCAGTTGGAGCAAGCGGTGAATATTACCATGTGTTTGCGACTGAGACGAGAGGATATGATAGTCGAAGAGACAGAAGAGAAAAACAACCGCGATTATTGGAAAATGAGCAGGATAAAGGAAATGCAGAAGCTGAAGAGTTCAAAGTAATAGAGAATAAAGAGCAGAATCTTCAGGAAGTATATCAAAAAGAATATGGAAGGAGAGAATCATTTTTATGGAAACAGAGATGATGCGCTAAGACACCTTGGATGTAAGAATCTGGGGTGTTTTTTTATTGGAAAAATGATATAATAGCGACATGATGAATACAGTATATAAAATTATGGTGTCCGGTTTGGTACAGGGGATTGGATTTCGTCCTTTTGTAGCAGAACTGGCAGAAACTCTGGAATTAGCAGGACAAGTGAAGAATTTAGGGGGCATTGTAGAAATCATTGTCTCTGGTGATAAGAAGGCGGTGGATACATTTATCCAGCGTCTTAGTGGTGCTGGAGAAAATGGAGAGTTGCCTGGGTGTAGAATTGATGAATTAGATATAGAAGAAATTACACATAGTAGAAATGTGCAGGATTTTGGATGGCAGAATATGGAACTGCGTAATCTAAGAAGCCAATTTCATATTGTAGAAAGTGGAAGTGGACGCGAAGCAAAACGTTTCCTTCCAGTTGATTTGCCTACATGCGATCGTTGTGTAGCAGAGATGCATGATCCAAAGAACCGTAGATACCGTTATCCATTTATCAGCTGTACGGCGTGTGGACCTCGTTTTTCAATTCAAAAAGCGGTTCCATACGATAGAGAGACCATCACGATGGAGGCTTTTCCTATGTGTGAGGCTTGTGAAAGAGAATATACCGAAAAAGGCAATATTCGCCGCCATGCACAGACAATTGCGTGCAAGGATTGTGGACCAACTCTGTCTTATGTACAGATACAGGATACCTTTGTGAAGGATGGAAAAGTGGTGCATGATTTCCTGCAAATTTCGGACGAGCAGCAGGCGATTTCTGAAGCGGTTGAAGCTTTACTTCAAGGCAGGATTGGAGCGATTAAGGATATTGGTGGCTATCATTTTGCCTTTTTGCCAACAAATTCCCAGGCTGCAAGCCGTTTGCGTGAGTTTAAGAATCGTGATAAGAAACCATTTGCGGTTATGTTTTTAAATCTAAAAGAGGTTCAAAAGTATTGTGAAGTATCTGAGAAAGAAGCTGCACTTTTGACTTCATCTGCAAGACCGATTGTTTTATTGAAGAAGAAAAAAGACTTTGTTCCTGAGATTTGTGGGGAGAGTGATCGTATAGGTGCACTCCTTCCTTGTAACCCATTACAGATACTTTTGCTAGAAGAGACAGGCCCACTTGTTATGACTAGTGGCAATCGTGGCGGTGAACCAATCATCATTTCCGAAGAGGAGATGCGTACTCACCTTGGAAATGGAATTGACTTTATGCTGACTCATGATAGGGAGATTTTGACTCCGCTTGATGACAGTATTTATCAAGTAAATGAGATTGGAAATAAAAGTGTAGTGCAGCTGATTCGTCGTGCTAGAGGGCTTGCGCCAGAGCCAATACGTTTACAGCGTAAGTTATCGAGGGATACCTTTGCGGCGGGCGGAGATTTGAAAGCTGTATTTGCATTAGGAAGAGAAGAACTCGTTTATTTAAGTCAGTATTTTGGAGATTTGGAGGATGTGCGTTGTGCCCAAAGCCGTGAGGCAGGCATACGCCATATGAAAGAATTGTTAGAAATATCGCCAGAAATTATAGTGGGGGATTTGCATCCATCTTACTTTTCTGCCCAAAATACACAGAAAAAAATTCAGCATCACCATGCCCATGTGGCATCTGTGATTGCAGAGCATGGATTGGAAGGAAAAGTATTAGGTGTTGCTTGTGACGGAACAGGCTTTGGAACAGATGGTACGATTTGGGGGAGTGAGTTTCTTTTGTGCGAAGAGGATAAGATGAATCGTGCAGGTCATTTTTCGTCTGTAAAATTAGTAGGCGGAGATGCCAGTGCAAAGCAGGCAGATATGACCTTGTATTCTTATATGTTAGAAGCAAGAGAAAACGGCTATGATGTGGATGCTTTTTTCATAGATTGCGAAAGTGCATGCATAGATGAACAGGGCAACTTGGATGAAGGAGTGAAGCAGAAATTCAATCTTCAGGAAATGGCATGGAAGCAGAATATCAATACGGCATATTCATCTTCCATGGGGCGATTGTTTGATGCAGCTGCGGCACTTTTTGATATATGCCACTACAACTCCTATGAGGGAGAGTGTGCGATAAAGCTGGAGCAGGCGGGACATGCAGGATTGCGTGAAGTAGAGAATATGTCACAAACAGAGTTCCAGGTACTTCAAAAATTAGTTGGAGTGAGTTGTATCAATGCAGATGGAATATGGCAGGCTGACAGCATCAAACTATTAGTGGATTTGTATCATTTAAAACAGAAGTATTCGAATGAAATTCTAGCATATCTTTTCCATTATGCTATAGCAGATGCGATAGTGGAAATATCGAATAAGGTTTGTGATGAAATGGAAACAAATCAAATTGTATTAAGTGGTGGTAGTTTTATTAACCGAATTCTTATGTCTGAAGTAATCAGTGGACTTGAAGCAAAGGGAAAGCAAGTATACACCAATGAAAAGGTCCCTTGCGGTGATGGAGGTATCGCTTTGGGACAAATCTATTTGTCATCTTTTTAATAAAGATTTTATGCAATTTGCCAGTGGGGGAATTGACATTCTTATATTATAGAATTATAATAGCTATATCGTGGGAGAGAGGTGGATGATACACCACCTCTCTTTTTCTTTACAGAAAAACGCTCCGCTGAGGATGCGCAGCTCGCGGAGGTGAAAAAGTTGCGTTGCAACACCGCTCGCGCGCCAAGAGTTCGCAAGCGAACTCTTATTTTAGGAAAAGATTTGTTAGGAGTAGTTGTTATGATATTCGGAAAACACATTAATCGCTATTATTTAAAATACCTAGGCTGGCTGATATTAGGTCTGCTTGCGCTTATTATCGTAGACTGGTTCCAGCTTGTGATTCCAAACATGTATCAGATGGTTATCAATGGTATGAATACGGGCTTTGTAGAAGTGGATGGAGTGAAAAAAGTATTTGATTTGGCATTCCTTTTAGATGAAATCTGTATGCCTATGGTTTGGATTATTCTTGCGATGGTATTCGGGCGTTTTCTTTGGCGTGTGGCGTTCTTTGGTGTAGGTATTAAAGTAGAGGCTGACCTTAGAAATCGTATGTTTGATCATGCAAAGGACTTGAGTTGTGAATATTATCAAGTAAATAAAGTTGGTAACCTTATGAGCTTGTTTACCAACGATTTGGATACCATTCAGGAATGTTTTGCGTGGGGCATGCTGATGTTCTTTGATGCGGCATTTTTAGGTGGGCTGGCAGTAATTAAGATGTGGAATATGGATCATGTGCTTACACTATTTGCAATGCTTCCAATGGCATTATTAATGGCAGCAAGTATTGTGCTTGGAAATCATATGATGAAGAAATGGGATATAAGACAGGAAGCATTTTCCAAGCTTTCGGATTTCTCGCAGGAAAGTTTTTCAGGCATTGCAGTAATCAAGGCTTTTGTAAAAGAAGCAAAAGAGCTTATGGCGTTCCGCAAATTGAATGATGAAAACGAAGTAGCAAATATTGAATACACCAAATCCTCTGTATTACTTCGTATATTTGTAATGCTTTTCGTAGAAAGCGTTATTTGCGTTATTTTAGGTTATGGTGGATATTTGGTGTACAAGGGTCAGTTCAATGCGGGTCAGCTAGTAGAGTTCATTGGATACTTCACTGCAATTGTATGGCCAATTATGGCTGTTGCAGAGCTTATTGATATGGTATCACGTGGCAATGCTTCCTTGAAACGTATCAGTGAGCTTTTAGATGCAAAGCAGAACGTGGTAGACCGTGATGACGTAAAAGAATTAAAGGATATTAAAGGCGATATCGAATTTAGAAACCTTACCTTCTGTTATCCAGATGGTGAGTATGATGTATTAGAAGATGTGTCGTTTAAAATCAATGCAGGTGAAAATATTGGTCTGGTAGGAAAGACTGGTTCTGGTAAAACCACTTTGGTAGATCTCATTCTTCGTACATACAATGTGCCAGACGGCACCGTGTTTATCGATGGACAAGATGTAAATACAGTAGCAATTCGTGACGTGCGTGCAGGTTGTGCATACGTACCACAGGATAACTTCCTATTCTCGGATACTATTGAAAATAATATTTCCTTTGGTACAGATGAAAAAGAACAGAATGCGATTATTGAAGCCGCGACGATGGCAGACGTGGATAGTAATATTAAGGAATTCAAGGATGGATATGGTACCGTACTTGGAGAACGTGGTGTAACCGTTTCTGGTGGTCAGAAACAGCGTATTTCTATCGCACGAGCACTTATGAAGGACGCACCAATTCTTATTTTAGATGACTCGGTATCTGCGGTAGATACAAAGACAGAGCGTACTATCTTAAAGAATTTGCGTGAGACCAGAGCTGGAAAGACAACTATTCTTATTGCACATCGTATTTCTACAATTGAACAGATGGATAAGGTGCTTTTTATTGAAGAGGGAAAAGTTGCAGCATTTGGTAAACATAGCGATCTTTATAACACATGTCCAGCTTACCAGAAGATGGTTGACCTTCAGAAATTAGAAGAGGAAGGAGGTAATCAGTAATGGCAGAATTTTTACCAGTAATTATCGTAGGTTCCATTATTGGTGCCTTCGCAGTCGTTTTTGTAATAGCCTATCTTGCGATTCGTAAAGAAAAAGAACAGCAGGATGATGATAGACATATGTCAGACAAAGAGCTTGTCGTTCGACTTCTTAGATATGCAAAACCATACTGGAAGTCCTTTGTGCTCGTACTCTTTATCATGATTTTCTCTATCATATACGATATTGTATCGCCTCTTATTGTAGGTGATATTCAGAATCTTGTAAAAGATGATTTTGAACTAAATGACTTATTTATCCGCGTAGCGGTATATGCAGGGATTTTGATTGTGTCCATGGTATGTACCTACATGCAGGCCATGATTTTGCAGAAAATTGGACAGAAGATTCTTTCCAACCTGCGTATGGATATTTTTACGCACATTGAAAAATTATCACATGAACAGCTAAATAACATCCCAGTTGGTAAGCTGGTAACCCGTGTAACCAACGATACCAACTCGATTTCCATGATGTTTACCAATGTGCTCGTAACAATGGTAAAAAATGCCATGGTAATTGTAGCTGTACTGGGTTCTATGCTGATGTTAAACTATGCGCTGACCCTTATGGTGCTATGTTTTGTTCCATTTGTTGTGTTGTTTACCGTAATCTTCCGTAAGTTCTCCAGAAGAGCACACAGAAAGGTAAACGATGCCAGAACAGATATCAACACATACCTTTCCGAAAATCTGTCAGGTATCAAGATTACTCAGATTTTTAATCGCGAAGAGCAGAAGATGCAGGACTTCTTAGAAAGAAGTGAAAAACTCAAAAAAGCACGTATTAATCAGATGTTTGTATTCGGTATCTTCCGTCCAATGGTATATATGTTAAATATTTCTACTATTATGTGTCTCATGTATTTTGGGGCAAAGGGACAGATTCAGGATACCGTTGTGTTTGGACAGACCATTACCAGTGCAATAGTTGTTTCATTCTATATGTACATCTCCAAGTTCTACAATCCAATTCAGACCTTGGCAGAACAGTTCGACGTATTACAACGTTCTTTCGCTGCGGCAGAAAAAATCTTCACCATTATGGATATGGTTCCAGAAGTGGTAGACGAGCCAGATGCGATCGAATTAGATGAAATCCGTGGTGAAATCGAATTTAGAGATGTATGGTTTGCTTACAAACCAGGTGAATGGGTATTAAAAGGAGTGTCCTTCCATGTAGAACCAAGACAGACGGTAGCCTTTGTAGGCTCTACTGGTTCTGGAAAGACAACAATTCTTTCTCTTATGGTGCGTAACTATGACATCCAGAAGGGACAGATTTTTATTGATGGAATTGACATTAAAAAGATTAAGATATCATCACTTCGTAAACACTTCGGACAGATGCTTCAGGATGTATTCCTTTTCTCAGGTGATATCCGTAGCAACATCTTACTTCGTGAAGAGGGTATTTCGGATGACGAAGTTATGGAAGCCTGCCGTTATGTAAATGCAGACTCCTTTATCAATAAATTGGAAGCCGGCTTAGATGATGTAGTACAGGAACGTGGTAACAACTTCTCTGCAGGACAGAGACAGCTTCTTTCCTTTGCCAGAACCATCATCCACAAGCCTGCCGTAATGATTCTCGATGAAGCGACTGCAAACATCGACACCGAAACAGAACTCCTTATTCAGGATTCGTTAGAAAAGATGAAAAACATCGGAACCATGCTTATCGTAGCACATAGACTTTCTACGATTCAGCATTCCGACAATATCATCCTTTTATCAAAAGGGGAAATTGTGGAACAGGGTAATCATCAGGAACTTCTCGCAAAGAAGGGACAGTATTATCATTTGTATACGTTACAGTTTTCAAAGCAACAACTACAACAAAAGTAAATTGATTTAGAATTAAGACTTTTTTGACATGTTGTTGCTTGAAAATTGCAATGGTATAATTTTATTAAGAGATTTAAGGTGTTATTAAGAGTAGTAGGTGGTTTTGTTAAGGTTCATTTTGTATGATTAGCTTATATAAGGGATAGGAGGATACTGTTATGAGACTCATGATTAAACAGAGAGTGTTTTCTTGGGGCGAGAAATTTGACATTTATGATGAAGTAGGGAATGTAAAGTATTTTGTAAAAGGTGATATATTTTCCTTCGGACATCAGCTTCATGTTTTTGATATGCGGGATAATGAAATTGGATCTGTACATGAAGTAATATTCAGTTTCCCTAAGCGTTTTGAAATTGTGATGGATGGTGTTGAAAGAGGAAATATCACCAAACAATTTACACTTTTTTATCAGCAATATGATGTGGACTTCAATGGCTGGTATGTTGAAGGTGATTTTATGCATTGGAATTATGAGGTGTATGCTGGTGGCAGACCGATCATTCATATCAATAAAGAATGGATGACCTGGGGCGATACTTATACCATCGACTTTGAAAATCCAGAAGATGAGCTGATGGGACTTATGCTTGTGCTGGCAATTGATGCTGCAAATTGTGACCATAACAATAATTAACGATTTAGCGTAGAAAAGATTTTTCTAAATACTACGAAATAGGTGCTTCTATATATTAGTCTCACACACGCTTTCGCTAAGTAGCGGACTCGTTACGTTACTAACCTCGTATCCTCCAAAAGGAGTCTACTCGCTAAGTAACGACGGCCGCTAAAAGTGTTCGTCTAATATATTGGA
>JAZSCQ010000030.1:0-8344 GCA_045530745.1 Agathobacter sp.
AGTGGTATTATTGTAAAAGGTCTTTATGATATGGCGGTGCATTTTTCAAAATGTTGTAGCCCAGTTCCAGGGGACGAAATCATCGGGTTTGTCACAAGAGGACGTGGTGTGTCTATTCACCGTACGGACTGTGTCAACATGCTGAATCTGGATGATATTGAACGTGTGCGTTTGATTGAAGCAGAATGGCAGGATGGTGCAGACTTGGAAGAATTAGGTGATTACTACACTGAAATCAAAATCTTCTGTAACGACAAGCCAGGACTTCTGGTGGACGTATCCAGAGTCTTTGCGGAAAGAGACATCAACATCGTGGGAATTCATTCCCGTGCCAGCAAGCAGGGAATTGCCACTATTGAAGTATCCTTCCGAACCAAGGGCAGACAGCAGATTAGCAGTCTGATTGAACGACTTCGACAAATTGAAAATATTATTGAGATTCAGAGAACCACCGGCTAGGTGGTTCTTGTTTCACATTGGGTGCTTTTTGAAACAACAAAGCCTAAGAGCGGTAGATAGTTTTTCGCTGCGACGTGGTAATTTTAAGTCTAGACGAAATTGTATACAGGCTCAGACAAAATATATATTTTGATTATGTCTATGTTTGCTTTTGATTTTGCTGAGGGAAAAAGATATAAGATTTTTCAGTTATTTATCTAAAAATTTTACCTATAGGGAAGATTGTTCACTGTGAGACTAAAAATAATGTGTTTAATACATGAAATGTGATAGAATTTTTTCCTGGAGGAAGGTTGAATTGCGTATAGACAAAATGGCAAATCTGATTTTATTCTATGCTAGTACTTTTTCCGTATAGAGATAATTACATAGAAAGTTATGTAGAAAATCTCAACACAGTGATAGAATAAACGAAAAAATTGGAGCCTAAGAGTAAGATGATTATTTTATTAACTGGTGCATCCCATACAGGGAAGACGGCACTTGCACAGAAATTACTTGAAAAATACCAATATCCTTATCTCTCTATCGATCATTTGAAGATGGGATTGATTCGAAGTGGGGATACAGAGCTTACGCCAATGAGTGATACAGATGAGCTTACCAATTATCTCTGGCCTATCGTGCGCGAGATGATAAAGACCGCAATAGAGAATGAACAGAATCTAATTGTAGAAGGATGTTACATTCCATTTGATTGGAAGAAGGATTTCACTGCGGATTACTTGGATTACATTCAGTATTACTGTCTTGTGATGACAGAGAAATATATACGGACTCATTTTGCAGATGTTAAAAAATTTGCGAATGTAATAGAAAAACGTTTGGATGATGATTGTACAATAGAAAGTTTGATTGAGGATAATAAGCACGTACTAGAGCGTGCAAAACAGTATGCTGTAAATTATATCTTAATTGATGATGAATACGAATTTGATTTAGAGATAGAGTTGTAAAGTTGTGATTGATTATCAGGAGAATGAAAATGAATGAACTAACCCTCCACCTTCAAGACGAAGAGTGGCCTTATAACTACACAGACCATGACAGGGAAATCGTGCGTGCAATCGTTTTTGATGAAGAAGGCTTTTTCTATTTTGTGCGAGCAGAACGAGACGATGATTTTGGGAAAGCGACCTTGATTGAGACGTCGGGCGGTGGTGTCGAAAAAGGAGAAAACTTGCTTGCTGCGATAGAGCGAGAATTGAAGGAAGAGCTAGGAGCAAGTGTTGAAGTTTTGTGTAAAATAGGTGTGGTAAGTGATTACTACAATTTGATACACAGACATAATATAAACAATTATTATCTTTGCAAAGTGGTATCTTTTGGGGAAAAGAATTTGATGCAGGATGAGATAGAAGAGTTTCATTTATCGACATTGAAATTGACATATGAAGAAGCGATTAGAGAGTATGAAAGATGTGCCTGCACAAAGATAGGACGACTTGTCGCAAATAGAGAATTGCCAATTATACAACAGGCGAAGAAAATATTAGATGGAGGATTATGATGGGATTTATAGGATTTGATATGTTTGGAATTATGTTTAGTTTAGTTTTTATACTGGTAATTGGAACATTTATAATGACATTTGTAAAAGGAATTAGTCAGTGGAATAAAAATAACAATTCTCCAAGACTAACTGTTCCAGTGGTTGTGGTAGCAAAAAGAGCTGATGTAAGTCATCACCATCATAATACAGGGGTAAATAATCACCACCATTATCATACATCTACTACATACTATGTTACATTTCAGGTTGAAAGCGGCGATCGTATGGAATTGCAAATGTCAGGAAATGAATATGGATTGCTGGCAGAAGGTGATGCAGGGATGTTGAGTTTTCAGGGAACGAGATATCTTGGATTTGAACGCCAGTAAGTTTTTGAATAATTGCTGAAGAGGAGCGTGTAAAAGAAATGCAGAAATATAAATACATAACATTAAGAGAGTATCCAGATTTAAAAGATACAGCTGCAACTTGGTTCAACAGTAAATGGGGTGTGCCTAAAGAAGCATATCTCGAATGTATGGAAAGTTATTTGAGTAATGAGACGGAATATGGCTGGTATTTATGCCTTGATGGAGGAAATATTATCGCAGGCATGGGCGTCATCGAAAATGATTTCCATGACAGAAAAGACCTTTCGCCAAATGTATGCGCAGTGTATACCGATGAGGAATATCGCGGCAAAGGTATTGCTGGTAATCTTTTAAATATGGTCGTAGATGATATGAAGGATAAAGGTGTTACACCAATCTATTTGGTAACAGATCATACGGGATTCTATGAAAGATATGGTTGGGAATTCCTTTGCATGGTACAGGGCGATGGTGAACCAGATATGACCAGAATGTATATTCATAACTAGTAAAGGACTAACATTAAAATGAGTAAAATGAAAATCAACCACTATGTGGTAGGCATGGTGCAGACCAACTGTTATATTGTTATCAATGATGAGACAAAAGAATGTTTTATCATTGATCCAGGTGCATCTGGAAAACAGATAGCAGAGAAATTAAGACAGGACAGTTTAATTCCAGTAGCAGTGCTTCTTACGCATGGACATTTTGACCATGCTGCATCAGCAAAGACACTTGCAAAGGAATTTGATATTAAGATATATGCGCATGAAGAGGAAGCAGATACCTTGCGTGATCCACAGAAAAATGTAAGCTGGATGATTCAGCTAAAAGAATCCTATGACGCAGATGTGTTTCTAAAAGATGAAGAAGTAATAAAACTTGCAGGTTTTGAAATAAAGGTGCTTCACACGCCAGGGCATACACAAGGTGGATGTTGTTACTATATTGCAGAAGAAGCTGTAGTTTTCACAGGAGATACTCTTTTTGCACAGTCGGTGGGCAGAACGGATTTTCCAGGTGGAAGCATGTCGCAGATTGTACGCTCTATTCAGGAGAAACTGATGACATTAAATGAGGCGGGCAATTTGGAAACGGATATTATGGTGTATCCAGGACACAATGATCCAACCACAATTGAAACAGAGAGGATGGAAAACCCTTATCTATGATAGTAATTAATTTTAATAAACCAGAATTTGAATATGATGTGCACTCTATGGTAAAGGCGTACCTGCCAAAAGAGGATGTGGAAATGTACTACACGTGTCCATTAGAAGAAGTTCTAGGAAAAAATGTAGCCTGCACACATAGAGAGATTGAAAACGAGGATGAAGAGACTAGAAAACGCTTGGAAGAAGCAGAATATGTTTTCTATGTAGATTACTTGGAAAACAAGATTTCTATCAAGTGGATTATCGGTGGAGATAAGCTCTTTGTACGTGATTTTGAAGTAGACTTCTCGGATAGAAAAGAAACCAAAAATGCCCTGAAGCAGAACTTATATGAACTGCTGAGAGAAGGTACCGGAAGAGAGCTTCCATGGGGGACTTTAACCGGTATCCGTCCGACCAAGATTCCAATGAAACTCATGGAAGAAGGACAGACAGATGAAGCGATTTTTCAGTATATGAAAGACACTTATTTTGCTACTGATGAGAAGATTCAGCTCTCCATTGATATTGCAAAACGTGAAAGAGAGTTACTTTCTAAAATTGATTATGAGAATGGATACAGCCTTTATATTGGTATTCCATTCTGCCCAAGTACCTGTTTGTATTGCTCGTTTACCTCTTATCCGTTAGGTATGTGGAAGAACAAAGTAGATGACTATTTGGATGCATTAGAAAAAGAAATTCATTTTACAGCAGTTAAATTTCAACATAAGAAATTAAATTCCATTTATATCGGCGGAGGTACACCTACCACATTAAATGCACAGCAGTTGGATAGATTGATTCGCAAAATCAAGTGTAGCTTTGACTTACAGCATTGTGTGGAATTTACAGTGGAGGCAGGTCGTCCAGACTCTATTACAAAGGATAAATTAGAAGTGCTTAAAAAGCATGGTATCGTAGACCGTATTTCGATTAATCCACAGACCATGAAGCAGGCGACACTCGATTTGATTGGCAGACATCACACCGTGGAGCAGATTAAAGAGAGCTTTGCGATGGCAAGAGAAGTGGGATTTGATAACATCAATATGGACCTTATTATGGGCCTTCCAGAGGAAAATTTCGAAGACGTACGAAACACTATGGAAGAGCTTAAAGATATGGAACCAGACAATATCACAATCCATTCTTTGGCAATCAAACGTGCAGCTCGTCTTAACATGTTTAAGGACGATTACAAGGATATGCAGATGGTAAATACGCAAGAGCATATGGATCTTTGTGCGGATTACTGTAAAGAGATGGGATTAGAACCATATTACTTGTATCGCCAGAAAGGTATGGCTGGCAATATGGAAAACGTCGGATACGCAAAAAAAGGCAAGGCTGGCGTATATAATATCTTGATTATGGAAGAAAAACAGACTATAATGGCACTTGGTGCAGGTGCTACAACGAAGTTTGTTTTACCTGAGACAAATCCAGACGGCAGTCAGCGTATTGAGCGTGTGGAAAACGTAAAAGATGTGAAAAATTATCTCGAGCGTGTAGATGAAATGATAGAAAGAAAAATTCGTAAAATGGAGGAAGTAAAATGGCATTAAGCAAGAAGCCGGTAAACGGCATGAAAGATATATTGCCAGCAGAGATGGAAATTCGTGACTACGTGACAAGCGTAATCAAAGAAACCTATCGAAGCTTTGGTTTTACCCCTATTGAAACTCCTTGTATGGAAAATATCGCAAACCTTTCCAACAAGCAAGGCGGGGAAAACGAAAAACTTATTTTCAAAGTATTAAAACGTGGCGAAAAGTTAAATCTTGAAACAGCCACAGAGGAAGCCGATGTAGTAGATTTTGGTATGCGTTATGACTTAACGGTACCTTTAACACGTTTCTACTCAAATAATGCAAACAACTTACCAACACCTTTTAAGGCATTACAGATTGGTAATGTTTGGAGAGCAGACAGACCACAGAGAGGACGTTATCGTCAGTTCACACAGTGCGATATCGATATCTTGGGCGAGCAAAGTAACCTTGCAGAAATCGAACTTATTACTGCAACAACTACTACACTTGGAAAGCTTGGCTTCAAGAAATTCGAAATCCGCATCAATGAACGTCGTATTTTAAAAGCGATGGCAGCTTACTGCGGATTTGCAGAAGAAGATTATGACAGTGTATTCATTACTCTTGATAAGATGGACAAGATTGGTGCAAGCGGCTGTGCAGAAGAATTAGAAAGAAACGGCTACGCAAAGGAAAACATCGACAAATATTTAGGCCTTTTCAAACTCTTAGAAGAAAAGACAGATGTAGCAGAAGGTGTAGCATTCCTTGCTGAAACACTTGGTGAATACTTAGATGCAGACGTAGTAAAAAATATGACAGAAATCGCTACTGCAGTAAACGCAACAAAAGCTGCAGATTTTCAACTTGTATTTGACCCTACACTTGTACGTGGTATGAGTTATTACACAGGAACTATTTTCGAAATCGCAATGCCAGAATTTGGTGGCGCTTGTGGCGGCGGTGGCCGTTACGACAAGATGGTAGGTAAGTTTACAGGCAATGATGTACCAGCATGTGGTTTCTCTATTGGCTTTGAAAGAATTATCCTCTTACTTATGGAAAGTGGATTCCAGATTCCAGAAAGTCCAAAGAAGGTAGCTTACCTTGTAGAGAAAAACTATCCTGCAGACAAGCTTGTCGCAGTTATGCAGCAGGCAAAAGAAGCAAGAGAAAGTAATCAGCAGGTACTTGTTGTAAGAATGAATAAAAACAAAAAATTCCAGAAGGAACAGCTTACAAATGAAGGATATGTTGAATTCGTAGAATTTTTTAATAACTAAAATATCATATGAGAGGTGCGTGAATTATCACACACACCTGTGTCCTAAAGTATCGCCAAGAAATAGAAAAGGAGAAAATTATGGCAGAATCAATGAAGGGCTTACACAGAAGCCACAGATGTACCGAAGTATCAAGTGCCAATGTCGGTGAAACAGTTACCGTTATGGGCTGGGTACAGAAAAGAAGAAACTTAGGAAGCTTAATCTTCGTAGACTTACGTGATAGAAGCGGTCTTTTACAGATCGTTTTTGATACAGACAGTGTTGGCGAAGAAGGATTCGCAAAAGCTGAAACTTTAAGAAGTGAATTTGTAATTGCAGTTGAAGGTACTGTTGCAAAGAGAACAGCAGCTGTAAACGAAAACTTAAAGACAGGTGATATCGAAATCATTGCAACAAGTCTTCGTGTATTAGCTGAGGCTCAGACACCTCCATTTGCAATTGAAGAAAACAGCTTAACAAAAGAAGATATCAGATTAAAATATCGTTACTTAGATTTAAGAAGACCAGACATTCAGTCAAAACTTATGATGAAGAGTAAAGTGCTTGGTCTTATGAGAGCATTCATGTCAAACGAAGGCTTCCTTGAAATCGAAACACCTATCCTTTGCAAATCAACACCAGAAGGTGCTAGAGACTACCTTGTACCAAGCCGTGTACATCAGGGTAACTTCTATGCGTTGCCACAGTCTCCACAGATTTTCAAACAGCTTTTAATGGTATCTGGTTATGATCGTTACTTCCAGATTGCACGTTGCTTCCGTGATGAAGACCTTCGTGCTGACCGTCAGCCAGAATTTACACAGGCAGATATGGAACTTTCATTCGTAGACATCGAAGATGTATTGGATGTAAACGAAAGACTTCTCAAATATGTATGGAAAGAAGCAATTGGCGTAGATATCCCTACTCCATTCCCTAGAATGCCTTACCATGAAGCAATGGACCGCTATGGTTCAGACAAGCCAGATACACGTTTCGGTATGGAACTTACAGATGTATCTGACGTAGTAAGAAACTGTGAATTCGTAGTGTTCAAGGGTGCTTTAGAAGCAGGTGGTACTGTTCGTGGTCTTAATGTAGAAGGTCAGGCTGGTATGCCACGTAAGAGAATCGACAAGCTCGTTGAATTTGCAAAAGGCTATGGCGCAAAAGGTCTTGCTTATGTTGCTATCAATGAAGATGGAACATACAAATCTTCATTTGCAAAATTCATGACAGAAGAAGAAATGAGCGCTTTAGTAGCAGCTATGAATGGTAAGCCAGGAGACTTATTACTTTTTGCAGCAGACAAGAAAGCTCTTGTATTTAACGTACTTGGCGCTATTCGTCTTGAATTAGGTAAAGAACTTGGACTTATCGATGAAAATAAATGGAACTTCTTATGGGTAACAGAATTCCCATTATTCGAGTGGTCAGAAGAAGAAAATAGATTCATGTCAATGCATCATCCATTTACAATGCCAATGGAAGAAGACTTACACCTTCTTGACACAGACCTTGGTGCAGTTCGTTCCAAAGCATACGACTGTGTACTTAATGGTACAGAGCTCGGCGGTGGTTCTGTTCGTATTCACCAGAGCGATATTCAGGAAAAAATGTTTGAACTTCTTGGATTTACAAAAGAAAGTGCACACAACCAGTTTGGTTTCTTATTAGACGCATTCTCTTATGGTGTACCACCTCACGCAGGTCTTGCTTATGGTGTTGACCGTATGATCATGCACCTTACTGGAACAGACAACATCCGTGAAGTAATCGCTTTCCCTAAGGTAAAAGATGCATCTTGTATGATGTCTAAGTGTCCAAGTGAAGTAGATCCAAAACAGCTTGGAGAACTTGGTATTGCAATCGTTGCACCACAGGTAGAAGAAGCTGAATAATAATTTCATTATCTAAGGCTGTCACAAATATAAATTTGTGGCAGCCTTTCTTAGTATTTCAAAATGCATATGCCACTATATATTTTTGTAAATTCCTCTCGTTAAGAAAAACTCTATATTTCTAAAAATCACGCTTTCTTCTTCTATGATTATTTATGTCTTTC
>JAZSCQ010000005.1:0-4614 GCA_045530745.1 Agathobacter sp.
GTTATCTCTTTCATATCCGCCAGCGTCAAGGACGGATAGGTTCTCATTGCATTGAGAATCTTCGTGTAGTTTGGTGTGCGGAATGCTATTCGCTCGCCATCGTACCACCATACATTCTCATTCTTCTCGCTCACAAACAAGACGTCGTTGTATACCTCGGTAGCGACCAAATCATTGAAGTATTTCAGGAACGGACGAATATCTTTAATGTCTGCATGAGCACCATCGCTAGGGACAGGTCCCACCTCGAGGTCTGCCTGATGTAAAGCTTCCAAGTATTCATTCTTCTTGCGACTACGGACGACAATCATCGGATAATCGTGACGAGTAAGGATAAAGTTCACCATCAATCGAGCTATACGACCATTTCCATCCTCGAAAGGGTGAATGCGTATATAACGATAGTGGAACAATGCTGCTAACTCTACAGGGGTAAGTTTGCCTTCTTGCTCTGCTTTGTTATACCAATCCACTAAGTCTGCCATCAGACTGGGAGTTTCTTCAGGAGAAGCATATTCAAATCTGTCACCATATCGTGTAATCACACTATTAGGACGAGTTTTATATTGTCCTGCATGTATCACATAGCTTGTCTGCACTCCACTAGGCAAATTACGATATACCGTATAATCCTCACGAAGTAATGTCTGGTGTAGTGTTCTAATAAAGTTTTGCGTCAAAGGAGCTTCTTTTACCTTAGCCTCTTCTGTCATCATTCGCAACCCCACATTACTCGCTGTCATTTCTTGGACATCGCGCACGCTTGCCTCTCCAATCACCTTGCCAAATAACAATAAGATTTCCGTTTGGCCATAAGTCAGCGTATTACCTTCTATATGGTTACTATTATAGTTGAAGTCAACAGTAAAACGACGGCTAAGCCTATCCTTATCCTTCTCAGATAGTGGTTGCAACTCCTGCCATGCAGCCAAAGCTTTCTTTATATTTAGATATTTCATATGATATCTTATTTATCAATACATACTGCAAATATACAAAATGTTTTCATTATGGTTGTATATGTACAACCTTTTTCATTGTTTTCCGGAATAATTTATGCTCAAAAGATTTAAAATGGCACTTAAGGAGTGAAAACAAACCTTTAGATGATACCCGATAGCAATATTTTGAACAATAAAAGAAGTGTTCCATCCTTTTCTGTTCAAATATTATCTATTTTACATTTTCCAGACGTAAAAATATAATTAGTTAAAGCCTTGTTTAAGCTAAAAGATTCTTGTATCTTTGCTAAGAATAAAAGCATAATTATGGTACCATCAATTGATAAAGCCCTTAGGGATCTTATGAATACAAGCCTTGCGGAACTTGAAAAGGCCTTAGATTGTGATGTGTTCAACTATTTTGGCCCCATTGTAGACGGTCAGGAAAATAGCATTCTTGGAATTATTGAAGATCTTGCTAAGACCCCAGACAAAAGAGATTGCTTAGCTGTAATTCTTACAACAACAGGTGGGAGTGCTGCAGCAGTTGAGAGATACGTGAACATTATTCGGCACCATTACGATAGAGTTATTTTTATTGTTCCTGATTGTGCATATAGTGCTGGTACTATATTTTGTATGAGTGGTGATGAGATCTGGATGGATTATTTTTCTGTCCTAGGTCCAATAGATCCTCAAGTCCCTAATAAAGATGGTAAATTTGTTCCTGCACTAGGATATTTAGATAAGATTAATGAGTTGATAAAGAAAGCTCAAGAAAACAAATTGACACAAGCAGAGTTCCTTATACTAAAAGACTTTGACTTAGCAGAATTAAGAGGGTATGAACAAGCAAAAGAACTAACAATTTCACTATTGAAAAAATGGTTAGTAAATTATAAATTTAAGAATTGGAATATACATTCTGATAGACGTGCTGTTACACCAGAAGAAAAAGAGCAACGAGCTGAAGAAATTGCTAATAAACTTGGTGATAATAATGAATGGAAGACTCATGGACGTCCAATAGATATAGAAACCCTTAAGTCTCTCAAATTACAAATTACAGACTATAGTGATAAACCTGAACGCGAGGCTATAAGAAATTACTATAAAATTTTAAGGGATTTTATTGCTAGACATAATTTTCCTCAATTTATTCACACTAGAACGTTTATTTAAAATGGATATTACAATTCAATTAAAAGATATTCTCGATCGAGCTAAAGAAAGATTTGAATCAGATTCGAATGAAAATCTGTTTGAACAATCTCTTCAAGAGTTTAAAAAAATGGTTGAATCTGGAATTGTTAAACATAGAGGTTATAATATTCGGACGATAGACCAAGAAGTAACTTCATTACAATTTAACAAATCACCAAATAATATTATAATATAAGCAGCCTCAAGACAGCTTATATTGTTTATTATGTTTTTAATTCTTCTCTACCAAAAATCTCTTTAGTAAAAAAGTCAAGAAATAAGGAAAAGTATAGAATTTACCATTAAATCCGATATTCTTATATCCCAGCTTGATACCGTATTTCACGTCTGTATATTTATCATCACTTAGCAACTTGTTCAGCGATGCAGTTGCACCATCATTGGCTTTAACTTCTACAGGGATAAGGGAGTCTGCATCACGTACAAAGAAATCCATTTCAAGAGAAGGTTTGTCACTGCTATAGTAATAGAGATTGTAGCCTTGCTTTACAAGCATATCTCCGACTATATTCTCGTATATTGCTCCTTTGTATGTGCTCAGATTCTTATTAGCTCTCAAATCTTCCTGAGCCTCTTCGTCGAGTGATGCAATCAAAAGTCCTGTATCTTTATAATAAATCTTATAGAGTTTAGGATCATAGTTCCCCTTAAGTGGAAGTTCAGGGAGATTCAGACAATAGCAGACGTTTATAACGCCAGCATCAGCAAGCCATTCAACACAACCAACATAATCTCGATTACGTGCATTCTTGCCAATCTTGGTTATCTGGAAGCGCTTGTTTTCTTTGGCCAAGAATGTAGAAATGTGATTATAAACGGCTTTTACCTTCGCTTTATCCAAACCTTCCACATATTTGGTGATATCTTCCTCATAGTCTTTGAGCAATTGTTTCTGTATGCCCAAAGTTCCACTGAAGTTCTTGTTCTTAATATATGTATTCACCACCTCGGGCATACCACCGATAGTTGCATAATCACGGAACAATTCAAAAAGAACATCCATCTGCAATTTGGCAAGAGGCTTAATCTCCAACATGTGTTGGTACAGTTCATCAATAAAATCCTCACTGTAACCCTTAGCCCAAAGGAACTCCTCGAAATCCATGGAGTGCATTTCATAATCTTCCTTATAGCCTACACTGTTGGATTCAATTTCCCGATAATTGATTCCCATCAATGAACCGGAACAGATAACATCGAAGCGTCCATCGAGCTTAAAGAATTTCAATGAAGTAGCACAATTAGGACAAGCTTGTAACTCATCAAAAAAGAAAAGAGTCTCCCTTGGAATAAACTTAAACTCAGGATTTAGTAACGATATGTTTTTAAGAATGGTATCAACCTCAAAACCATCCTCAAAGATATTCTTGTATTTAGGTTGCTCTACAAAATTAATCTGTATAACCGTTTTATAGTTTTGACTGGCAAACCACTCTATAGAGCGTGTTTTTCCAATCTGACGGGCACCTTTAATAATTAGTGGTTTTCTATCTGGATTGTTTTTCCAAGCCATCAAATAGCTATCAACTTTTCTTCTAAGTAGTTTATCCATATCTAAAATCTTTGATTACAGCTGCAAAGATAACACATTTCACATAATCTAAGCTATAAATACGTAGATATTTCACATTATCCTACTCATTTTCATCCTGTGTTTTCACATAATCCAAACTAAAACAAGGTAATCATTTCACATTTCCCATTTTTTATCAAATAGAATGGCAGTACGATAATATGAGCCCCGAAACTTAGAGTGAACCCCAAAACAATGAAAACGATGCGCTAGATAATTAAGATGGTGGACATTATAGAGAAAATGTAGACAGAAAAGGTGGACAGAAACTCAATAAAGTAGACAGAAAAGTGGACAAGAAACGTAAAAAGGTGGACAGAAAATTCAGTATAACACCAAAAAATGACAGTCAAAGTGACACCTAAAATGACACCCAAAAGGCAAAGGATGACACCAAGAATGGTGAAAATGACACCAAAAATGACACTAGAAATGATACCTCAAAAGATACTAGCTGTTCCTACCTTGATAAGTATGCGATGCTACAGGAGAACATCGAAAAGGAAAACATTAAACGTAAAGTACTCATCATGGAGGCTGTACGTGAGTATGTTACCCACACAGTAGCACCATATCAAAAGAAAGAGGATGTTTTGATTTTATTGGAGAACATCAACTGTATGGCAATAGGTCATACAAGTTCATATAAAAGTATTCGCTCTGATTTAAACAATCCATTAAGGTCGCCCGATTTACGCCATTTGGCATGGAACATTGGCGAAAGATTAGGAATTCCAAATAGAGAACGTGCCATTTTTATTAAGGCTTCATTTCCATTTGAACTTCGTGATGCAACTGTTGAGTATCTTGAAAGGAATCTCCGTGATGTTATTCCGGCATCAATTCCAATAGATAGACCAGCCAAGGGTGACTACA
>JAZSCQ010000020.1:0-6416 GCA_045530745.1 Agathobacter sp.
CTAAGCACGGCATCTTTATATAGTTGATATTATATGTGCATGCTCGAAACTCGATGCAAAATCAGCATCTCGAACAATCGAGCATGCACATAACATTATATAAATCTGCCGTACTAAGAGACACACGTAAAGTCTGAAAAATGTCTTTCATCACACGGATATACTTTCGCAGATTGTAAAATCTTTTGAAAGACATAAATAATCATAAAAGCTAGAAGCAAGATTCTTAGAAAATATGCGTTTTTCTTAACAGTGAGAAAATGCATATAGAATATATGTGCAGATGTGTTTTTAATATAAAAAACAAGGCTGCCACAAATATATACTTTGCGACAGCCCATGTATCATCTATAAGTTTAATAAGAAATTACATAATTCGATTTTAGAAGTGTTTTCTAAACTATTTTGGAAGTCAACAGTGCCTTTCTCGACACTTGGATTTAGTAAATCTGCTTCTGCAAGGCGACGACGCATTTCGCGTGCAGTACCTTCGCCACCGTCAAAGACGAGTACATCCGGTCCTAGGACCTCTTTGATCATATCTTTAGCAAATGGATAATGCGTACAGCCAAGTACCACGGAGTCAACTGGGTGAATACGATGTGCAAAGAGCAGCTCTTCTAAGTAGCTACGGAAGTCAGCACTGGTTAAATCACCACGTTCCACAAAATCCATAAGTCCAGGACATGGCAGTGGAATGATCTCCGCCATATCTTCGTATTTTGCCATAAGATTCTGGAATTTTTCTTCACGAATCGTCATCGGTGTTGCCATTACAAGCACACGGCAATTTGGTTTTAAAGTAGCTGCTGGTTTAACCGCTGGCTCAATACCTACGATAGGAATATCTGGATAGAGTTCACGCAAAGCTCTTACGGCCGCACTGGTAGCCGTATTACATGCCACAACTAAGCCTTTTGCACCCTGTGCAAAAAGATACTCTGCTGCATCAATCGTAAGCTGCTTTACGGTTTCCTTGTCCTTCATGCCATATGGGGCATTCTTCGAATCACCGTAATAGATATAATCCTCATTTGGAAGGATTTTTACAAGTTCGCGTAGCACACTGATTCCGCCTACGCCAGAATCAAATACTGCAATTGGATTTGTTTTCTTTGACATAATACACCTCTATTATGTATAATGGTAATATCATATTTATTGGGAGGCCCATATGAGCACTAAGCCTAGATTGGATTTGGACGAATTAGAACGTAAAAATTCTATTAACTATAAATACTGCGAACATTGTGGACATCCAATTCCACGTAGCTCGGAATTTGCCTGCTGTCAAAGCTGTCAGGACACCATTCTCTTCCACGCGGTCAAAGACTATATCCGTGAAAATAATGTTAATGAATTTCAAGTTGCAGAACACTTCGGTATTCCACTCAGCCTCGTAAAACGTTGGATGAGAGAATTACGTATCGAATACGTTCAACCTGGCTATGGTCCAAAAATCCGCTAATTATATAACAACAAAAGAGTTCCTTAACGGAACTCTTTTTTATTACTCGTTCTTATTTCAAGAATCCGTTAATAATCTGCTCTTCTGCTTCTGCCTCAGTAAGCCCCAAAGTCATAAGCTTAATTAACTGCTCCCCTGCAATTTTGCCAATCGCAGCCTCGTGAATAAGGCTGGCATCAATGTTGGCCGCTGTAAGCTGTGGACTAGCTGCCACAACAGCTTTGTCCATGATAATGGCATCACATTCGCTATGACCACTACATACACTATTGCCATTGATATTAGAGAAGAATTCCTGTCGGGATTCATCTCGTGCGACAGAACGCGATACAATATTGGCACTACATCCATCTCCGTTTAAATCTACAGAGAAATCTGTACGTGCATACTGCTTACCATGTGTCATAAGCTTTTCGCGCACTTCAAGCACCGCGCCTGCTGCCAAATCACCACGGGTAATACGATTCGTAGAGTCAATTCCTTTAATCTGGGTAGTTTCCATTTCAAGATTGGCTCCCTCTTCCAAATGGATGATAGTTTCAGGATTCATGATATTCTCACCATTTCCATCACCTTCACCGTAATGACGCTCTACATATTTTACTTTCGCATTCTTACCTATATAGAAGGTATGCACACCGTCGTGCTTTGATGTATCTACACCACAGTTGTGGATGCCACAACCTGCTACAATCGTTACATCACAATCTTCACCGATATAAAAATCATTGTACACCACTTCCTGGATACCACTCTGGCTTAGAAGTACCGGAATGTGTACACTTTCATTTACTGTACCTGGCTTGATGACAATGTCAATACCATCTTTATCTTCCTTCTGTACAATATCAATATTCGCAGTTGTGTTTTTTCCTGCACTCACACCATTGGCACGAATATTATATGCACCTTCTGGAACCTCATGCAAATCTGCAATCTGCGATAATAAATTCTTCTGAATCAAATCCATGTTTGTATCTCTTTTCTATCTTACTGCTTGTCCGCCAATGTCTGACAGGATCTACTAGTGTATAAAAGGGTAGGCAGAATCTCATCTCGACTACCTATTTTTTCAATCTCACCGTTTGCAATTACGACAATTTTGTCTGCAATATTTAAGATTTTCTCCTGATGTGAAATAATAAGAATTGTACCCTGAATCTCATCTCGCATCTTTTCAAAAACCTTAATCAAGCTGTTAAAGCTCCAAAGGTCAATACCTGCCTCTGGCTCATCAAAAATAGACAGCTTGGTTCCACGTGCTAAAATCATAGCAATCTCAATACGTTTTAGCTCACCACCAGAAAGACTGTTGTTAATCTCACGGTCAATATAATCGCGTGCGCAAAGACCTACTTCCGAAAGAATGTTACAGATATCTGTCACACTCATAGTCTTCCCCGCTGCAATTGAAATCAAATCCTTTACCGTAAGTCCTTTGAAATGCACCGGCTGTTGAAATGCAAAGCTGATGCCCTCTTTCGCACGATCTGTAATATTTAAGTTTGTAATATCTTCTCCGTCTAAGAGAATCTGTCCGCTGGTTGGCTGGATAATACCTGCAATCATTTTTGCCAAGGTTGACTTTCCGCCACCATTTGGACCTGTGATTGCCACAAAATGCTCATCTATTGTAAGACTAACATTTTTTAAAATTTCTTTAGTCTCATTTTCTACGTCAACTTCGTAGCAAATATTTCTTAATTCTAACATTATCTTACTACTTTCTGTCTGTATTTGATGCATACCGCATCTAAGTATTTTTCATCCGGCTCAAACAGTGTCATATGAAATCCTTCATCCACCTTTGATACCATTGCATAAACCTTTGCATCCTTTTTTCCTGATGTAAGGTCACTCAGCTTTACATTTGGCTTGTTTTTGTACTGATATACACTTCTGTCATCCTTTGGTGCAATGACAATCACATTCTCTACATCATATTCAATCAATTCTTTTCTTTTTTGTTTACTGATGACTTTTGCAAAGCGAAAGGCCCCATCAAAATAAGAATACTCATACTCTATATTTCTTCGCATTAAGAACCATCCTATTGCAATAAATGGAACTGCTACTGCAAAAAAGATAATCAAGCCTCTCAATGACACATACAAAAAATATGCCCCAATCACAAAACATAAAATAGTCAAAAGCTTCATTACTAAAGATTTCTCTTTGTCAACTAATACATATACCTCAAACATCTTATTACCTCCAAATATATTTTGAATTATAGCACAAAACTCTATCATTTTCTACCATCTTCTATTACAATAGAGATATATTTTATAAATAAAAATGAGGTGCATTATGAATTTTCATTTTACAGGAGAACAATTAGCAAATTTTGTTGAAAATGCAAAGAGAGAATGGGCTCTGACCAATGGCATTGGAGGATATGCAGGTGGTTCTGTTTTAGGCAGCTTAGGCAGAACACATCAGGGCTACCTCATTGCAAGCTTTCATCCACCAGTAGAGCGTTTCCTTGTATTTAGCAAAACCAACGAATCCTTTATCTGCGGTGATACCACATACAATTTAGAGGCTGCGCAGCATGCTGGCGAAGAAATGGATATCAGTCTCGTCTCTTCTGACGAAGTACCAGATGTTTACAAGGATCCAAACACGGTACATGTAGCATCTGATTTCGTTCCAAGAAAACCTGTCTACACTGATGGACAGAAATATCTCGCAAGCTTCGACTATGACGGCACAGTTTGTTTTACCTATCAAGTTGGCGACATTACACTCAAAAAGTATGTTTCTTTGGTGCAGGGCGAAAATACTGTTGCAGTTGCCTATGACATTACAAACACTGGCAACACGGCTGAATTTATCGTTACTCCTCTTATGAACTATCGTGAACACAACGATAGTAGCAAAAAAGAATCTTTAGTATTCAATAAATTTAAATTAACCGACACAACTGGATTTATGCTGATTCCAGAATCTGCACCTTCTGTAGAAATCGTTTTACAGGTGAGCGAAGGTGAATTAGCAGAATCTGAAGTGCAGTTTGATGAAGACCTTCAGTTTGCTACTGAAGTAGAAAATGAAGTACCAGGCTTAGACACCTGCTACACTCCTTACCAGATTAAAGTAACTGTACCAGCAAACAGCAACAAGCAAGTATCCCTTGTTTGTCATGTGGAAAATGGTGAAAACATCTACTGTGATAATGTCGTAGCAGACATTCTCCCAGGACATACACCTGCTTGGAACTGGGGACAGGACGTGACTGCTGAATCTGCATTTGCTGTATTAGAAGATAACAAGAAATTCTTTGCTGCATTACTTAAAAATGCTGCATGCAAGGATGACTTTTCCGAGATTTTAACTATCGCTTGTAACGAGGTGCTTTCCTACCGTGAATCAACTGGACTTACTACTGTTCTTGCAGGTCTTCCATGGTTTACGGACTGGGGACGCGATACTATGATCGCATTTACCGGTTGCGTACTTTCTACTGGACGTTTTAAAAAGGCCGAAGAAATCCTTCTTACCTTTGCGCAATATGTAGAGCCAGAAATGGGCATGGTTCCAAACATGTTCCCAGACAACGGACAGGCCCCTCTCTACAATACCGTAGACGGATCCCTCTGGTACTTCTATGCGGTACATAAATACTTAGAATACAACAACACACCAGAAGCGCATACATTCATTCAGGAAAAGATTTATCCTGCATTAAAAAACATCTGCGCTGCATACCAGAGAGGCACTGATTTCTCTATCTACATGGAAAGCGATGGACTCATTCACGCAGGCAGTGGTACTGACCAGGTTACCTGGATGGACGTACGTGTAGGCGACTGGGTAGTGACTCCTCGTCACGGTAAACCAGTAGAAATCTCTGCACTTTGGTACAACGCACTTAAAGTTATGGAAGACTTGGCTGGTAAATTCGGCGAAGACGCTGCTCCTTATGCACAGTTAGCAGAAAAGGTTAAAACTTCTTTCTGCAAAAAATTCTGGAATGAAAAAGATGGCTGTCTCTACGATGTAATCGATGACGACTGTGGTCACGTAAATCCAAGCCACGCCGAAGATGTATACGATGCTTCTATCCGTCCGAACCAGATTTATGCTGTAGCACTTCCATACACCATGTTAGATGCTGATAAAGCAAAATCTGTAGTAGATGTTGTAAATGAAAAACTCTTCGTTGGTGTAGGCCTTCGTTCCCTTGATCCAGCCCACGAAGACTACCACCCAATCTATGTTGGTTCTCTTCCAAAACGTGATGCGGCTTACCATCAGGGAACTGCATGGGGCTTCATTGTAGGTGGATTTATCACCGCTTACTGCAACGTATACGGCCGCAACGAAGAAACAGCGAAAAAAGTATTAGAAATGCTTGAGCCTATGAAGGCTCATCTCTACAACAACTGTGTCGGTTCCATCTGCGAAATCTTCGACGGAAATGCACCACACAATGGTCGTGGCTGTTATGGACAGGCTTGGAGTGTTGGAGAGACATTAAGATGCTATACAGAGGATATATTACCTTACATTAAATAACGAGATAGTTCACTAATTTAGTTCATCTAAATAATACGAAAAGGGGACTATGTATATATAAAAATATGGACACGTTTCCACTCATATCGCTCTCGTTGCGTTACTAAATTCGCATCACAAGGTGCTGCTCATTAAGTAACGACGGAGCGCTAAAGGTCCAATTTTTTATATATACATAGTCCCCTTTTCTTACACATTGAAACCACCCAAATTAGTGAACTATCCCTATAGATGTACCGTATTTAGCGTAGAAAAGATTATTTAGCAAAGAGTAAGAAATAGGCGCTCCAATATATTAGACGAACACTTTTAGCGGCCGTCGTTACTTAGCGAGTAGACTCCTTTTGGAGGATACGAGGTTAGTAACGTAACGAGTCCGCTACTTAGCGAAAGCGTGTGTGAGACTAATATATAGAAGCACCTATTT
>JAZSCQ010000003.1:0-5900 GCA_045530745.1 Agathobacter sp.
CTAAGCACGGCATCTTTATATAGTTGATATTATATGTGCATGCTCGAAACTCGATGCAAAATCAGCATCTCGAACAATCGAGCATGCACATAACATTATATAAATCTGCCGTACTAAGAGACACACGTAAAGTCTGAAAAAATGTCTTTCATCACACGGATATACTTTCGCAGATTGTAAAATCTTTTGAAAGACATAAATAATCATAAAAGCTAGAAGCAGGATTCTTAGAAAATATGTGTTTTTCTTAACAGTGAGAAAATGCATATAGAATATATGTGCAGATGTGTTTTTAATATAAAAATAAGGCTGCCACAAATTTACATTTGCACCAGCCTATATTATCTTGCTATGAATTTTATAAGTCGTCTAAGGATTCTTTGATTTTATCCATAAACCCTTTTTTCTTTGTGGTAGATGCGCCACCTTCTTTGGTAAGGGATCCACCTGTAAGTTCATCAAACTTACGAAGTGCTTCTTTGGCTTCTTTGCTAAGTCCCTTTGGAGTCTCAACAATAAGTGTAACGTAATGGTCACCACGCACCTCTTTGTTACGTACGGATGGAACACCTTTTCCACGAAGACGGATACGAGTACCAGACTGGGTACCTGGATTAACTGTGTAGATGATATCTCCATCCACAGTCTTGATACGGATATCTCCACCTAATGCAGCAATTGCATAAGTAATGTTTGCATCTGAGAAGATATTCATATCCTGACGTTCAAACTGCGAGCTTCTGGATACTACTACTTCTACGAGCAAATCACCACGTGGACCACCATTGATACCTGGCTCTCCGAATTCACGCACTCTTACGCACTGTCCGTTGTCAATACCAGCAGGAATCTCCACTGTCTTCTTTACTTTCTTTACAATGTAGCCACTTCCATAACAGTCGCTACAGCGCTCTTTTACAATCTTGCCACTGCCGTTACAGTCTGGACACGTCGTTACGTTCTGCATCATACCAAATAAGGTCTGCTGGTTCATAACTACCTTGCCCTTACCGCCACATTTTGGACAGTTTTCTGGGGATGTACCTGGCTTAGCACCATTGCCACCACAAGTCTTACATGTTTCTTTGTAGTTAAATTCGATTTCTTTCTCACAGCCAAAAACTGCATCTTCAAAAGAAACACGTACACTCATACGTACGTTGGCACCCTGTCTAGGACCATTGTTGGTACGTCTTCCACCACCAAAGCCGCCACCAAAACCGCCGCCAAAGAAATCTCCAAAGATATCTCCAAAGATATCGCTCATATCCATGCCGGAGAAATCAAAACCGCCTGCTCCACCTGCTCCATCAAAAGCAGCGTGGCCAAACTGGTCATACTGTCTACGTTTCTCTGCATCGCTAAGTACGGCATAAGCTTCCTGCGCCTCTTTAAATTTTGCTTCGCATTCGGCATCACCGGGATGAGCATCTGGATGATACTTTTTCGCAAGTGTACGGAATGCTTTCTTTATTTCTGCATCATCAGCGTTTTTGGATACGCCGAGGACGTCATAATAATCACGTTTATCTGCCATATTCTTTACCAGTTCAGAACTGCCGAAAAAATCATTGAAATTGCGTGCAAATTTATTTGCATAAGCAATTTAATGATTTTTTCGATTGGCGGAACGCCCCTTGAATAAGCAAAATCGGTTTTGCAATAGCCGGAATTCTACGAAGTAGAATTGTATTTTGCGAAGTCAAGTAAGGCAGTTCTGAATATTCTTCTTTCTTAAAGTTTAAACCTCTTTGAAATCAGCGTCGATTACATCATCTTCTGGAGCAGATGTGCTACCAGCGTTGCCAGTAAATCCGCTCATGTCTGGGCCTGCACCTGCGTTCTGAGCAGCCTGTGCATTGTCATACATCTTAGCAAATACTTTCTGAGCGCTGTTTGTAAGTTTTTCCTGTGCAGCTTTTAAGTCAGCAATTGTTGCTTCGCTCATCTGGTCTGCTTCTGGGTTAGCATCTAAGATAGCTTTTACTGCTGCAATATCAGCTTCTACAGCTGCTTTGTCTTCTGGAGAAATCTGAGCTCCAACCTGTTCAAGAGCCTGCTGTGTCTGGAATACGAATGCGTCAGCATCATTTCTTGTATCGATTGCTTCTTTACGTTTCTTATCCTGAGCTTCGAATTCAGCTGCTTCTTTTACTGCTCTATCGATTTCGTCATCTGACATGTTAGAACCAGCTGTAATTGTGATGTGCTGTTCTTTACCTGTTCCAAGGTCTTTTGCAGATACGTTTACCATACCATTAGCATCGATGTCAAATGTAACTTCGATTTGTGGTACACCACGACGTGCTGGTGGGATACCATCAAGACGGAACTGTCCGAGAGATTTGTTATCTCTAGCAAACTGTCTTTCACCCTGTACTACGTTGATATCTACTGCCGTCTGGTTGTCAGCTGCTGTAGAGAATACCTGGCTCTTCTTTGTAGGAATTGTTGTATTTCTTTCGATAAGTCTTGTAGCAACACCACCCATTGTTTCGATAGAAAGTGAAAGTGGAGTTACGTCAAGGAGTAAGATTTCACCTGCACCAGCATCACCAGCAAGCTTACCACCCTGAATAGAAGCACCAAGTGCTACACATTCATCTGGATTTAAAGATTTGCTTGGTTCTTTGCCTGTTAACTGTCTTACTTTGTCCTGTACAGCTGGGATACGTGTTGAACCACCAACTAATAATACCTGACCAAGATCAGCGTTTGTAAGACCAGCATCCTGCATAGCTTTCTGAACTGGGATAGCTGTTCTTTCTACTAAATCATGTGTTAATTCATCAAATTTAGCTCTTGTAAGGTTTACATCAAAGTGTTTTGGACCTTCTGCTGTAGCTGTGATGAATGGTAAGTTAATATTTGTTGTTGTTGCAGATGATAATTCTTTCTTTGCTTTTTCAGCAGCTTCTTTTAATCTCTGAAGTGCCATCTTGTCTGTAGAGAGGTCAACACCTTCTGTTCTCTTAAATTCGTTGATCATCCACTGTGTAATCTTGTCGTCAAAGTCATCACCACCGAGGTGTGTATCACCGTTTGTAGATAATACTTCGATAACACCATCACCGATTTCAATGATAGATACGTCGAATGTACCACCACCTAAGTCGTATACCATGATTTTCTGTTCTTTTTCATTGTCAAGACCGTAAGCTAAAGCAGCTGCTGTTGGTTCGTTGATGATACGTTTTACATCAAGACCAGCGATTTTACCAGCATCTTTTGTAGCCTGACGTTCTGCATCGTTAAAGTATGCAGGTACTGTGATAACAGCTTCTGTTACTTTTTCTCCTAAGTATCCTTCAGCATCTGCTTTTAATTTCTGAAGAATCATAGCAGAAATCTGCTGTGGAGAGTAGCTCTTGTCATCGATTGCTTTCTTGTAATCTGTACCCATATGTCTCTTAATAGAAGAGATTGTCTTGTCAGCGTTTGTAACTGCCTGACGTTTTGCAGGTTCACCTACTAATCTTTCGCCTGTTTTTGTGAATGCTACTACAGATGGTGTAGTTCTAGCGCCTTCTGTATTTGCGATAACGGTAGGTTTTCCACCTTCCATAACTGCTACGCAGCTATTTGTTGTTCCTAAGTCAATACCAATAATTTTTCCCATTTTGTTGTCCTCCTGAAAATATTATATTCAAATTGTTACTTGTTTCTAAAATTATGACACAACTCCAACCATACTATGTCGAACAACTGTGTCTTTATACATATAGCCCTTCATAAATTCCTGGGCAATAATGCCTGATTCGTATTCCTCGCTTTCCACCTGCATTACTGCGTTGTGGAAGTCTGGATTGAATTCCTGACCAACTGCTTCAATTGGGGTAACACCGATTGCTTCAAGCTCTGTCATCAGCTGCTTATACACCTGCTGCATTCCCTGTACAAAAGCATCGTCTTTATCCGCTTCTTCTACTGTTGTAAAACCTCTTTCGAAATTATCTACAACTGGAAGAATCTTTTCAATTACGTTCTTTGCACCCATGTCAAACATCATAGATTTTTCTTTTTCAGAACGTTTACGGAAGTTTTCGAATTCTGCCATCTGACGTTTTACACGATCATTTAACTCTTCGATTTGTTCGTCTTTTTTATCTTTTTTCTTTTTAAAGAAACCACCTTTCTTCGTCGCTTCTGCGTCCTCAGCAGCTTCTTCTATTACTGCGTCCTGTTCAGATGCTGACTCACCATTTTCCACTTCTACAGTTTCTTCCACCTCGGAAGTGTGCATAGTTTCTTCTTTGATTTCTTCTACTTCTTCGTTCTGACAAAACTTTTCTTCTGCCATTCTATCCTGCCTTTCTAGGAATCCTTAGACTTATTTAAGATGCCATCAAGCTGACTTCTCAATGTCTTTAGGTTATCCATTACATTTTCGTAATCCATACGCTTTGGTCCGATAATACCTATCGTACCCTTTACACCGTCACCTAATTCATACGTCGCAGTTACAACACTACAATCTTTCATGGTCTGAATTGGTGTTTCGTTGCCAATATAAACCTGAATGCCAGTTTCTGACGATGTCTCCGCCAGGGTTTCATTCACAAGGCTTATCAGCTCATCTTTCTCCTCAAATGCAGAAAGAAGATTTGTCGCATTATCAGAAGTGGTAAGCTCTGGATATTTCAAAATATTAGTAGCACCGCTGGTATAAATCTGCAGGTCTTCCTGCTCGCTAAGTGCCTGTGCTAATGCATCCATAACATCACTTACTACCTGGCTATGGATTCCTGCCTGCTCTTTTAGTCGAGAGATTGTGGCAAGGTTAATTTCCTGTAATGCCAAACCATTTAATGCGGTATTTAATAAAATATTCAGCTTGAGAAGTGTTTCATTATCCAACTCTTCTTCAATGTCAATCATGTGGTTCTTTACAATATTACTGTTCATTACTACTACAGCTAAAACCTGATGTGCACTGACACTCGACAGCTGAATGAATTTTACTTTATTATGATAGGTAGGAGCACTAATCATTGTTGCATAATTGGTATTTGTAGCAAGCATCTTTGCTACTGACTTAAGCACCTGCTCCATCTTCTGGGTTTTCTCAATGACGAATTCCTTCATCTCAGAAACCTCTCTGTCTTTTTCCTTCATCAGATGGTCTACATAGAAGCGATAGCCCTTGTCAGAAGGAATACGACCTGCGGAAGTATGAGGCTGTACGATGTAGCCAAGCTCCTCTAGGTCTGCCATCTCATTTCGAATCGTCGCAGAACTGAGATTCAAATCTGTATATTTGGAAATCGTTCTCGATCCTACCGGTTCGCCAGTCGCGAGATAATTTCGAATGATGGCATCCAAAATCTTCACTTTTCTGTCATCTAATAACTGTTCGTTATCCTTTTGCATTTTATGCTCCTTGCTGTGTTGTTAGCACTCATTTCGTTGGAGTGCTAATATCTACAGTTAAGAATTTACCACTAGTGTTGCGATTTGTCAACATTAGTTTTGCGATTTTATATTTTCTTTATAAATAACGAGCTAGCGCAGAAAAGATTTTTCTAAATACTACGAAAACAACCCTGCTATATATGTAAAAGACGCAAGCGCTTCCGCTCATACGACAACGTAGCGGTACTAAGCTCGCACCACCCAAGGTGATGCTCACTAAGTGCCGACGCCGTCGTAAAGTTGCTTTTTTACATATATAGCAGGACTCTTTCTTACCTATGGAAAAGTTTAGTTTCTGCGCTAAATACCGTATATCTATAGGGATAGTTCACTAATTTGGGTGGTTCCAATGTGTAAGAAAAGGGGACTATGTATATATAAAAAATTGGACCTTTAGCGCTCCGTCGTTACTTAATGAGCATCACCTTGTGGTGCGAATTTAGTAACGCAACGAGAACGATATGAGTGGAAACGTGTCCATATTTTTA
>JAZSCQ010000009.1:0-26318 GCA_045530745.1 Agathobacter sp.
GGAACTTGAAAAGTCATTACCGTGTCGTTCTTCCACGTACACAACCCCAAAATAGTCGAACGGTTGACAGACACAAAAGCATCCAGCAGAGAGCCGTTTTAGGACTATGGCATTTTCCTATAACACTTATATGTGAAATATGGAAAAGGTGATATTCATTCTTTTAAATATATGAAAAGGGGCGTCGCGGTACGGTGGGTAAAATCCGTTTTGCGATAGCCCCTTTGATTATAGTAGATTATTTCATTAGTGCTTTGATTGGGTTTATGAGCTTTGCATGCTCACGAATCATATCCTGGTTTTGCTTTAGGTATAGCTCTAGCATCTTGATTTCATCTTCCGCAAAACCCTCATTCTGGGTGATGATGCAGTCTGGAACATAGCCTTCTGCTTTTCGCTGTCCGTCTTCAAACACTACATACACACTTTTGCGTCCTTCTCTTGGTACGATTCCTGAAATCGTCATCTTTAATTCTTCTGACATGGTATTCCTCCATAGTGCCTATTTGGTAATCACCATATTCGGCCACACCTTCTCTATCAATTCATCTTCATAATTATCATCCAGGAAGTGTTCCATTGCAGACTGTGCCTTAACGCCCTCCTGTCTTTGTGTATATCTTACCATAGCCATCGCAGAAATCAAAGCATTACATATCATAAATGCTACAAGCACCCAGGTAATTACTTTTCCTTGTAATGCTGGAAGTTTTTCAATAAACATGCTCATTTTCGGATAGATAAACTTAATCCAGACTACGGATAGTATGCCCCAGAATCCCATATACAAAAGATTCGTACGACCACCGATATTAAATGGCATCCAGCTATAATCCCAGAATACCGTTCCCAAAACCATCTCGGTAAATAAACTGCATACATATTCGTATACACCACCTATCAACGCTCCCACAAGGAAAATATATCGGTCTGGTTTCTCTGCAAATTTGGATAAAACAATGGTAAGTACTGCCGCACCAATTCCCCATACAATACTAAATGGTCCATAAAGCACGCTTGAACGACTCATCCAAACCCCATCTATTGCATAGCAGTAAAATGTCTCTATGATGTCACCTAAGAGTGCAGAAACCAAAAATACCCAGATTATTTTGTCCAAACATATGCCTTTTGCAAAAACATAATCCGTTTTCCCTTCTGACACTTCTTCTATATTCGGATAAGCTTTATCTAGTCGTGCCCATATTTTCTCATAAATAGTGCCATTGAGACTACTTTGATGTTCTTGTTTTTTCTGTTGATACTGATTGATTTTGGGATTTCCACGATCTTTTCTCATGATATAAAGTGTAAGCAGAAAATCCAAAAATATTACTATTCCAAAGAACCCACAGAAGATTTTTATTGCAAACGCTGGAATTATATGTATCAGCATATAGACAAGTGGATGTACCAGCTCCATCATACCCCAAAGCCCTATTGCAAACAATATCGCTACAAGCAGATTCATCCACTGTCCATTATATGGTGTAATGTCTTCGTATTTTAGCAGCATTTTTCTGCAGATTCGACTTGTCACAAACTCTGCGCCAGACTGGATTACTACAAACACAACAAATGCAATCACCAATTTAAACACAGGATGCTGTGTCAAATTTGGCCATAGTATAATGAGCAAATCCATCATCACACCGTACATGATACAAAATGGCAGATTTACAAATCCCCTGTTTCGAAAGCGCCGGTCTTTAATTGCAATTATGCAAACTTCTACCGCCCATCCAATAAAAGAGTATAAAATAAAATATGTAAGTAGTTCTAATGCAGTATTTATCATAGTTTTCACCTCATAAAACATTATAACACCTTGTGTTTTACTTGAGTTTGTAGTACTGTATAATTAAGAGAAAATTTATAATTGAGGGGTCACCATGAAAGAGAAAAAGAAACTGTCTATGACAGAACTTGTAAAGAACATTACCAAAGAAGCCATCTATAAGTTCATGAATGGAATTACGCTTGCAGTATCCGCAATCTTCCTGATTAAAAACCTGTTATCAAGCGAAGTTATCGGATCTATTGCAATCGGTCTTTGTCTTGGCGCATATTGTATTTCACTTTTCGTTATGAACAAAACCACGATTGCTACTGATACTAGAAACCTGGTCGTTTCCATTGCACTTTTGATTGTTATCTCTATCGTATCGATTTTCAGTGGAGACTCATTCGGAGACGACTTCATTCTATACTTAGCTGCAATGGGCATGTCTGGTTTATTCCTTCGCCCACAGTATCCTCAGGTTCAGCTTGGTGTTGCCAACGGCTTACTTGTCGTCCAGTGCTTATGTGCACCACACAAAATCGGACCAATCGGACAGTTTATCATGTGCGTTGCTTTATTTAATCTTGCAGGTGTGTTATTCTGCTTCGTTGTTGCCCGTGGTCGCTCTTTCATCTTAGAAAGTCGTGCACGTACTGCAGAAATGGAAAAAGTAATTGAACAGCTTGCTATTATCAATGCAGAATTAAATAAAAACTTTGAAACCACACAGAATCGTATCAGCGACATCAACGAAGCTAACCTTCAGGTAGAGCGCCGTACGCATGAATTGATTGATGATTCAAGCAACATTACCTCTAGTGTAAGTGATACCATGAGCACCTGTGATGATGCAATTTCTCACATCAATGTATGTAGAACTCAGATTCATGATTTACTGGAAAACATCCAGCATTTCGAAAACGTATTAAAAGAAAATGAAAGCAACATCGAAGCAATGTCTTCACAGATTCTTTCCATCAAAGATTCCGCTTATGCAACCAACGAAGTATTTGACGGCATCCAGAAACAAATGGGAGAAATCGTTGAAGTAGTAGCACAATTAAAATCCATTGCCTCTAGTACCAACATGCTTTCTCTTAATGCTTCTATCGAAGCTGCCAGAGCCGGTGCAGCCGGCGCTGGATTTGCCGTAGTAGCAGAAAAAGTACAGCAGCTAGCTGTAGATAGCAATACATGTTCAAACCTCGTAGAACAGATTGTGTCCAATATGGAGACACAGGTAGATAAGACTCGTCAGCAGATGACCGAAAGTACAGAAAATGTAGATTCTTCTCTCGCAAGTATCGAAGCTCTCGAAACTGGCTTCAACGAACTGCTCACAAGCTTCACTGCTCTGTATGAAAACATCGAAGAACATGATGCGAGTGTTACTGATCTTTCAAGCAGCTTTGATATGATTCAAACCAGCGTATCTACTATGGCAGATTACTCCGAAAAGAATCAGTCCTCCATCAACGACATCGCAGATTCCATTAAGATTTATGGTAGCAACGTTGAGCAGATGGAAAGTGATACCGAAAACATCCGCCAGCTGGTACTTACGATGGAACAGGAAATCTCAAGATAGTTTAGAAATTAATTTTTCAAAATACTACGAAAAGGGGCTTCTCTATATTTAAAATATGGACACGTTTGCACTTGTATCGCCCTCGTTGCGTTACTAAATTCGCACACCAATGTGTTGCTCATTAAGTAACGACGGGGCGCTAAGGTCCAATTTTTAAACATAGAGAAGCCCCTTTTCTTACTCTCTGTAATATATTTAATTTCTACACATAGTCATTATCTTCTGCCCATCGTAACTACCCAATTATAATCTTTTATAATACGGAACTTTCCCGATATCTATATCGATTTAGCGTAGAAATTTACTTCTTCATAGCATAAGAAATGGGCTCTATTATATATTGGACGAACACTGTTAGCGGCCGTCGTTACTTAGCGAGTAGACTCCTTACGGAGGCTACGAGATTAGTAACGTAACGAGTCCGCTATCAAGCGAAAGCGTGTGTGAGACAAATATATAATAGAGCCCATTTCGTATTATTTAGAAAAACTTAAATTTCTACACTAAAACGTATTACATACGATCGTGGAAAGTTCTGCTGATAACTTCACGCTGCTGCGCTTTTGAAAGCTTGTTGAAGTTTACTGCATAACCTGAAACGCGGATTGTAAGGTTTGGATAAGCCTCTGGATCTTCGTATGCTTTTTCCAATGTCTCGCGGTTCATAACATTTACGTTGATATGGTGTGCATTCTTAGAGAAGTATCCATCTAAGATGGCTACCAAGTTATCAATTCTTTCTTCGTCTGTCTTACCTAATGCCTGTGGTGTGATAGAGAAGGTGTTAGATACACCGTCACGGCAGTCATCATAGCTAATCTTTGCAACTGAGCTTAATGATGCAATAGCACCGTTTTCTTCACGATTGTGCATTGGGTTTGCACCTGGAGCAAATGCTTCACCAGCCTTACGTCCGTCTGGAGTAGAAGCTGTATTCTTACCATACATAACATTTGATGTGATAGTAAGTACAGAAAGTGTATGCTCTGCATTGCGGTAAGTTGGAGTTTTACGAAGCTCTGTGATAACCTTGTGAGTCATATCTTTTGCAATTAAATCAACACGGTCATCATCGTTACCGAATTTAGGGAACTCGCCAGTTGTTTCGAATTCTGTAATAAATCCGTTTTCATCCTTAATTGGTTTTACATTTGCATATTTGATTGCGCTGAGTGAGTCTGCTACTACAGAAAGTCCAGCTACACCAAATGCCATGAAACGATGTACGCTTGTATCATGTAAAGCCATCTGTGTTTTTTCGTATGCATATTTATCATGCATGTAGTGGATAACATTCATCGTATTTACATAAAGGTTTGATAACCAGTCGATGTAAATATTGTAACGTTCCATTACTGCTTCGTAGTCTAATTTTTCCACATCCATTACTGGCATCTGTGGTCCAATATGAATCTGGCTTGATGTATCATAGCCACCGTTTAATGCGATAAGTAAAAGTTTTGGTAAATTGCAACGTGCACCGAAAAACTGCATCTGTTTACCAATCTTCATTGCAGATACACAGCATGCGATTGCATAATCATCGCCATAGAGTGGACGCATCAAATCATCATTTTCATATTGGATAGAGTCTGTATCTTTAGATACCTTTGCACAGAACTTCTTGAAGCCTTCAGGAAGCTGTGTAGACCAAAGTACAGTAAGGTTTGGTTCTGGTGATGAACCAAGTGTATAAAGTGTATTTAAGATACGGAAAGAGTTCTTTGTTACAAGAGTTCTTCCGTCTTCGCCCATACCACCAACTGCTTCTGTAATCCACATTGGATCTCCACCGAAAAGCTCGTTGTATTCTGGGGTACGAAGGTGACGTGCCATACGGAGCTTGATTACAAAATCATCCATAAGCTCCTGAGCAGTTTCTTCTGTAAGAACACCATTTGCAATATCTCTTTCGATGTAAATATCAAAGAAAGTTGCTACACGACCAAGTGACATTGCCGCACCGTTCTGTTCCTTGATAGAAGCAAGGTATGCAAAGTATGTCCACTGAATCGCTTCATGTGCATTTTCTGCTGGATGGCTGATATCATATCCATACATCATTGCCATTTCTTTCATATATGTAAGGAAAGTAATCTGCTGGAAGAGCTCTTCTGATAAACGAACTTCTTCTGCGCTGAAGTTACCTTTTTCTAATGCTTTTTTATCTTTCTTCTTTTCTGCGATTAAAGTATCGATACCGTAAAGGGCTACACGACGGTAATCGCCGATGATACGTCCACGTCCGTAAGCATCTGGAAGACCTGTAATAACATGACAGGTACGAGCCTTACGCATCTCTTCAGTATACGCACGGAATACACCATCGTTGTGAGTAGTTCTGTAGCGGAACTCATCTTCAATCTTGTCACTAAGTTTGTATCCATATGCCTGGCAAGCCTGACGTGCCATACGGATACCACCGAAAGGATTTACGCCTCTCTTAAGTGGACGATTGGTCTGTAAACCTACGATAAGTTCGTTTTCTTTGTCAATATATCCTGGCGCATATGCAGTAAGTGAAGAAACTGTGGTTGTATCAATATCCAACACACCGCCATACTGTCTTTCCAGTTTAAAAAGGCTGTTTACCTTTTTCATCATGTCGTTTGTACGTTCTGTAGCACCTGCTAAGAAGCTGTCATCACCTTCATAGGCTTTGTAGTTCTGCTGGATGAAATCACGTACGTTGATTTCGTTCTGCCAAGCACCAGATTTAAATCCATTCCAATTTTTGTGTTCCATTGTCTTTTCCTCCTTATATGCAAATACATTAGAAGTGCCCGTCCGTGGTATTATCTAGGAACCACTTTCCTTCCACGAACTGTTCAAAAATGGGCACTTCAGATTTTCTGAAGTGCCCAGACGGTCGGCTACATATTCTCTCACACTCCCCCGCGGTCGCCCGCGTTATCCGTCAGTCATGTAAGAGCTTATCTTTACTATACTCACTTAAAGGGAGATTGTCAATAAATGTCGAGCATGTTTTTTAACAAAAACATGTGTTTTTAAATTGTATACACCACAATATCTTGTGGTTTTTCTATTTTTTATTATCTTGTTTACAATCATTCTGCTTTTCTGGCACAGCATCCGAAACGATAATTCCCTTGTTTCTTAGAATCAGTTTATTCACTTCTGCACCCAGCAGAAGAATAATTACACTCACATACACCCACAGCATCAAAAGACACACCGCAGTCAAACTGCCATAAATCGCAGATGCCATAGGGAAATAATGTATGTACAATGAGAATCCGTAGGAGAATAACAACCAGCAAACTGTTGTAAATACCGCACCCGGCAAATGCTGCTCGATTCTCTCCTTCCATTTTACCTTTCCTATCTTACCTACAAAAGCATAGATGATGGTAAATCCTGCACACATCATGATAAAGAGAATAGGTGTACTCAAATACATAATAATCTCAAAAAGCAATTGTGCATTTAACATCTCTGCAATCACTGCACCAAACATAGAGAACACCACATTGGCAAGCAACACTGCGATTAGAATTATGGTACTAGCAAGCGATTTCAGCTGTTGCTTAAGGAAAATCTTGGATGGTTTCTCGTGATATACGCGCTCTAGTCCTATTCGAATCGAGTCCATACCTCTGGATGCTGTCCAAAGAGCAATTACTGCCGAAATCGAAAGCAAGGATACCTTCTGCGTCGCAAACAACTGATCAATAATTACTCGAACAAATCCTTCTATCTCTGCTGGCATTTCATACGCATCAAAAATACTGTAAATATCCGCTGGAATAAAGAAACTGAATGCTGATATCAACAAACAGATAAACGGAATAATTGACACGATTACAAAGTATGACGCCTGCGCTGCATAGAGAAAAACGCGGTCACGCTCTGTTGATGCTATTAACTTTTTTAGGTTTGTGCTTAATTTTTTTATCATAAGTATTTTTTACACCTTCTGTTATCAATGAATATACCATATTCCCCAGACATCTAAAGTTACTCACCTGCTCCTGCCTCATATAAGGTAAAGTCATCCCAGGCTCCCCATGCTTTTGCCGCAGCATCCGCACGAACACCTACTACAACCTCTGCACCTTCAGGTATTTCAACACCTTTGATTGTAGGATTATCCCAGTTTAACCATCTGTCTACCTTTGCTGCAGCTTTGTATTCTGTACCATTTACCTTAATATATAATTCAAATATCGCATCAGCGCCAGCATCTCCTCCCTGCAAAAATGCTGATAAATCATAGACACCTGCTGATAAATTAAGAATAGTCTGTTCTGCAGAATATACTACATCTTGTTCGCTCCAGAATTTAAGACTATAATCGCCCGTGCGTTTATTGTTGTCTTTTGTTCTGTCAATTCCTTCTCCTATAACACTCCACATAGACATATCGTCATCTTCAAAGCCAGCATTTTGGATATAATTTACTTTTAGGATAGAGAGCTCACACGTAATTCCATATTCTACTCCATCTGCTGATACTGTACCCTCAATCGAATAATTGCCTGCACCTTTGCTCTCGGCATCCGTAATCTGGCTTGTGTTCCATACTACTGGAACTTCCACCTTACTTCCGTCCAACATCGTTGCTTCCACGGTAGTTGGCATTTCCACGGTTTTACCCACTCCGGCTTGGTGCTCAATATCATCTACATAACAAATTTTATTCTGTGCTGTTGTGCCACCAAATACATATTTAAATACATTTAAGCTTTCTAATGGTTTTCCATCGAACGCAAACAATGCTTGGTTATCCCAGGAAGAACCACCATACCACTTTCCAGCATCCTCTGCATCGTATTTCGCAGAATAACTGGCAGCCCAGCCACAACCATATTTTTCCCATGCCTGTTTGTTTGATTCATATACAGCATTTGCATTTTGGGCACCTTCTACCCATACATCTACAGGAATCCATGCTGGTTCCCAATAGAACACGCCAAGTCCACCTGCTTCACATGCAACTGCCATAACATCACGAAGTGCATTCGCCTGTCCCTGTAAAGAAATCTCATAGCGATACTCTACTCCAGTAGCGCCTTCCCCAATACTATTAGAAAATCCATCACCATCTTCCATGGTATACGCATAGCTGGTTTCCATTACAACAGTTTCCACTCCATGCTTGGTTTTAATTGTCTTCATTACTTCTTTTAAATTTTCCAAAGTTCCATGCCAATATGGGTAGTAGGAAATGCCAAACACATCATAGTCTAACTCTGTAGCTGCTAATTTATCGGCAAATCCGGTAAATGTTCCATTTTCTGGATTTGTATAATGTACTGCAATTTTAATATCCTTCGATACCTCACGAACGGCAGCACTTGCCGCCTTTAATAATGTATATACGTTAGTTGAACTTGACTCGCCCGCCATTCCTGCGTTGATTTCATTACCAATTTGGACCATTTTTACATTTACATCTTCATCCAACAGTTCGTTCAGGCACTCTGTCGTAAATTCACTAATCAGTGTTACCTTATCTTCCACCGATTTATCATCCCATTCCTTTGGAGCCATCTGCTTATTTGGATCCGCCCAAAAATCAGAGTAATGGAAATCGATTAGCACATTCATTCCAGCTTTTGTTGCTAATCTTCCTATAGTGACTGCTTTTTCGATATCATTATTTCCACCACCATATCCCATACCATCCTTATTGTATGGATTGTTCCAAACACGAACTCTTACCCAGTTCACACCACAGTCTGCAAGGAAATCAAAAAATTCCTGGTCATCCAGTTCATTCCCGTCAAAATCATAAAAAGATACACCTGCATCTTTTTCCGATACATAAGAAGAGATGTCGATACCCCTAATAAACTCATCCGTCATGCCCTCTACCGGTGCCACATAAAGCTCACTTTCCGCAGCTGCACTACCTTCAAAGCTCACCTTTTCTTTGATAGGACCAATTCCACAAGCAGCCATACTCAACATAGTTACACATAATAATACAGCCAAAACTCTTTTTCCTCTCATAGCCTTTCTCTCCCAAAACTTATTCTTTTTTTACTATCCCATCCATGCGTTATCAATCGCATTGTCTAGTTCTTTAGAAAATCTTTACGTTGCGCTTTTCCTGTAATTCTTTGGTTACCTTATCCTTTAATTCCTGAGGATATTTGATATAAAGAAGCGGAATTATGTATAATGCTGCTCCAATTGCTGGCCCCAACATAAAGAGTGGCCAAATCCAGGTATTAAATGCATCCGAAAGTGGTGCTCCTGCAGCAATCGCCTCTGCATCATAGGATAAAAACGTAAGAAGCGCACCAGCAATCACCGTATTTAATGCATTTGCAATCTTATCACAGAAGGTCTGCGCCGCAAAGGTAATCGCTTCTGCTCGTTTTCCTGTTTTCCATTCCATATAATCTATGGAATCACCCCAAAGTGCCGTACGCGCAATACCGAACATACTTCCTGGGATACTACCAATACCAAAGAGTACCATCGCAATCCAGATACGATTTCCTTCAAACCCTACGAAAAATGCAGCAACTCTCATTACTACTGTAAGCACATTGGCTGCAATCAGCACATTTCTCATACCACCAATTTTCTTTGAAATCAAAGTGGTAAAGAACATACCTGCACCCGTAAACATATATGAAAATGCATAGAAAATCGTCATAATGGTAAGACCGCCCATTTCCTGTCCAAACAATGTCGCGGTTACCTTGTGCTCAAAGAAATATGCCGCTGGAACCGTAAGTGATAAACCGTTTAAAATATTACCAAGGAGAACCAGCATTACAATTTTATTTTCAAAAAGCATTTTTAAATTCTCTTTAAAAGAAGTCGCGGTGGTTTCTTCTGACGCCTTAATGCGCTCTTTTGCTTTGGATGACAGCATCGAAATTGCCATACCGCCAATACCAAAAATAATCGCTCCGCCAAAATAAATCGTCTTTTTTGATACCCCCTGCTGCATCAGTGCATCCATCGCAGTTGGGAACATACCTACCATGCCAAAACCAAAGGCAGCCACGATTCTACCCCACTGGGAAATCTTTTCACGCTCTGCTGGCACATCAGTCATAACAGAGGTCATACTCCACATAGATACGTCCTGCACAGTAAAAATCATGTCATACGCCAAATAGAAAATCAAAATATAAATAGCCTTTGGCATATCCCCCTGAAAGCCCCAATCGGCGAAAAGCATCACAATAATAATACCAATGAAAATAGGCGTCGCACGTAACAGTGGGCGGAATTTCTCTCCGTTTTTGAAACGATGTCTATCAATCATAGTTCCAATCACAGGATCATTCACAGAGTCCCAAACTCTCGCAATACCAAGGACCAGACCTACAATAATCCCGTCCACATACAGCACGTCGGTACAGAAATTCATAAACCAGTTCATCATAAATGCACAAGCTAAATTCTGACCGTAAATCCCCATACAATACATCCACGCTTCGTTTCTTCCCACGCGGCCATCTTTCATAAACAATTTCTTGCTCATAAAACTCCCCCCTTTATAGTTCGCACGCTCGATACGGACTCTTATATGGACATTATAGCATAAAAATGAGAAGGGGTCGATAATAAGAATAAGCTACGAGCAATGTTCGGAAGTAATATGCTAGCGAGAAGCCCAGCGTCTTGGTGCTACGCGTTTCCTCGTGCACGGCTAGCGCTGCACATAAAAATAACAAAAGCTCGTATGAGATATAAATACCTCATACGAGCTTTATTATTTTTTGTGCTTCTTGTAGCTAACGTGACTATTCCCACTCTTCTTTGTAAAATTATTATGGAGTGTTTTGGGCTGATTTTATGGTGGGAAATGGGTATTTTTTATACTGGTTGTACTAATTTGATGTGGTTTTGGGGAAATGTGTTGTCATTTGGTTGTCACAAAATCTGACAACAGTTGAAATTCAACCAAAATTGTTACCCACCGACTTTATAAAGTAACCACCGATTTTTTCTTGAGCATTCACCGACTTTTGGTAGGCAAACACCGATTTTTATATTTATGTACAGCCTTCTTTTTATAAAATCAGTACATGTTCATCAACTCTCTTCAATAAACACTACTCCATATTCCACGTCTTCTTTTAAGGAAGTTTCATCTTCTAGTTTTGCATGCCATTCCCTTTTTAATTTTAGAATATCAGCCTTGCATCCTTTCCAAGCATAACTTCCCCAATCAATTTGTATCTCCTCTTTTAGGTATGTCCTTGCAATAGATAAAAAACTTATCCAATCGTAATCAGATATCTTTTTATTTGCAATTAAGACATCATATGGATTTTCTTCCCCATTATCCCAATTCTCTTTTCGAGATTCTGATATTTCACCATAATATACACTAAATACCATAGTTTCTATCTCCTAAATTTCTACACCCCATTCAGCCAATCGTCTTTTTGCTTCTTCATATGTAATGTCAAATAGACAGCCATTACCTTCGCCAAAATAAAACTCTCTTTCATATGAACTGTTAGGCAATGTCTTTTTCCAAACAGGATTGTTCTTTGAAATATATTCTAGTTCAAAAACTTCTGGTCGTTTGCGAACAATGGTATCAGCAACATCTACATTTTCAAAATATTTTGTTTTATTTTTCACCGTACACCTCTTAATACTGTCGTTTCACCGTTTCTATCACACTTGTCATATGGTACTTTATAAGAAATATCTGATTCGAATACATTGGATATTCACTCTTTGCATGCTGAAGTAGCGGATATACAAACTCTTCCGTTTCTTTTATGTATTCCACCAGTTTTTCTTTTGAAAATGCAGCCGCCATTCCAGAAACATTATTGCATCTGTCTAGCAATTTAATCATTGTGGCAATTGGATTCTTGGAAATTTGCTGATAATATTGCTCTTTATCAACTTCATCTGACTTCGTCAAAAGTGTCACTGCCTCTTTTGTGGTATCATTCACTGGCAGTTCATCAACAGAAACTCCACAATCTTCGCATACATCGTGTAGCAATGCTGTTGAAATCATATTATCATCATCCAATCCCAATGATAATGCATGGCATGCTATCAACAACGGATGATATATGTATGGAACTTCATCTTTACCCTTTCTTACCTGTCCTTTATGCAATTCTCTTGCATAAGGCAATACTTTGGATGTCTGATATAATTCCTTAACGCTAGCATAAGTTTTCACATAGGTGTACATTCTATCTTCATTGAACAATCTATCTGATAATGAATCTTGAAAATCAAACAACACTCTTTCTTCTACTTTTCCAGTAAGCAACCAGTCCAAACTCACTTGGTAGAGAGACGCAATATCAACAAGTTTATCAATTTCAGGTGTCGTTTCTCCACGTTCCCATAAACTAACCGCCTGAAAGGATACATTTAGTCTTTCTGCTACATCGCTTTGTGTAAAACCTTTTTCTTTTCTAGCATTTGCCAATCGATCTGAAAATGTCATTCTTTACGTCTCCTTTACAGTTGCTTTTCTTTACAAGATTAGTATAAGACAAATCAACATATAACAACAGCATATATGTCTTGAAGTATGCTTTTATTTATTCAAGCGACGCTTGAATCAGCTTGATTACTGCGCATACTTTCTATTATCCTAAATTTTAGTTTTCACATAAATGGTAGCTAGAAGATATCTACAATTTATTCTGCTGATTTTTAATTATAACTTGTTTCAATTACTTTCCTGATTACACTATTACATTTTTTCACTTTCCTCTTCCAATACTAATTTCTTCATTTTTTCATTTATTGCACACAAATCTTTAACGGAAATATCATCTGTTTGTAATAGTATTTTTTTCAAAACCTCAAAACGAATCATTCTATTACCTAATTTGTTGACACCTTCTGATGATGCTAACTTATACTTTTTCAAATACTCTATCACCAGTTGCTCTTCTTTATTATCTCCCTGTAAATCATACTCATTCTTAAACATAATGTAACATTGCACAAAAGCATTAAACATCTGAATTATAGATTCAGAGATTTCAATTTTATTTTCCTCAAAATCGAACATCACACTAAATAATGTATACATCTGACTCTTTTTACTTACAAAGCCATTTGTTTCATCTCCTGTAATCTTCTTTATCATTTCCATTACAGAGTGAACTTTTTCAACATCTACCTCGGCATCTTTATATTCTTCACAAAATTCTTTGTAAATTTGATCTAATCTTTCATTTTTTGTCTGATCAATAATGCCTTCTCTAGCTAAAATTAAAATATTACTGCAATATTCAACGTCCTGCATTCTACGTATATCCCTTGGACTAAACACTTTATAATCATCCCAGAAGACTTCATTAGCTATAAACTCAGAAACTTCTCCAAATTTACTATTCAAACTATTTCTTTTTTCTTGCTCATTCAAATTATAGTCCGTTAAATTTAATCTATAAAACATTTTTCTAACTTCTTCCATAGAAAAATCTTTATCTAAATAAATTATTGATAATTCATATGACCATATTGTTTTCTTGGTATCATCATCTAACTCTTCAAAATATTTATCTCCATATATGTCTTTTATTGATTCATCCGTCAGATGTTTCTTTTGTAGTTTATATTTCCCGCCAATAAACTCAAAAATAGCATTGATTCTTTGTTGTCCATCCACAATATGTGTGATTGTTTCTCCGTTTTCCGGATTAGTGTCATAGTCCCATAAAAAAATTTCTGGAATAACTAAATTCATCAAAATAGTCTCTATTAGTCTAATGTTATCTTTAAGCCCCCACACTGTTTTCCTCTGATAATTTCTGTCAACAATAAGTGTTCCATCTTTAAATCCATTGTATATAGATGTAACTTTCATAGTGTTTCTGGTAAATTTATTTGCCATAATTCCCTACCTTTCCTTTCAATTGCTCTATTGACTGAATGTGATATTCTTCCATATCTTTCCAATCTCTATATATTCTATAGTGAATTTCATGCTTAAAATACAGTTTTCTTTGAAGTTGTTTCGTAGCCTCATTGCTCATGGCTAGCCATTCTACACGACACTCCTCGATATCACACAAATGTCTATCCGAAATATATCCTCGATAAATACCTCTTGAAATATATTTATATAATCCATCATTTGTTACATCATATGATGCCCTAAACAGTTTCCAAAAATGCTCAAATAAATATGGCGATATAATTGCAATATCAATATCTGATTTTGAATCACCTTCGTCCGTAAATGTTTTCAAAAATTTGTTGGGCGATAAACTATAACCTATTTTCGCACTGCCGACCATAACCACATTATTAAATCCTATATGCATCGCATCACTTACTAGCATTTTAAAATCATCTATAGCATGAATAATATCTTTTTCATCAATATTTAGCACATTCTCAAAATACCAATTGTCTGCCCTTAAAAGATACTTCATGTAAAACTCTCTTACACTTGAATTTACAAGGTCATCTTTTATATTTTCTTCTGTAAATACCATCCATTAGCCCCTTTCAGTCAAAATAATCTTCCAACATCAACTTTAATTCTACACCTAATTTTTCTGCTACTAACACTGGCACCCCATTACCAACAGTTTTAAACATATCTGTAAGTGACATCTCCTGTGGTAATTCAAACTCTTTCGGAGCTGATTGTATTGCCAACACTTCTGCCACACTTAGCCTTCTTGCTTTATATGGATGTAGATGCACTTCATTATTTCCGTATGCAGCCGTTGGTGAATATCTCCATCTATGTAATCTCTTATATGATTTTTTGGAAACATCCCCTTCTTCTATTGTTTGCATTCTACTCAACCCTGCTTGAGGCTTAAAATAATTACTAGAATTTGCATGTGCTTCTACATTATTTTTTTGGAACCAATACTGAACAGTTAATTCTTCTATAACTTCGTCTGGCATCTCTAACAATCTGTTTTCCTCAAAAGGCTCCGTTGTCGGCCATTCTATATTTTTTATCACATCAAGCGTATTATAATTTGGAACTCCCCATCTAAACCCTTGCACAATATTCTTTATTCTATTTTTCTGCAACTTGTTTTCACATTTTATACCTATCATTACAACTCTTTCTCTTTCTTGTGGAACACCATACTCAAGCGAGTTGATTAACTTATCAATAATATAATATCCATTCCGTTGCATTTTCCTAAACATTTTATCATAAAACTCTTTATGCTTTTTTGTTTTCCATAACCCCTTGACATTTTCAAATATAAAAAAATCTGGCTTTTCCTTTATAATTAACTCAAAATATGTTTTTGATAATTTACCATTATCCCCCTTTGCACCTCTATTTTTTCCTGCAGTTGAAAAATCTGGACATGGTGGTCCTCCTATAAAACCTATAATACTCTCTTTTCTATCTATCTCTATATATTTTTCAAGTGTAGATCCTTCTTTTAAATAATCACATATATCGTCATTAAAATATCCATGTTCTGGCTTTTTCATTTTCATATTTTCTCTTGAATATTTATATGCATTTAAAAAAGGTTCATATTTTTCAGATACCATTGCGATGTCAAATCCAGCCTTTTCCATTCCCAAATCTAACAGACCACAACCTGAAAAAAACGAATATATTTTTATCTGTATCATATTAATTTTAGCAACCTTATGCTTCCTCCATGACTAATTTTATTATAACTTTCGGTTATAAAATTCCCATTCCATACTAGTATGATTACTCCTACCACAATATGGACAAATATCATCTTCTTTTTCTCTAAAACCTTCTCCCTGTTTCATTTTCTTCTGTAAATATTTTTCATTACAATGTCCACATTCTACCTCATACTCACGATTTGGTGAATAAAATGTTGTTTCTTGTGCAACCTTATCTAACGACTTTGGCTTATACACATATTTCAACTCATTTGGTGTTACCTGTTGTTCTGCCGTCACAGAAAAATCGAAATAATATATTCCTTCTCCCTGTAGAGAAACATCTATCGTCGTTCTTCCATATTTTTGCAAATCTTTATAAGTAATTGGCTGACCTTCAGAAATTCCTATACGCTTACGAAGATATTTTCCTAATTCTGCTTTTCTAGGTGTTGTCGAAATTTGTTTTGGGAATAATTGCTTCTTCCCGTCAACCATTTTAGGAACAGACCCTTCTAACAGGCCTGTCATAGTTGTTCCATCATCCCAAATGATTTCTATATTATCATTATGACGATGCCCTGCTCGTCCTACTTCTGCACCATCCGAAGGACATTCTTGTTTTTGTGGGAACATTTCCGGATAATGCTCAATCAAATCCTTGCCAATTCGTATATAAGCGTCATTTATATTAACATGCGAACCTGTCAATTTTGCTAAACCCCAGTTTATTCCACTTCGCAATGGAACTGTCGCAATTCCATCTTCTACAATATATAATGGCATAGAACATACTTCAGGATTATACTCTACTGTTTCCTCTTCTTTACTTAGTTTTTTCTTATTTTTCTTTGGAACTGCATCCTCACATTTTATAGTACGATCCAAAACAAGTTTCACATAATCGTCAAGTGGCTCAAATGTATCTACGGTAGTTTCTGCAAGCACTTCCTTAAACGGCGTAGTCAAACCATTTGTAGAGAAATTTGCGGATCCAATTAATGCATGCACAACATTACCTTTGTATTTCCATATATAGCATTTTGCATGCACAGGAATTGTAGAATACAGAATATCTACATTATCAAGTTCTTTACTTTCATTTATTAACGCAGAATGTAAGCTTTGTTGAATTCCATCGCATCCATACATCCCATAAACAACTGTTGCCTTCATTGGCAAGGACTGAAGTCTTCTTATGGGTGTTGGACCAACATATCCTGATAGGATAACCAATTCATCACATCGAAATAACTGATTCCTTGTAAATACAATATTTTCTAAATTCTGATAAAACAACATATTGTGTCACCTCTTCACTATAGTATGTGTTTGTATAATGCCTCTGCGAGTACTTTTGAAAAAATAGGTGGTACAGCATTTCCAATCATTTTATATTCATCTGCCATTGTGCCTTCAAATATATAATCATCTGGAAATCCCTGTAATCTAGCGGCTTCCCTTACTGTAATACTTCTCGCCTGCTTGCTATCTGGATGAATATGTCTTAGTCCATCCTTATACAGATGTGCAGGTATTAAATTACTTTGCTCATCCCATTCAATAACGTGATATTTATGAACATTTGATGTATGCCCCGTCATTTTTGTATATAAATCCTTAAGAGCACTTGTTGATGTATATTCTCGTCTTCCAGATTCAATATCTTCGCAAAGCAATCTAAATATCTCTTGGTCACGTTTACTATGCCATCTCGGAAAGTGATTAGGAATCAAATTTTCTCCCAACATATGCGAACATTTTTTCCCACCAACAGAAACGCTTTCCTCTAATGGGTACAATGCCTCTAAATCTCCTAGTGCATCTCTAACTGTTGTTTTTTTCTCTACCTTATATGTTGGAAGTATATTAAAATAAAACTCCTCTAGCATATCAGATGCATTTTCGCCATATACTTCTTTGCTTAATCCCAAAATAATAATTCTTTTTCTATTCTGAGGTACTCCATAGTCTGAAAACTCTATAATTGCTTTTGACAAATCCTTGATTACAACATAACCTGCTTCATCAAATGCTTGTTGAATAATTTCAATAATTGGCTGACCTGTAGGTGCTGCACTTAAAATTCCTGGAACATTTTCAAAAACAAAAACCTTAGGATTATATTTCTTTACAACTCGTATATAGCTTTCAAAAAGGAAGTTTCTATAGTCATCTCTCATTCCATTTTCATCACGAACTCTTCCTGCAATTGAATACGCTTGGCATGGTGGTCCACCAATAATAATGTCTATTCCATCGGCATTATCTACCAATTTATCTAACCCACATGACTCTCCATATACCTCGTCATTCCAACCCAAGAATAACTCTTCTGTGCGTTGGATATCAAAACGTAAAACTCTTTTGTCTGCATCATGATATTTCCACTTTTCTTTAAGTCTGGTCGCCAAATTTTTACATGGTGCCTTCTCCCATTCAACCGCTGCAACTGTTTCATAATGTCCAGATTGCTCAAACCCTTCCATTAATCCACCGCATCCCGCAAACAGGTCTATTGATTTAATCTTTTTCTTTACTTTCATCTATCTACTCCGAAATGATCTCTAATATTGCACGTCCTAATGCTTGACCTAATAGTGGCGGTACAGCATTTCCAACCTGACGATTCTGTTGTGTTCTTGTTCCCGTAAAAATAAAATCATCTGGAAACGATTGTAATCTAGCATTCTCTCTTATCGTAGGTACTCGATTGTATTCATAATGGAAATGATTTCTGTGCCCTGTATCAATCGTTTTTGAAGGTTTATTTCCGTCATATCGTGTCCAAGCTTCATTAAATTTTCTGCTTTCCCCCCATCCTGGTGGTAAATCTTTATAATTCCCGCCTTCTGGAACTAAAGCAATGGTATCCTTTACCATCTGCGTATGATTTGTTGCAACATGATTATGCAACACCGTCATTTGTCCTCTCATCAATTTTTGATAATCAGTACTCGCTTCTTTCACATAATTATCCTCTTCTACACCTAACTCACATTCTCTGGATGGCAAATCGCTAATGGCATCTCGACATGTCACATAATTATCTGGAGTTAACAAAGGTTCTGGGAATTTTGGATCCCCAATATCTTTTCTTATTCCCATAAATATTAATCGTTTTCGCATCTGTGGAACGCCATAGTCTGCTGCACACAAAATCTTGCAGTCAATATTGTAACCCATTTTTCTAAATCTTTTTAAAATTTCATCTTTTATCTGCCCTTCATACAAAGTAGCCATTCCTGGTACATTTTCTATAATAAAGGCCTTAGGTTGATATTGCTTTACCATCTCTATTACTGCTAAATACAATTTATTTCTTTCATCATCGAAATTTCTAGGCCCTGACAAAGAAAATCCCTGACATGGCGGCCCTGCAATAATAACATCTATTGAACGTTCCCCTGCTATTCGTTTGATTTCATCAAAAGTCTCCTGTTGTGATAAATCTGCATTCATCGGAATAGCTCCATTATGGTTTTTCGCAAATGTATTTAATGCAGCTTGGTCATTGTCTACACCAACAATAATGTCAAATCCTGCATCCATAAATCCCTTTGACAAACCTCCACATCCCGCAAATAAGTCTATTGCATTCACTTTTTGTTCCTCCGCTTTTCTAATTCCACATTCTTTCATTCGAATCCCAATTCTTTTCAAAATTTTCTTTGTTCATTATCGCCATATAAGGCTCAAATAAAAACACCTTGATACTCTGTAATATCACTGGGAACTCGTCCATTTCGACATCAATTTTTTTCACAAACGCTTTCCACTTTTTCTGCATACCATCATCAGAATCAAATGTAAGAATCTGCTCAAACTGCTCAACCGTAAAATCATGTTCTCTATTAGTAAATGTTTTACTTAACGCCTCACACAATACTTCTCCTTCAAAATCGAACTTGTGTGACAAATAATAGATATCATAGTAATCCTTCATTCTACTTGAAAATTCCATCAGCGAAAGAATCGCATCTATTTTCTCTGCAACAGTCGTTTCAATGGAATATGTATTAATAACTGGTGCTTCGAAATCATCTAACTGAGTTGGAATTCTGCGTTTTTCTTGTTTTGGAATGATAATATCTCCAACACCAACATCTATGCTAAATGGTGTACGTGTATTCTTTATCTTAGCTACCATCGTTACACCAATTCCTGCATATTTCTTCGCAACCGCAATTGGTGCAACATCCTTTATTTCAAATGTTATAAAATCATTCCCAGTATCTTCAGCAATTATTTCTTCAACTACAGCTCTTAATTGCTCAGGTGTGTTAGGTATTCTCTTTAGTAAAAAGTCCACATCCACAGTCACTCTACTATCAAATTCCGTCAGCGAATATATAAATAGCCCACCCTTTAACACTAGATTGTCCACATATTTAGATTTTTGAAGTCTCCTTAAAAATTCTTCCTGACAAAACAACTGCAAGCACAACTGATAACTTCTTCCACTTTCTTTTGCTTTATTTTTTAATCTCGCAAGTACAGAACTCGCCATATCACCCATTCAACATTACCTCCATTAGTTCCGTAACCTTTTTGTATACCTTCATTTCCTTTGCATATTTTGATAGATTTCTCAAATTCTTTTTATCATCCGCAACATATGCATTTATCGCTTTATTAAATACTTCATTATCCATTTTTGATTTATACTTAAAACAGTCACATATTGTGCGTTCTCTATCATACACAGCGAGCTCTACACCATTAAAAACGCCCTCTGTTTTTCCGATTTCAAGTTTATCATCTTGTATAAAATAAATTTTGCATGGAAAATTTTCTATTTTCACTTTCGATTTTGATATATTTCTTGATACAGCAATGGTCCACTCTAACGGAGTTTTATCACTATATCCATAATAAAATAATGCCGACTCCATACACACAATTCCATCAGTTAGAAAAGTAGCAATCATTTTTTCTTCTGATAGTTCTGTACGATCTGCTAGTTGATAATAACCATGTTTCACTCTCTCCAATGCGCCATTATCACACATCCTTGTTATCTCATAATTCTCAATACCGATTTCATTCAATTGTGATGTTTTTACAATTCCGCCGTTATTTTTTACAACATTTTTTATCGCATCCAATTTATTCATACCTTGTCACCATATTCCAAAATATTAACCTTATATCTTTATATAGTATATTATAGCACTTGCTATAATTCAATAACAATTTTATTAATTTGTGTTCTAAAAATTGCAATTTTATTAATGCTGTTACTCTTTATTAAAAATCATAAATTCTCACTTTATCACCGCATCTACGTGCTTCTTTTGTTTTCTCTATATACTGTAAAACTCTCTTATTCTCACTAAAAGAACCATAAATAAACTGAAATATTTTAGGTAATTTCGATATAATTTCCACATGTTTTAAGTCTATAAGAATTTCTCTTGATAAAATATCGATATACTCTAAACAATCCTCATTTTCTCTTATTGAATAACCTTCAACAATAAAGGAATCCTCTCCATCTGCGAATATAATTTGGGTGTACCAAATTGTTTCTCGAACTTCTAAAATATTAAATTCTTTGAAAAATTCTTCTGCTGCATAATATTTTTTACGCTTAACAAAATCACAATGCTTAACAGTTACATTTGCCTTTATATACTCTGCTCCTAAAATCATTGCAGTTAATGTTCTATGATTGCCATCACTCGTTAAGTAATATTCGTCATCTTCTTCATAATAATCCATTTCCACCGGATAATATAAGGTTTTGTACGATTCTCTTAATATATCCAATTCCATTTTATTTGCAAACTCAAAACATCTAAAGAATCTACTTGGTTCTCTCTCGCCTCGTTCCATCATCCTTACATTTTCAAATACACTTTTTCCTATTGTTCCCCTACTAGTTCCAATAACCTTTTCTAATGGCACCAACTCTTCTTTTCTATCAATCTGCCCCGTTTCAAGATTCCTAGCAAAAGAATAGTATATATTTTTATTCTTTTGGATTATTTTCTTCTTCATTTTGTCAATATGCGCTCGACTTACATCAAGTGACAATAAATACTCTTCTAGATTTCCATCAAAAATATAATCATCTCCTACCAATCTGTACACGACGCTTCTCCTATTCTCAACAACTGTGTAAATCTCATTTCTTTATAGATATATTTTATCATTAAACAATATTTTCTGTCATAAAAAAAGAGAACACCCTAACATAATTAGAGTGTCCTATACAGTATTACTCGTCCTAAAATTTCCCTGTCTCCATCTTCGCAAGTCCCTCATGCAACTCGTCACATATTTTCCTCATATACGCTTCCAGAAGCACTTTATCCCTCTCATCATAAAATCTAGCGTTATTTCTCTTCACAATCTGGTTAATATTCACCCCTATATGATTTATCTCATTTATCAAATGTCCCATAAGCAACTTTATCTCTGGATAATCGCTCGGTCGCTGTCGAATCTGTCTTCTTAAAAACTCCGATTCTGTCACACCATATTCTTTCGCCATTTCTTGTAATTTTTTCTTCTCATCCTTAGTTACACGAAAGCAAATAATATCATTTTTTCCTGACATCCAATTCCCCCTTCTCTTTTTGCCGTCTACAAATTTCTCCTTCTTTTTCTCGCCGATGTACACTCCTGTACATCGCAAGATACGCACTTTGTAATACAAGCGCATTTCTTGTTTGGGGACACCCCAAAAAACCCGTTTTTACATACTGATATCACAGTAGTATTGGTTTTTCATACCACTTTTAGAAAAGCGATATGAAAAACCCTTAAATGATATTAAATTCTTATATCACTTATTTCCTACGCTCGTTCTGTGATGTCCCCGTGCTGGCACTTTTTCATACCATCGTATAAATTTTTGATAGTAACCTAATTGCGCTTTTTCATACTACATTTAGTTCTAGCAGACTAAATTCCGTCAAAGTATTTACATGCAGTTGTTTCTAGTTCATCATCAACAGTTTCTGATGTTTTAGTTGCATTAGCACCAACCATTCCCGATGGCAAATGAGCAAACATCTTACCCATAATAATCGAAATTATCATCTCCGAAATGTCACACACCAAAATACTAGCGAGAAGCCTAGCGTCTTGCCGCTACGCGACAATCCGCACGCGGGCTGTCGCCAATAAACTAATTAGCTACAGAAGCTCACTCGAAAACGCTTCGCGTTTCCTCGTGCACGGCTAGCGCCGCACATAAAAATAACAAAAGCTCGTATGAGATATAAATACCTCATACGAGCTTTATTATTTTTTGTGCTTCTTGTAGCTAACGTGACTATTCCCACTCGATGGTTCCGATTGGCTTTGGTGTGAGGTCTAAGAGAACTCTGTTGATGCCTGGAACTTCGTGTGTAATACGATGTGTAATGTGGTGAAGGATTTCATATGGAATCTCTTCGATTGTTGCTGACATAGCGTCTGTTGTGTTTACGGCACGGATGATTGCTGGCCATCCTTCGTAACGGCTTTCATCCTTCACGCCTACGCTCTTGATATCTGGAACAGCGATGAAATACTGCCATACTTTTTCTGCGAGACCATTTTTGTCGAATTCTTCTCTAAGAATAGCATCTGCTTCACGAAGAGCTTCTAAACGATCACGTGTGATAGCGCCTAAACAACGAACACCAAGTCCTGGACCTGGGAATGGCTGACGGTAAACCATAGAATGTGGTAAACCAAGGGCTTCACCTACTACACGAACTTCGTCTTTAAATAAAAGTTTAAGAGGTTCTACAAGTTCAAACTGAAGATCTTCTGGAAGACCGCCTACGTTGTGGTGAGATTTAACTGCTTTTTTACCTTCTGCTGCTTTCATAGATTCAAGAATATCTGGATAGATAGTTCCCTGAGCTAAGAATGTAATATCTTCAAGTTTTCTTGCTTCTTCAGCGAAAACTGTGATAAATTCTTTACCAATAATTTTACGTTTACGTTCTGGTTCTGAAACACCTGCTAATAAATTCAAGAAATGATCAGTTGCATCAACATAAATCAAGTTAGCATCTAAGCCTTCTTTGAACATTTTGATAACACTTTCTGATTCATCCTTACGCATTAAGCCGTGGTTTACGTGAACACATACGAGCTGTTTGCCAATTGCTTTAATAAGAAGAGCTGCAACTACTGAGCTGTCAACACCACCAGATAAAGCTAATAATACTTTTTTATCACCAACCTGTTCGCGTACTGCTGCAACCTGTTCTTCAATAAATGCTGCTGCAAGCTCAGGGGTTGTAATACGTTCCATGGTTTCTGGTCTCTTGTTTGAATCCATAATAACCTCCTAGAGTTGTGTTTGATTTTTTAATGTAGTAATTATAGTACTTGAATTGCAAGAAATCAATTGCTATTGGTAAATTTTTTTATAAAATACAATGCACTTTTTTCTTGCGTGATATGTTAATAGGATTTATAATACATAGTGTATTTATGTGCTTTGCCAAAATACAAATTTTATATAAAGAAGGTAATAAAGATGGAAAGAAAAGTTGGAACTATTTCAAGAGGTATCCGTTGTCCAATCATCCGCGAAGGTGATGACCTTGTAACTATGACAGTTACTAGTGTATTAGAAGCAGCTGAGAGCGAAGGATTCGAACTTCGCGATAGAGACGTTATCGCATTAACAGAATCTATCGTAGCAAGAGCTCAGGGTAACTATGCAAGTGTTCAGGATATTGCGGATGACGTGAAAGCAAAACTTGGTGGAGAAACAGTTGGTGTTATCTTCCCTATCCTTTCCCGTAACCGCTTCGCTATCAACTTAAAAGGTATCGCAATGGGCTGTAAGAAAGTTGTTCTTATGCTCAGCTATCCAAGCGACGAAGTAGGTAACGCACTTTTAACATATGATCAGTTGGATGATGCAGGCATCAACCCATACTCAGATGTACTCACATTAGAAAAATACCGTGAATTATTTGGTGACAATGTACACGAATTCACAGGTGTTGATTATGTAGATTACTACTCAAACATCATCAAAGAAGCTGGTGCTGAAGTAGAAGTTATCTTTGCAAACAACCCAAGAGTCATCTTAAACTACACAGATTGCATCATTAACTGTGACATTCACACACGTGTAAGAACAAAACGTATTCTTCGCGAAAACGGTGCTAAAGTTGTATGTGGTCTTGATGACATCCTTACAGCTTCTGTAAACGGCAGCGGTTTCAATGAAAAATACGGCTTACTTGGTTCTAACAAATCTACAGAGGACAAGATTAAATTATTCCCACAGGAATGTAAGGACCTTGTAGTAGCTATCCAGGCTTCTATCTTAGAAAAAACAGGAAAGCATGTAGAAGTTATGGTATACGGTGATGGCGCATTCAAAGATCCACAGGGTAAGATTTGGGAGCTTGCAGATCCAGTTGTATCTCCTGCATTTACAGATGGCCTTATCGGTACACCAAACGAATTGAAATTAAAATACTTGGCTGACAATGATTTTGCAAACCTTAGCGGTGCAGAATTAAAAGAAGCTATCTCTAATAGTATTAAGACAAAACAGGACAACCTCGTAGGCAACATGGCTTCTCAGGGTACAACACCTAGACAGCTTACAGACCACATCGGTTCCCTCTGTGACCTTACTTCAGGTTCTGGTGACAAGGGTACACCTGTTATCCTCATTCAGGGTTACTTTGATAACTACACAAACGACTAAGAGTCCAAGTGCAAAGAATGAAAAAACGCGACTGGCAAGTTTACTTGCTAAGTCGCTTTCTTTTTATTCTGGAAATTTGGCGATAGCCAAATTGTGTCCAAGTCTCAAACGCGGAGCGGTTGATGGCTGCGTAGCAGCGACTTGGACCGCACTTGGACGTAGTCTCATCTCATGGCGATAGCCAAATTGTTCGAGCGTCAGCACCTCGGAACGAGGTGCATGATTGCAAAGCAATCGACGCGAGAGCACTTGGACTCGTCTTGACGACAGTCAAATGTGCGAGAGCACTTGGACTCGCCTTGCGACTACGGCTCGTTAGTTTTTAAATATGTTTAAACTGAGCTACTTCATTTGATAGCTCATCTGAGATTTCCTGGTTGCTTTCTGCATCATTTCGGATGCTTCCAAGCATTTCTACCAACTGTGATGCACTGTCTGCTACGTTTGTAACACCCTGTGCACTTTCATCTACTGCTGTATTGATACCATCGATGCCTTCGTTGATGCTTGTGATATTACTTTGAATTTCTGTTGATTTATCATCAATGTGATCCATCATAGAATCGAGTGTATCTGCATCTGCATAATACTGGCTTGCAACGTCTACTAATTTGTCATAGTCATTTAATACAGTTCCATCAATAAATTCTAACATTTCGTTTGCATTGCCTGCCAAAGCATTTACTGCTTCTGTAACAAGCACGCTG
>JAZSCQ010000057.1:0-21130 GCA_045530745.1 Agathobacter sp.
TAAAAGACTATGAAAAGATAGAAAATCCAGAAGTGACCCTGCCAGAAGTAGTAACAGCAAATGTGCAGGTAAAAGACTATGAAAAGATAGAAAATCCAGAAGTGACCCTGCCAGAAGTAGTAACAGCAAATGTGCGGGTAAAAGACTATGTAAAGATAGAAAATCCAGAAGTAACCCTCCCAGAAGTAGCGACAACGAGTGTGCAGGTAAAAGACTATGTAAAGATAGAAAATCCAAAAGTCAGCCTTCCAACAATTACGAGGGTTACTATACAGTCAAGAGAAATTAAGAAGATAGATAAGAAACGAGTAGAATTGTCTATTTAAGGATATACGAGAGGATAACTGGGATGAAGAACAATGAGATAATGGTATCTGTAAGATTTGAGGATACAGATATCCGTGAGGAGATAACATTTCTTATATTAAAAGATATTACATTACGTGCATTTATAGAATCCGTGTATTACGGTTTGAAAAAGAATGATAAATATGAAAAATCATTTCAGTTTTTAGACACATATCTAAAAACAAGAAAAGAATTACAGGTAATGTACAGCGCAAAAGGTGACTTTAACATTATTGACGTAACAGAGATAATCGATGATGTAAGTGTTTTGGATATGCAATTAGATGAATTAGGATTTGTTACATCTAGCTGTGTTTTATTTACATTAGAACCAAAAGTTACCCCAGTATCATTGTTTGCCAAAAGCGAGAATAGCTACATTCTAAAAGAGGAGGATTCGCTAGAATACAATATCAGTACAAGAAGATTAAATGTAATTGAATCATCTGTAATTGATATTTTACCACCAGATGGTATGCCTCAAGGGAAAAAGAATTCTCTTTTAGATGTCATTATTCCAACCGTCTTGTCTACAGGAGGTATGTTAGTTGCACGTTATGTGGTGATGTTGTTTTCTCCAAATGCGACAAGTACTTCAAACAATATGTTATTGATGTCTGGAGCTATGGGGGTAGTCGCATTGGTTACCTCTCTCTACAATTACATGAAACAAAAACATGAGTATGAAGGTAATGTAGAAGAATGGAAGACCAACTATGAGAACTACATCAATCGAAAAATCCAGACCATCAATGAATGGCAAAAAAGCGACATCAAATATCTAAATAGTGTTTATCCAAGTATGGGCACACTCTTTAAAAATACAGCAGAAATAAATAGTGCTATTTTTTCACGTTCTCAAAATGATAATGATTTTATGAGAATATCTCTGGGAACCTCCGATGAGGTAGAGCCTTTGTTTGAGATTAAAAGTGAGAAAAAAGATAATGTGTTTTATGACATTTATTACAAAAAACATGGCGATACCATAAAGATTATTTTACCTTCCAAGAAAGAAGAAAGACGACGCAAAAAACTTACACCCGCAGAGCGAGCAGAAGAAGATAAAAATAAATTTTTGCTTACGGATTTGGCCTACAACTTTGCAAATAAAGGCGTGGATGTAAATGACCGCAATGAAATCATAGGGTTTAACTATTTAAGAAGTGACGATGGAAGCAAACCACCATTGTTATTAGATTTAAAATCCTGTGGTGCATTAGGTGTTATTTCCAATAATAATCAGATTTCAAAGAATTTTATCCAGCATGTAGTGTTTGAATTAGCATATTATCACTCACCAGAAGACTTACAGTTTGTGTTCTTCTTTGACAAAGAAGATGATGTTGCAAAGCAAACTGCGGAAATTCAAAACTATAAATATTTGCCTCATACAAATGAATTGTTTGATGGGGTATCACAATTCGTATTTGATAAAGATAGTTCAGGTGTTGTATTTGGCAAACTGCTAAGTATTATGAATGAACGTTCCAATAATAAGAGTGAGGAAAATGAAGCAGAAGCAGCAGCGACAAAACTAACTCAAATCGTATGTATCGTATTCTATGATTACGATATCAAAGAGACAGGTTTCTCCAAATTCCTTCCAGAAGCACCAAAGGAAGGAGAACCATACACAAATGCGTTAGGACTTACATTTATCTTTATTCAAAGTGTAAAAGACAAGCTTCCAAAATATTGTGGAAACATTGTAAATATCGATAAAGACAATCCAAAAGAGAGAAAAAGCAGTAAGAGATACAACATTCTCAGTAGAGAAACATTAAACGTATTGAGTGAGGGAGATAGTGATACAGGAAAGGCAAATGACACCGATAAGCTGATTGAATATAAGCATTTTGAAAATGAGTACATATTTGATGAGAAGAAATATACGGAACAGTTTGCTTTGGCTTATAAGCAGTTGAGTGCGATTTATTACACAAGAATTGCCGAAAATGGTAAGGTTCCATCCATGGTTACGCTCTTTGAACTATATGGTTATAGTTTGGAAAAGGTGCAGAACAACGAGATAAGAGATAGCATTTTAGAAAGCTGGAAAGAAATCGAAAAGAATGATATCACAAAGAATCTTTGTGTTCCAATCGGCAAAAATGAGCATGGACCGATGAATCTTGATTTGTACGAAAAAGCAGATGGACCACATATGTTGGTGGCAGGTACAACTGGTTCGGGTAAATCAGAGACGATTATCACATATTTAATCGGACTTTGCATGAAATTCTCACCAATGGACTTAAACCTAATGTTGGTAGATATGAAAGGTGGAGGATTTTCAGATCGTCTTGGAAGTTTGCCACATTGTGTAGGTGTTGTAACAGATACGGCTGGTGAAGATGAGGGAACCTCTGCGGCATATATGTTGAAACGATTCTTAGAGGCATTAAATGCGGAAATAAAGAGACGTAAATTGTTACTATCTAGTTTGGGCGTAGACAACGTAGATGCATACATCAGAGCACTTAGAGTCATTCGTCAAATTAAAGAATTAGAAGCAAATGGCGGATCACAGGAAGCGATTGACAAATTAAAAAAGAAGCTAAATGACAAACAGAACAGCATTTTAGACAAAGATATGAAGGAGTTTTCGCCACTTTCACATCTTGTTCTGGTAGTAGATGAATTTACAGAATTAAAACGATTTTCAAATGAAAGTAGTGACGTTGATTTCATCGCAGAGATTACGACGATTGCTCGAGTAGGGCGAACCTTAGGATTCCATATTGTATTAGTTTCTCAGAATATCGAAGGTGCGATTACAGATGATATCCGAGTGAACTCAAAAGCCAGAATTTGTTTAAAGGTTGCGACCAAACAGGCCTCCAAAGAAATGCTTGGAAGTCCAGTGGCAGCAGCACCAACGATGCCATTAAATGGACGTGCTTACCTTTTAGTAGGTACAGGTACGAGATTTGAATACTTCCAGTCCGCTTACACCGGTGCAAATAAAAACCTCAATATCGAAGCACCTGTTCTAGTAACAGAAGTTCCAAATACAGGTAGATTTAACGATAGCTTCTATTCTTCCAAAAAAGATAATGAACTTGCAAGAAAGAAGAATGAACTGGTAAACGAACACGATACACAGCTTGCTTATATCGTAAATACAATAATCGATATAGGTGATGATGTAGAAAAACCACGTCAAATATTTTTACCACCATTACCAGGAAATATATTAGATGAAACAGAATGGAGGGATTAAAATGAGTCTCCAAAAGATGTTATGCACATTAGGAAAATTCGATATACCGATTATACAGATGCAGCCACCCTTTGTTGTAGATTTATTAGATTCCAATATTGCTTTATTTGGAACAGCAATGAGTGGAAAAACCACATTTATTAAGAATTTAGTAAATATCTTGCATAAGCAGTATAACGAAGCGCAAGAGCAGATTTTTATTCTCGATTTTGGTGGAGCTTTGGCGGAATATAAAGAGATGCCATTGGTATCTGCCTATTTCGACAACTCGAATGAGGAGTATGTAAAACGTGTATTTAAAATATTAGACAGTATTTTAAAAGACAACATACAGGAACTGGATGGGAAGAATTTCCGTGATTCAGAAGTAAATCTGAAGCATACCACGTTTATTATTGACAATATCAACGCATTTATTGATGAGCCAAGATATATGGCATATCAGGAAAAATTAGCAAAGTTAAGCCGTGACGGTTTGTCAAAGGGTATTACCATTGTGATTACAGCAGTAGATACCAAAGGGGTTGCACCTTATTTGGGAAGCTTCAAACAAAAAATCGCATTAGAGATGCCACGAGACAAGTATACCGAGATTTTTACAGAAAAAGTCGGATTAATCGGGAATAATCCAGGGCATGGATTTGCAAATGTAACCGTAAAACCAGAAGGAGTGACAGGAACATTCCGTATGAATTTGCCTTATGAGTTGCAATGCACATTGCCTTATGCCACGGAAGGACGAGGAGATACCCAGGACGTATTTAAGTCCAAGCTTCGACAGAAGTTTCTTTATGAAGGCGAGCAATATACTAAGTGTGTGAAAAAATATCAAACATTTCCAAAGGAACTGACATTAGAAGACTATGAGAAACTTATACAGCAGGCAGGGAAAGCGGAAATTGTAGAAAAGGAGACAGTAAGTGTAGGACTTGATTATGTGGATTTTAATCCAGTAAAGCTAGATCTTCAGAAATCACATGTGATTGCAATATATGGCAAAAAGGAATTCGGAAAGACCAACTTGCTGAATCTGTTGCTTCATGGACTTAAGGAACAGAGAAAGGATGCGAGATTCGTTTTCTTTGATGATGGTAGAAATCAGTTGGAATCTATTTATAATGCACTCAAAGACAATGAAGATACGGTATTGATTAATAAATACGAAGAGATAGAGCTTGATTTAAAAGATGGTGATAAAAAAGTAAAAAAATTATCTCCGATTCAACAGTTTTATGTGTATTTAAACAATAATTATATGGCAATCGATAAACGTTTCATGGCTGGAATATACGGCGTAAGTAAAGAAATGCCAAAAGAGTTTACGAGAATTCCAGATTGCGAAAAAGAGTGTCCACCATTTACGGTGTTCGTAATTCAGAGCAAGTTGGTGTATCTAAACACAACTGAAAACAAGTTTTTTATCAACGCTATTCTGCCACAGATGGCAGCAGTAGCTGAAGAACAAGGTTTTTGCTTTATTTTTTCTGATGTACAAAAGATAAGTGACGGAGAGCAGAATACGTTTTTTAACAATGCTGTATCTACTGCATTTTTATTGGACAATATCGCGGAATTTGCAGGAGAGCGAGGCCAGAAAACAATCTTTGGCAACATGGATGTGAAAACATTGAAAGAGGATTATGCAAGATGTGAACTTGGTGATGGCTACTATTATGATGTAGAAGCAGATAATTTATTAAAGTTGAAATTTATCAAAGCATAGTGGAGGGGATATATGGAAAGTGTAGAATTTGTATCAGCGGATATTGACAAACTGGTCCAGTTTGAAAAAGATAGCGCTGATGCGGTAAAAGAGTTTAATGCTATAAAGAAGGAATTTGAAAGTATAAATACTACTCTATTAAATAATTGGCAAGGTGTAGGTGCAGAGGCATATAAAAAGGAAACTGACCACATATTAGAAAAAATAGGTAGCATTGAGGATGTCTTAAAAACGATCAATGAAGGCGTAATCAAAGATATCAAGGATAATTATTTAAAACTAGATGAAGAGTTGGGGGAATTTAATAAAAATCCACAGACCTCATCTTAAGCCGGTAGAAGGAGCGAATTATGGCAACAATTGCGCTATATGCAAACAAAGTAAACCAAATGCCTGAATTAGTGCGAGGAATAAAGTCTGCAGTAAAAGACTATAAAGAAGAATTACAACTGCTTCAGAAAAAGGCACTGTGCATTGAAACGAGTGTATGCAACATGGATGATGTGATATCTTCTATACAAAGTTCTACAAAGACACAGGAGGAAAAGGTACAATCCTTTGAGACATTAGAACAAGCTACAGAAGAATTTATAGAAAATGCGGTTTCCATTGATGGTAATGTAGCAGATGTGATTAACCAACAGCGTACAGAGTTCTATGAGAAATATGGATATTTAAAACCAGAATGCGAAAAGAATATATGGGATAAAATGTGTGATTTCGGTAAAAGCATTGGAGAGCGGTGTAAGGAACATTGGGATGCTATTCTAACTGTTGTATCTTTTATAGTGGTAGGGGCTTTTATCGCTGCAGTGATTATTCTAAGTGTTGCTACATTTGGTCTACAAGTAGTAGGTATAGCTGCATTAGTAGGGGCATTTGCCAATATATCTGGTCAGTTCATAGAAGATTGTATTACTAGTATAACAATATGCGAATGGTCTTTTAGTAGTGGAGAAGAATATTTTGGGGCACTGTTTGGAGGTGCAGTAGGAGGATTGCTAACTCTACTTACAGGAGGAAACGCGTTTATTGTGAGTTCTGTGAGTGCAGGAGTATCTGTATTTTTCTCAGGACATTTTAGGAATATCACTGGAACGGAAAAGAAATCTTCATTAGAAATATTATATGAAACAGGAATTAATGCTTTTTGGGCGGGATTTATTGCTAAGATGTTTCCAGTAGAAATAAAGGGTATTACAAAAGGGCGTAATAGTTTTGCGGCAGTATTTAAAACATATTTAACTAAATTGGGAACAGGAAGTGCAAGAAAATTCTCCATTAAGTCTATAACAAAAGGAATAGTAGCATCTATTACAGATGACTTGATTCTAATATGCTCAAGTAGTCATATTTCAAGTATAGAGATAATGTGGAGAAAATTTTTTGCTTATAAAAATAATAAAGAGGATGATTTAGTGTATGGGTAGAAAAAAAAGATTTTCAGTGTATTTATCTGAGGAGTGTTTTAAATTAGGACTTGCGTCATCTTTGCTCTTTGCATTCATTATAGCGCTACAAGTGTTTGTGAATAAAGAATCCGTAACATTTCTCTTGATGGGATTTAGCCCAGGTTTTTTAATAGCCGGTTATTTGATGATAAAATCCAAATTTTACAGGATTATGGTTTGTGACGAAATTATTACTGTGAAAACGATTTTTGGGAAATATAGCTTCCATGTTTCTGAAATCGTGGAGGTAAGGTGGCAAGTAACCATTAATCAAATAATGAAAGCAGAAAAGATATGTATTATAGCAAAGAATAGAAAAAAAATAAAACTAGAAACTGTTATGTACGGGATGGAAAAAATGAAGGACTACCTTATAGAGAATGTTGAGGAAGATAAAATAAAGAAAAAATACATAAGGTTATACGCGGGGGATAAATCATGGGAAGACCATCAATCGGAGCAGCAGTGACTCCAACAATAGAAAAGGAACGAAAGACAATAGTAAAAGAACTTACGGTTCTTGCAGAAAATTCAAAAGAGTCTATATATAGCTTGGTTTTTTCTGATACAAAAGAAGGCGGGATGAACAATCATGAGCAGTGAAATTTTTGGGAATTCTTATAAATACATAGTGGATACCTCTTATGGTATCAACAAAGACGGATTTATTGCAATCGGTACAGAGAGTGTTGTATATAAGGGGTTGAAAACAAAACAGGATGGAGGAATGCAGTTTTCCTGTGTATTAAAATTTAAACCAAAGTCTGTTTATATGGATGGAGAAGTGGTTGACCGACTTCAGATATTTAAACAGGAGGAATGGAAGATATTCGAAGAATTAAGAGAATGCCGCTCCATTGTTCGTGTAGATGATGTAGTAGAGGACTTGGGCGAATTCAGTCTTTCTTGTGAGTGGGTTCTTGGTGGTGTGATTAATGCAAAAGATTATTTCTGCGTAGTGGAAGAATTCATCGATGGATGGTCTTTGGAAGAATATTGCATGGAAGAGTATTGGAAACTCAGACGAATCGAATCACTAGAAAACAATCTAAGCAAAAGGGTAAATTATCCGGATTTTACCAAAGAAGAGAAGAATGCAATTGCCCATAGTTACAATTATGACAATGTGCTGAAATATCAGAATCAGATTTTGTTGTTCATGATAAACCTATGTGATATTTTGGCGTTTGTTACAGAGCAGAAAAACATCCTCCACTTAGATATAAAACCAGAGAATATCATGGTTACACGTCACGGTAAAGAATTAGTATTGATTGACTTTGGGAGGTCAAAAAGAGTTACCAAAGCGAATCGTTTTGCTACTAGTAAACTTCCAGAAGTGGACTATACAAAAGCAGAGACGTTGGATCGTGCTTATCAGTATGGAAGTCTTGGTTATGCAGCACCAGAATGTTATTCAAAAGCAGTAGCAGGTTCGCAGTGCCCATTTGAAGCGACTTTTGAGCAAGGGAAAATGTCTATCGAGAGTGATATTTTCTCTTTTGGTGCTACTTTCTGGGAATGTTTAAATATTTTTGAATTAGTTACAAAAAATGAAGAGTTTTCTGTAGAACCATACAATTTTTATAGAAATAATTTATTGAGAGATGTGGTGTATTGTCAGAGAGACTTATCGTGTACCTCTCTCCATTACCACAAAAAGCTTGAAAATATCATAAAGAAGTGTACTAGGAAAAGAGCGACAGGTTATCTCGATATAAACAATAAGGATTACTATCATTCCTATAAGGATTTGAGAAAAGATATTGAAAATGCAAAGGATTCGGCACCAACGATTGTGAAGGAAGAGAATATCAAAGCTAAAAATGCATTTTCGCTTAGTGGAGGCATGCTTTCTTTGTGCACACTCTTCATAGTGATTTATTCCATATATCATGTAATGGCATTTTCCATTGCAGAGAATAAATGGGAAACATTAAAGTCCGATTATAATGATACCCAGTTTTATCAGCTAGAGGAAATCTCGAAGGATTTGATAACGACTGCTACGGGAAATAATGTCAATGATATGTATGAAGAAATAGCGTCTTTTACTTATCTGGACGGAGATATATCAGAATATGAGGCAGAATTACTGGTATCGCTTTTGATGGAAGTGAATAATCAAAATTTATTACCACAGCGTGTTGATGAAATTATGCAGCACGCCAATGCACGTAACTTTAAGAAAATTTCTACAGATATCATAAGTTTGGGGAATGTAAATAATAGCATAGGGTATGATTTGGCGAAGGCTATTTACAATGTGGAAGTAAGTAAGACAGAGATTGTGGCGGCTTATCAAACATTAAAGGAATATCAGAATGAGGAAAGCTATCAAAATGCTATTGTTAAATTGAAGAACGTGTTGGACAACGATGAATATATTGATCTAATCACAAAAGAAACTGGAATAAATAGGCAAGAAATTAAAGAATTCTTTAAAAGTATTGTTTTAGAGGAGACACCATAATGAGAAAGTTATTAGAAAAATATCCAATATTAAAATATGTTATTAGCTCATATATAAAGGTGCTTCTGGGGGTAGGCTTACTAATGGTGGTGCTATTTGCAGTGTTAAATTTTACAGGGGTATATGAGAAGTTAGAAGCAATATTAGATTTAAAATATAACTCTCCCTTTGTGTTAGTTCCTTTATATGGATTTGCCATTTTGGCGATTCTTTGCTTTTTTGTGGGAGCATTGCTATATTTTCACAAATACAAAAGAGCAAAAACAAAGACTGCCTTCTATGAGGCATTTAATAAAATAATGTAATACGGGAGAGATAAAATGAGATTTGCAAAACGTATGATAGCAGCGCTTTTGGTTGCTATGTCAATCTTAAATAGTATACCTACAGTATATATGGCATCAGAAACAGAAGAAGATTTTATGATCGATAGCATAAGGCTTGTAAAAAAAGAGGACGAAACCTCACTCTATTCGTTTAATGGCGTATTTTATACCAATGAAGATGTAAAAGCAATTGTAACGGCAGTGGGAACAGTGGCAGAAGAGAATGAGCAGATAACGATATACTTTGGGGAAGAAGAGACAATAGAATCGAAATCCGTAAGCGTGGAGTTGTATGACGATGGAAAGTATTATGCAGTAGCGGAGTTTTTCTTGGATATGCCTGAAGATGAGACCACAAAAACATTTGACTTAATAGCTTATATAGACAACACTGTTGGCGAAGGCGAAGGCGAAGGCGAAGGCGAAGGCGAAGGCGAAGGCGAAGGCGAAGGCGAAGGCGAAGGCGAAGGCGAAGGCGAAGGCGAAGGCGAAGGTGAAGGCGAAAGCGAAGGCGAAGGCGAAGGCGAAGGCGAAGGTGAAGGTGAAGGCGAAAGCGAAGGTGAAGGCGAAAGCGAAGGCGAAGACGGAAGCGAAGGCGAAGGTGAAGGCGAAAGCGAAGGTGAAGGCGGAAGCGAAGGCGAAGGTGAAAGCGAAGGCGAAGTAGAAGGATACGAAGTAGAAGAAATAGTATACGAAGAAGTAATACTTGTATTCGATAAAGAACAGTCAACTATAGCAAATCCAAGTTTTGTTAGTGATAAAGAGGGGATTACTTGTACTATTGATATTTCGGATGTAGATTCAGGCATTGCAAAGATAGAGTATGGATGGGATTGCGAGAATTACATAGAGTATGAGCTAACGGTAGAAGGTATTGTGAAAGAGTGCTCACCACTTCTCCAGTTGATATTTAATGATGAAAACGCAGTCGAAGGGAATCAACATACTCTATATATCAAAGTTACAGATAATGTAGGGAATGTTACGGAAACTTCTTTTAAAGATTCGATTGGAAGTGACAAGACGGCGCCAAATATCAATAGCGTGGAAATAAAGGCGGTGCAGACGAATCTCACTAATACAATTATAAATTTCTTACAGTATGGTATCTTTTCAAATAATGCGGTAGAAATTGTTGTTGAAGCTGATGATGTATCTGAGAACGATATTTATGAATCTGGGGTAAAAACAGTTTTAATAAATGATAGGGAAATGACAGATATTGGTAATGGAAAATATGTGATACAGATTCCAGGAGAAGATAAAGATGAAATAATAACAAATTTGAAGATTACCGTTGAAGACAATATTGGATGGACCACGACCAAGACTCTGTCAGAGGTTTCAGAAGAGGATAGCATTGAAAACGACAATTTGTATATAGAAAATGATGCACCTACAGTTGAGTGGGAATTTAGCAGTGACGGATATGAAGACAATGAACATAAAATCTGGTATGGAGTAGTAGGTAATGACGAAGCACTTACTATTACGGTTAAGGATGAAAGTGGAGAGGTGCATAGTGGACTTCATTCTGTTGTAATTATGGATAATGGCAGGGAAATCTACAAAAAGACAAGTTTTGATGGGATAGTAGCAACACATTCTGCAATGTTTGAAATAAGAGAATTTGCGGAGGGAGAGCATAAAATCACGGTATCTGCAGTTGACAATGCAGGTAATCAGATGAGTCTTCAAGAGAAAATAATTTGTATTGATACAACGGCACCAGAATCGGAGCCAATATCCGTAAATGGAGAGAATGGCAAACAAATAGAGGGTAAATGGTGGTTTGACGAAAATGGAGTAATCAAGATTCAGATTGATGCATCAGATAATTTCTCAGGATTGAGTAGTATTGTCGTAAAGATAAATGCGAACAATGCTGCAATAGCTAGAGAATTTGCATTTGGAGCAAATGATATTTGTTGTGATGAGAATGGATATTATGTAGAAGTGGATATAAGTGATATTCAGCCTGATGCACAACAGAAGTATGTCATAACTGGTACAGTAACCGATTTAGTAGGTAATCACAGTCAAATAGAACCTCTAGTGATTTATAAAGATTTAGCTAGTCCGAAGATTGACTCATTTACAATTGAGAAAAAGAGCAATTTGATAGATAAAATATTAAATATATTGACCTTTGGTATTTATACGAATGATGATTTTATCATTAAAGCACAAACTTCGGACTCAGAATACGATAGTGGAATCAGTCGTGCAGAGGTAACGTATGATTGCAATGGGACAACTGAAACAAAACAGATGACGCACGAGGGAAATGGCTTATTTTCCTATGAATTCTCAAGTGCAAGCAAAATTGAATATAAGAACATTTCAGTGACGATCTATGACAATTTCGGAAAGAGTACGACAAGTGCATTGGTACTTGGAGACAACTTAGGAAGTGATGATGTAATGGTAGAGCAAATTAAGCCAGTGCTCTCATTAGAACTGCCAGCAAGTGAAAGTGGGTCACAGACAGATGATAGAAAATGCTATGCCACAAACAAAGAAATAAAATTTTCTGTACAGGATGTAGACTCAGGTATTAGCGAAGTAAGGTTCATGGTAAATGGAAAGGTTCTTATTAATGAAAAATGGGGACAAAATACTAGTAGTGCAAATGTCCAAAAGCATATTTATACAATAGATACGGAGTTTATTTCAACAGAGGTTAATGCCGATAAAGATGGCAAGTATAATATTGTGCTATCTGCTATAGATAATGCAGGAAATGTTGTTGAGGTGACAGATGAGTATTATATTGATATAACTGCTCCACAGATTGTAAAGGTAGAATTCACTCCAGCATCTTCGAATGGAATTGAAATGACTCAGGATTTTGTACAACAATTAGAATATGGATTCTTCTTTAAGGAGGAGATGATACTGACGGTTTATGCTGTGGATGGATTTCCTTCGGGTGGTTTAGATAAGCTGGAATATAGGCTAGTTTATACGAAAGATGGAGTAAAGGCAAATGAATTGTTAGGGACAAAAAAATTAACAAACGGAAAGGCAGAAATTGTAATTCCAAAAGATTTTAAAGGGCAAGTCTATTTGAGGGTATTGGATAATGCCGAGTATAGTTCCGAAGAACTGACAACAAAAGCATATATAGTTGATAATACCAAGCCAACCATTCAGATAACAGAACACGGACAAACATTATATCATGATGCAATGGGAAATCCGCTTTATGTAGAAGGAAATAGTTTTACAGTCGAAGTGACGGATGAAAGGTCTGGTATCAGAGAGATTGGATATGTGCAAAGTGCGGAACAGAACCCTTATGCAAGAAAGCACATTCAAATCCCAAATACAGGCTATCAGGTTGGTGACGTTTTAGAAGATGGCTGGATTGTGGCTGCGGTAGAGAATAATCTGGTCACAAAAGTAAAGAAGACATTTACATTTACTAGTGATGACAATGATGTTTTCGTTACATTTGATGCAACGGATAATGCGGAAAATCAGCTTGAAGGTGTAAAGAATAGAACCTTTACAATTGATAAGACAGCTCCTATCATAAACATCTTATTTGGTGAAGATGATGATACGGATTTGTATTATGATGAAAATCGTGTTGCTTACCTTACTGTTATCGATAGAAATATTTCACCAGAATTGATAGATGTAGTGATAGAAAACACATTTGGTGAGGTGCCAGTGTATACTTTCACGCAGAACTCAAAGACCGAATATGTCGCAGTGGTGGAATTTGCAGAAGGAGACTATACATTTGATGTAAATGGCATAGATTTAGGTAACCATACTGCAATTGTAAATTATAGCGGCGGAAATGAACAGATATTCTATGTTGACAAGACAGAACCACAGATTGAGGAGAATTTCGCCTCATTTATTGATACTGACTCAGAAGATAGTTTCAATGAAGATAAAACCGTGAATATCAAAATTACAGAACACAACTTTGATCCAGCATTGGTTCATTTGCAGGTGCTTAAGAAAGCCGCAGGGGCAGAGCACACAAGTGAAGGTTTTGAAGATATAACGGATGAAATATTGCGCAATATGACTTGGAATACATTAGAGGATGTACATACGGCATCATTTACAGTGGAAAACGATGGTGTATATCAGGTAATAATGACACCTAGTGATTTGGCTGGAAATACAGTAAATCAGAGGCAAAGTGTTGTATTTGAAATTGACAAAACGATTCCAACCATTGTATCGAGAAATGGAAAGCCAGTTAGTGCAAATGATATAGGATATGTAGATGTATATGATTACTATAGACAGGACGAAGCCGCTCCAACAATTGAATTTGATGATGCCAATATCGAGCATATCAAGTATGTATTGACAGTTTATACAGTCAGCGAAAAAGAAGGAGAACGTGCAACTGTCATAACACCTACCAGAGTTTATTTGGAAGACGATAGTGCAAAAACAGGCATCATTATGGGAAGCAAATTTACTTTGCCAAATTTCCAGACAGATGGTGTATACGCACTAGAACTGATAGCGGTAGACAAGGCAGGCAATGAAAGTGAAGTAAATGTTAATACCTATGTGCGATTGGTAAATCAAGAGGTTTTAGCTTATATCATGGACAGTGATATAGACGCCAAGACAGGTCTTTACTCTTTCCAATATGAAAACGGAACTGCAATCAGTAAGAGTCCAGATAATTTTGAGGATATCGATATATTTGTACTTGCGGAGAATGAGAAAGACGTAGAAGTCGTTTTAAGAGACTATAACGGTACGGTATATAAAACGAATGCAATTGCGACAACAGATAGCAGTATCTATGGTATGCAGATGTATCGATTTACTTTGGAATCAGACTATTTTAAAGAAAACTTCCAAAGTGATACGGATATAGAGTTATGTCTTTCTATATTAAGCGACGGTAATCGAATCGATTTAGGTTGGATGCATATCGACAATATTGCACCTACGTGTGATATCTTAGGCGGATTTGATTCTTGGAAGTGGTACTGTAGTGAAGAAGCACAGACAATTACGATATCCAATATCAGTGAGCTTCTTGATGTGCAGCAATGTAAAGTATATGACAACGGAAAGGAAGTTGTATTTGACTACTCAGAAACAGACAATTCCATGACATTTACACTGGAAAAAGGCTGGCACAATGTAGGAATCGTACTCAGTGATATGGCCGGAAATACATACAATATTCAGGAGAAAGCAAACATTCACATTGGTTTCTTCTGGCTTTGGATTATTATTGCAACTTCGGCTGTCTTTATAGGTGTAGCAGTCTACGTGTTGTTGTATATCAAGAAAAGAAAACGAATGGAAGAGTTATAGTAAAGAAAAGGGAGTTGAGCTATGGCAACGATTGCATTAAGTGCAAATAAAATTAATCAGATGCCGACAATGATAAAACAGGTCAAAGAATCGGTTGAGAATTATAAGTCAGAGTTGTTTGCTATAAAAAAACAGATGCTTTCTATCAGCCCAAGCACTTGTGATTTAAGTGATACTATAATCTCAATACAGGCATCTACGCAGACTCAGGAGGATAAAATCAACTCACTGGACAAATTAGAGTGTGAAAGTGAGGAATTTATATCTGAGGTTGTGCAAATTGATGAGGAAGTTGCAGATATCATAAATCAGAGAAAAGATGAGTTTTATGAAGCGTATTATTACTTAAAACCAGAATGTGAGAAGTCATGGACGGATAAAGCCAAAGATGCAGTTGCATCTGCAACAGAATGGTGTAGGGAACATTGGAAGGCAATAGCTACGCTAATACTGGTTGCAGCGGCCGTATTAGTCATCGTATTTACTGCTGGAACAGCATTAACAGTAATGACAGCTTTGTTGGTAGCTGTAGCAAAAGGTGTTCTAATTGGTACTGTAATAGGCGGATTAGCAGGTGGAATTGCAAGTGCACTTGCAGGTGGTTCATTCCTTGAAGGTGTTGAGAATGGAGCCTTTGGAGGCGCGGTATCTGGCGCAGTATCTGGAGGTTTAGGACATATACTTTCGTTGGGTGGAGCAGCCGTTTCGATGAAGGAGCTTATGTTTATAGGTGCATCATCTGAGTTTACATCTTCATTATTTGGTGACCTAGGTGACATTATGATAAAAAATAGTGACATGTCGACAGGTGAGGTAATGTTTAATGCACTCTTTTCAGGTTTGATAGGAGCGGCTGCGGCAGGTGCAGGATATTGGTTAAGTGAAAAATTCACTATACGAATATTTAAAATAAATAAGGGTATTGGAAGTTGGAAGCATGTATGGGCTTCACAATCGACGAAGTCTTTACGTTATGCATCAAAAATAAGTCTAAAGACATTATTAAAAGGAATTGGTTCGGAAGCACTTGATGGTGCATGGAATCATTTAATTGACGTGTTTAAGAGTCTGATAGGCGAATGGAAAGACTCGTGGAACTCAAATAGAAAAAATGCAAATAGTTGGGAGATGGCGTATGGGGATTAATAGGTTTAAGGTTATTTATTCTAGAAAAGACACTCTTAACGGAAGTGGACTTTTTTTGGTAATGCAAATAGTTATGATTTTTATGGCTATAAGCATGTGGGAGCAGCTAGTACCATTTGGAAAAATTTTTATTTTGAGCTATATTCCGGTTATTGCCATTATTATGGTGATAACAAGATTAGTTTTTTATATGCAAGTCGAGAATCAATGCATAAAGGTTCGAACATGTTTTGGACGAAAATATCAATTTAGTTGCAAGGATATTGAAAGAGTAGCTTGTTTTACCGACAACGATCTCAAACGTGGTACTTCCTATGATATAACTATCAAGATAAATATGGGAAAAAAACAAAAGGATATTTGTATTTCTTCTATTCTGAAGGGCTTTCCAACCATGGCTGCATATCTTTTGGATATGTACGAACGAGGGGAAATAAAACAAGAAGCAATATCCAAGAATTGTAAAAAAATGTTAACAAGATACAAAAATCTTGAAGACAAAAAATAATATTTTAAGTACAAAGGAGGAAGGTTATGCCAACAGAAAGTTCAGAAATTGGAAGCGGATTTGTAAAAATCTTTTATGGAATCTTACTTGCACTTGCTATTTGTGCAGGAATTTATGCCATTGTAACACCGCTTGTGGCAGATGGGGGATTTTTTGATACCTCTCTGGAAAATGTGTTAAACAAGATTATGACAGAAATCAATGGCTTGCTTGGTGTTGCACCATAGTAACGTAGAAGGAGAATAAGAGTGAGCACTTTAAAACTAAAAGACGAAGATGTTCAAAGAATATTTCCAGAGATTTGGAGATATTTAGAAGATGATGATGTGACAGATCTGGATTTTAACTGTGGAAACATCTGGCAGTCCAGAGTGTCAGCAATTCCAGCAAAAGTAGAAGACGAAGCACTCGTAGAGAGTTACTGGGAGAACTTCTCAGCGCTGGTAGGAAAAAGTGTAAACTGTAACTTCAATCCTGCGGAGCATACCGCTATGGCAGATACGGAGACACTGCGTATTACCTGTCTGCATAAAAGCCAGTCCAAAAGCGGACTTACGAATGTCAATATTCGTAAGTCCCATGGAGGACTTCGTATTAGCAGGGAGTTTGCCTTGGCAAATAACTACTGCGAAGAAGAAACCATGAATATGTTAGAAAACTGTGTAAGGGCACATGAGAATATCGTATTCTGTGGACTTCCAGCAGCAGGAAAAACAGAAGGATTGAAACTATTTGCATCCGTAATTCCTAAACATGAAAAAGTAATTACAATTGAAGACGTTGCGGAAATTCATTATCCGCTTATAAATAAAGAGGCATCCTGTGCAGAACTAAAGGTAGCCGACGGAGACTATAAGACACCAATGGAGACTGCACTTCGAATGAATGCAAGAAGAATTATGATGGGTGAGCTTCGTGGCAGAAACGACATGGAAGCATTTCTTGAATGTGTGTCCAATGGGATTCCGATTATGACAACCACACATACAGGGGATGCCAGAAACTTTCCTGACCGTGGTGTAAATATGTTAGGTGGAGGCCAGGATGCAACACGAATCGCCAATTCCCTACATAATTATGTCAATGTCAGTGTGCTTTTAAAATTAAAAGCAGATGCAAGTGGCAGAATCTTCCGTTACATTGACCAGGTATGCTTCTTCTCAAGAGAAGACAATGAAAACAAAGCAGTACTCGTAGTAGAAGATGGGAAACTCTATAAAGACAGAGTCCCAGAAAAAGCAAGACGTCGAATCGAATCAGAGATTGGAACAGATATATTTGCATATCTCGGAGGTGAATAATGAAAAAGATTACACCTTTGAATGTAACAGAGATATTAAAAGCAATGGGAGAGGAGTATGACCGAAAAGAAGCCATGCTTTACTATGGAGCACTTCTCCTCATTGCAGTAGTCGTAGGTTTACTGTTTGAGCTTAATCCCGTATTGATGCTCGTGATTGCGGCTGTTTATATGCTCTGTGTACCACGTCTTTTATATAATCAGAAGAAGTTTACTTATGAAACGAATCGATTTAATGACGTAAACTCCTATATGAGCCAGATGGCACAGTCCTTTGTATATACGCAGGATGTCATCAAATCGTTGGAAGAGACAATAACCTGCTTTCCACAAGGCCCAATGCATAGTACTTTGCAGGAAGCCATTGAAATCATCGATGCAGGCAAATGGGACATCCGAAAAGCTGAACGCGATGCCCTTTCGTTTATTGAATCAAGATATGACTGCGAAAAACTGCGAAACCTTCATAACTTCTTTTTAAACGCAGAAGAAATCGGCGGCGAATGCCAGAGAGAGTTTAGAATACTAGAAAGCATGCGAACAGCATGGCAGGGAGTGGTAGAAGGGATTCGTGTTAAGAAAGTATGGGACAGAAATATTGGCACATGTATCTATGCCTTTTTCCTAATTATCTGCATTATTATGCTTCACATTATGAGAGGCTCCAACCTGGATATTGTAAACCTACCTGTAACACAAATAATAGATACACTTCTACTGATTGGTTTCGTGCTTTACTTTGTATTTATGGATAACCGCCTAGCAAAGACACTTCTTATAAACCCAAGGGGTATGAGTGAAGAAAGTGCCAATGCATACTTTGACTATTTGGAGAACTACGATTCCAAGAGAGAGCGAAGGAAATATGCATCTTTTGTGCTTCTTTCTGTTATAGCAGCGGCATTGCTTTTATACAATTTCCCATCATGGGTAACCTTGGCACTGTCGGTATGTATCGTGTTTGCGGGCTGTAATGTACATGCAATCATTCATGTAGGTGCAGTTCGTACGATCCGTCAGGAGATTGCAAAAGCATTTCCCAAGTGGCTCTTTGATGTCATGCTTTTATTACAAAGGGAAAGCGTGGAAGGTGCTATTGAAAAATCGATTGAGACAGCTCCGCCGGTATTAAAACGTGAGCTTGTCCGTATTACAGGCATGCTTTCGGTTAAGTCCCATGATCCAGACGCCTATATGTCCTTCCTTAAAGACTTTAACAATCAGGGTGTCAATGAAATCATGCACAAGCTCTACTCCCTTGCAGTAGGAGCAAACCGTGACAGCGAGGTGCTTGATGTGGTAATCGAAAAGAACATTAAGAGTCTGGAAAAGGCAGAAAGAGACGGTCTGATGCTTCAGGACAGCCTCAAATCCTTTACCTGGATACCATTCCTGTGTGCAGGCTTTGGCTGTATGGGGTATCTGGTCATTGCAATCGTAACCTCCGTAAGTGGAATCATTGATTTGCTGGGATAGGAAGGAGGAAGAAGATGCATTTAGATATTGTATATAAAGCATTTGTAGGAGTGCTGGCAGCACTTGTCATCATTGGAAGTGGCTTTGGTGTGACCACAGCCTTCTCCCAGTCAGTGGCTGCCGACAACTACATGGAATCGGTTTCCAAAGCAATTTTGGAAAGTAATTATAACACCACAGTAATCGATAACTGCATAGCGGAAGCACAAACATACGGCTATACGCTGGAAGTAAATGTACATGCAGCATCAAAGGCTGGCATGAAAAGCTATGCCGAGGTAAAACTTACCTATTACTTTGAAATTCCACTGTTTGGAATCCGACAGCAGAAAATACAGAACAAAATCATATAAGACAGGGGAAGAGACATGGAATCAATTATAAAAGCAATCAAGGAACTGATGCTGTTTGCACTCTGGGGCATGCTGTTTGGGGGCGTATTCCTTATTTTCATGAACCTGCTTATGGCAGTAAGCTATTAGGAGAAATGCGATGAACGAAATCAACGAACTCATAGAAAGCTTAATCATAGACGTGGCAGAAGAAGGAATCGGCACCGCTGCGGGCATCGGACTGCTCTGGGCACTATTTTTTGGTGGTGCGTTTGCTGCCTTTCAGGGAATACTCACACTTCTGGCAGGCACAGTGTAAGGAGACGGGCTTATGGAAAGGGTAAAAGACTTTGTTAGGGAGTATTATCACCTGATGATCGCCGGTGCTTGTGTGCTCTTTGTCGTAAGTGTCTTCTTTTCGAACACATCTAACGATGGAATGGGTGTCTTTGGAAATGCAGGCGAAGTTTATGAATCCATGATAGACACAGAAAATATAGGAACAAGTGGACCATCTTTTATCGGTGGTGCAGGAGCGGAGGCATTAGAAGCACCTGTTATTCAATATGCATCAGGAGCCAGAGAAGTAGGAGAGGTACTTACATTTAAGAACCTGCTTAAAGTACTACTGTCAAACGGAACAGAGGTAAGCGGCAGCACGGAGGATGGTTTTGCCATCTATCTGGTTGACATCCGAAACGCAGAGGGCAACAGCGAGATGCTTGTAATGAGTGAACAGGAAATCGACGACTTAGAAGAAATCCCAGCATCGTTTTTATACGACAAGGAAAACGACCAGTTACACCTGCACAAAAGCGGTACATATACCGTAATTGTAAAAATATATGGTGCAGGCGGAGGTTTTGCAGAATATGAATTCAAGCTTCCGGTGGAAGCAGACCAGTAGGAGAAAAACATGAGAAATATGTTAATTGCTTTTATTGCAGCTTTGTGCGCCCTGGTAATTATCCTGACAGGGTTTACCATCCATGGAAGGGGAATTCGTCAGGTAGAACTGGACAATGCGCTTAAATCCGCCATGGAAGACGCCATGACAAGCCTTATGTATGAAGAGGGCGGACCACAGACGGAAGACGAGTGGAAAGCAGCATTCTTACAGTCTCTCGCCATCCAGATAAACAGTGCATCCGACCTTACCGTGACCTTCCTTGAAGCGGACATGGAAAAGGGAATCCTCTCTGTAGAGGCGACACTTACTTGGGTGCACCCAATCGGGACACAAGGCAGTGTATCAAACGTTATGACGGTAATCATGGAAAAATATGAAGAATAAATAAACTTGTACATTGAAATCTGAATAGATATAATATAAGTGGTTTTAAAATTTCGTTATGTAGAAAACGAAAAAATGGAGGAAACAAATGGAAAACAAGAAACCAAACAAAATGACTCTGATTACATGTATTGTATCCGCAGTCTTAGTGCTGGTGCTTATCGTAAGCATCGCATTAAACGCAAACCGCGGATTAAACCAGACGACAAAAGAG
>JAZSCQ010000032.1:0-63001 GCA_045530745.1 Agathobacter sp.
GAAAAAATGTCTTTCATCACACGGATATACTTTCGCAGATTGTAAAATGTTTTGAAAGACATAAATAATCATAAGAGTAGAAAGCGTGATTCTTAGAAATTAAGCGTTTTTCTTAACGAGAGAAATTTGCAGAAATACATAGGGGCATATTTCTTTTGGAAGTATTAAGAAAGGCTGCCGCAAATTTATATTTTGCGACGGACCTCCCAAGTAAAACTTGTACGAACATAGGTTTTGTAGTAGAATAAATGATATAGTAGAGAGTTAGAAAGGAGCCACCTATGGCTTTTGTACATTTACATACTCATACCGAGTATAGTTTATTAGATGGTTCAAATAAAATAAAGAATTATGTCAACCGTGTCAAAGAGCTGGGGATGAATGCTGCAGCGATTACGGATCACGGTGTTATGTATGGTGTAGTAGATTTTTACAAGGCTGCAAAGGATGCGGGGATTAATCCGATTATTGGATGTGAAATCTATGTAGCGCCAAACAGCCGATTCGATAGAGAAATCAGCCATGGAGACGATAAATATTACCATTTGGTATTATTGGCAGAGAACAACAAGGGATATGAAAACCTGATGAAAATCGTTTCCATTGGTTTTACAGACGGATATTATTATAGACCTCGTGTGGATTTTGAAACTCTGGAGAAATACCACGAAGGTCTTATTGCGTTGTCTGCATGCTTGGCGGGAGAGATTCCACGTTATCTTGTGAGAGGTTTCTATGAAGAAGCAAAGAAAACAGCCTTAAAATACAGAGATTGTTTTGGCCCAGAGAACTTTTTCTTGGAATTACAGGATCATGGCATTGCGGACCAGAAACGTGTAAATAACGATTTGCTTCGTATGAGTCAGGAGACTGGTATTGAACTTGTATGTACCAATGATATTCATTATACCTACGAGGAAGACGTAGAGTCTCATGATGTACTTCTTTGTATCCAGACGGGCAAGAAGGTATCAGACGAAGACCGTATGCGCTATGACGGCGGACAGTATTATGTAAAGAGTGAGCAGGACATGATGTGCCTTTTCCCTTATGCATTAGAGGCAGTTTATAATACACAAAAGATTGCAGACCGTTGTCATGTAGAGCTTGAATTTGGTAATTATAAGATTCCAAAATATGAGGTGCCAGAAGGCTTTACAAGTGCCAAGGAATTCCTGGTTCATATTTGTGAAGAAGGGTTCCAGGAAAAATACGTAAACAACACGGAATATAATGACGAAGACAGAGTTCAGATTCATAGAGATATGGAGTATGAGCTTGGAATCATCGAGAAGATGGGATTCGTAGAATATATCCTTATCGTGTGGGATTATATCAACTGGTGTCGTAATCACGATTGCTGGGTAGGTCCAGGACGAGGCTCTGCGGCAGGTAGCCGAGTTTGCTATTGTACCGGAATTACCAACGTAGACCCAGTGAAATATAATCTGCTGTTTGAACGTTTCTTAAATCCAGAACGTGTATCCATGCCAGATATTGACGTGGACTTTGAATACGCAGAGCGTTATCGTGCAATTGAATATGTTACTGAGAAGTATGGTAAGGATTCTGTGACACAGATTACAACCTTTGGTACTATGGCCGCACGAGGCGTTATCAAAGCGGTTGGTAAAGCTTTGGACTTCCCATATGCAGATATGGATAAGCTTGCCAAGATGGTACCAATGGAACTGAATATTACGATAGATAAAGCGATTCAGATGAATCCAGAACTACGTTCAGTTTATGAAGGAGATCGCGCAATGCATGATCTTATAGACATGGCGAAGAAATTGGAAGGTCTCCCAAACCACGTATCGGTGCATGCAGCTGGTGTTGTTATCTATCCAGGTGTGGCAAGTGATTATGTGCCACTCGGTCGTGCCAGCGATGGTACACCTACCGCAGAATATAACATGGTACAGCTTGAGGAATTAGGGCTTCTTAAGATGGACTTCCTGGGACTTCGTACACTGACTGTATTAAAAGATGCGGTGAAGAATGTTAAGAAATCAAAAGGGGTTGATATCGATATCGACCATATTGATTTTAACGATAAAGCGGTACTTGAGTTTATCGGAACGGGAAAGACAGAAGGTGTATTCCAGTTAGAATCCGGTGGTATGCAGAACTTCATGCGAGAGTTAAAGCCACAGAGCTTTGAAGATATTGTAGCGGGCATTTCGCTATATCGTCCGGGTCCTATGGATTTTATTCCTGACTATATTCGTGGTAAGAATAATCAGGAATCTATTACCTATGTGACTCCTGAGCTAGAGAGTATTTTGGAGCCTACCTATGGCTGTATTGTATACCAGGAACAGGTAATGCAGATTGTACAGAAACTGGCTGGGTATACCATGGGACAGGCGGACAATATTCGTCGTGCCATGAGTAAAAAGAAACAGTATGTCATCGATGCAGAGCGCAAGAACTTCGTATATGGCAATGAAGAGCAGGGTATCAAAGGGTGTGTGGCGAATGGTATTTCAGAGAAAGCTGCCAACAGTATTTATGATTCCATGGTCGATTTTGCGAAGTATGCATTTAATAAATCGCATGCGGCAGCATATGCTGTTATTAGTGTACAGACTGCATGGCTGAAGTATTACTATCCAGTAGAGTTTATGGCAGCGCTTATGACCTCGGTTATTGATAATTCTGCAAAAGCAGCGGAATATTTAAATCACTGTAAGGAAATGAATATTGATGTGCTTCCACCTGACATTAATGCCGGCTGGGGAGAATTTACAGCAGAAGGTGCAAATGTTAGATACGGGTTGTACGCCATCAAGAGTCTTGGACGTCCAGTCATTGACAAGATTGTCGAAGAACGTAAAATTGGTGGTCCATACCGAACTTTGCAGGATTTTATCGAGCGCGTAGCGGAACGTGATGTCAACAAACGTGCAATAGAGAATTTGATTAAAGCAGGTGCATGCGATAGCTTAGATGGTACTCGTAAGCAGATGACATTTGTCTATGCATCCATGATTGATCAGGTGACTTCTAAGAAGAAATCTTCTGTTGCAGGTCAGATGACATTATTTGATTTTGCTACCGAAGAAGAGAAAGCTGATTATGAAATACAGTATCCAGATGTAGGAGAATTCCCAAAAGAGATGATGCTGGGCTTCGAAAAAGAAGTACTGGGAATTTACCTTAGTGGACATCCGCTTGAGGAATATACAGAGAAAATTCGCAAGAATATCAATGCGGTAGCGTCTGATTTTGCATTGCAGGAAGCAGAAGAAGGTAATCTGGATGCGATGAAGACAGGCGCGGAGAGTCAGGTTAAAATCAAGGACAACCAGCATGTTATCGTAGGCGGACTCATTGCAGAGAAAAAGGTGACTTTTACCCGTAACAATAAAGCGATGGCGTATATCACCATTGAGGATTTGACGGGAACGGTAGAGGTTATTATTTTTCCACGTGATTATGAGAAATACCAAAGATATCTAAATGCAGATGAAAAGGTATTTGTCGTAGGTCATGCATCCGTAGAAGACGATAAGGATGGCAAGATTATTTGCGAAAGAATCGTTCCATTTGACGAAACGGGTTGTGATTTATGGTTCCAGTTTGGTACAATGGAAGAGTACAAAGAGAAAGAACAAGTTCTTATGGATATCCTTCGTGATTCCGATGGCAATGACGAAGTAGTTATCTATGTGGCTAATCCCAAAGCGATTAAGCGATTGGGTAAGAATTATACCGTCGGTGTAAACGACGAGCTTTTACAGACCTTACATGCTTTTATGGGAGAGAAAAACGTAAAAGTAGTAGAAAAAAGCATAGAATAAAAATGGGAGGGAAAACCATGTCTAAGCAGGTAGAAACAATTGGTGTATTAACAAGTGGGGGAGATGCTCCAGGTATGAATGCTGCCATGCGTGCAGTTGTTCGTGAAGCCCTTTTTAAGGGCAAAAAAGTAAAAGGAATTTCCAGAGGATATGCAGGTCTTTTAAATGAAGATATTTTTGATATGACAGCATCTGATGTTTCTGAAACAATCGCACGTGGAGGTACGAAACTTCAGACTGCACGTTGTACAGAATTCGTAGACCCAGATGTACAGAAAATGGCAGCAGAAATCTGTAAGAAGCATGGTATTGATGCCCTTGTTGTTATCGGTGGAGATGGTTCCTTCCGTGGTGCATTAGCTCTTGCACAGCATGGTATCAACACAATCGGTGTTCCAGGAACAATTGACTTAGATATCGCTTGTACCGACTATACAATCGGATTTGATACAGCGATTAACACAGCAATGGAAGCAATCGATAAGATTCGTGATACCTCCAAATCACACGACCGTTGTACTATCATTGAAGTAATGGGACGTCATGCAGGATACATCGCATTATGGTGTGGTATCGCCTGTGGTGCAGAAGATATTCTTCTTCCAGAGAAATACAACCACAACGAGCAGGATATTATCAATCACGTTATCGAGCATCGTAAAAAAGGAAAACAGCATCACATCATTATCAACGCAGAAGGTATCGGACATTCTGCATCTATGGCAAAGCGTATCGAAGCAGCAACTGGTATGGAAACCCGTGCCTCTATTTTAGGCTACATGCAGCGTGGTGGTGTACCAACCTGTAAGGACCGTGTTTATGCATCTGTAATGGGCGCAATGGCGGTAGACTTATTATGTGAAGGCAAGACCAACCGTGTAGTAGCATACAAAAATGGAGAATTCACCGACTTTGATATCGAAGAAGCATTGAATATGAAGAAGGATATTCCTGATTACATGCATTATATTTCAAAGAGTCTTGTTTAAAATATACGTGTCCTGTGATTCGGTATGTATTTTAGACCTATATCAACTTTTTAGTAGCTCTAAGTAGTCATACTTTTCTAAGTTGATATTACATGTGTCATGCAAAACTCGGTGCAAGCGTGCACCTCGAGCAATTGCATGCCACATGACATTTAGAAAAGCATGACCACTAAGAGCTACACAAAAGTTTCTAAACGGTCAAAAACACATACCGAATTACAGGACACTCACATTTTCTATCAAGTTAGAAATATAGATGTTTAAATTAGAAATATGTATAGAAAGAATATACAGGATATAGAAATATGATAACAAGTACAAGTAATCAGCAGATGAAGCAAGTGAGTCTGTTGTTGAAGAAGAGTAAGGAAAGAAAAACAACAAAGTCATTTGTGGTAGAAGGGCCACGCATGGTGGTTGAGGCGTCAGTAGATGCCTTAAAGGCTGTGTATGTGGCGGAAGGGTTTGAAAATAATAGAGAAAACGATGCGCTTTTAAAAGAGCTACAAGATAAATGTAACAAAGCCCATGCTATATACGAAGTCGTAGCTGACAATGTATTTAAGAGTGTATCCGATACACAGACTCCACAGGGGATTATGGCTGTGGTAACAATGCCAGATTATGACCTGTCGGAATTATTGAGTGGGAATAATACCCATCTGCTTATCTTGGAAAGTATTCAGGATCCGGGAAATTTGGGGACGATGGTGCGTACTGGTGAAGGCGCTGGTGTGACTGGTATTATTATGAATAAAACGACAGTAGATTTGTTTAATCCAAAGACGATTCGTTCTACGATGGGGAGTATTTATCGTGTGCCATTTTATGTAACAGAAGATTTGGCGGGTACGATGAAGGACTTACAGGCAAAAGGCATTTCGCTTTATGCAGCACACCTTAAGGGAGAGCATTCTTATGATGAAGAAGATTACACAAAGGCATGTGGATTCTTAATTGGAAACGAAGGAAATGGATTATCGGATGAAATCGCAAACCTTGCAGATACTTACATTAAGATTCCAATGGAAGGACAGGTCGAGTCTTTGAATGCTGCGATATCTGCTACTCTGCTTATGTATGAGGCGAATCGCCAGCGACGTAGAAAATAAATAGTAACGTTTGTGTATAAATTAAGAAAAGGATGAAGTATTATGCGTATTTGGGTCAAGGTGTTTGACGATAACGCCCACATGTTAAATTCAGAAACAATTGAAGATTATAGTGACGAGACCCGTACACACAAGGTGTTTAACGCCTTGCACGAAGCCTGTAATCGATTAGATTTAGGTAAGCCAATCTGGCTCGACTCCAACATCAAGGAATTCAAGCGTTTGGCGAAAACCAGATTTTATCAGGATAACTTTGTAGAAGAAATTGAGTTTCAGTTTTTGGAATTACATGTAATAGAGGAAGATTAGTATGGGAAAGAAGTTATTGAAGAGCAGAAAAAGAAGGGAACAAACCATTGCAATTATTATTGTTGCTACAGTGGTGTTACTTGTTACCGCAGGACTTCTCATCTGGGCTGCCAGTCGAAATGAGAATCTGGGTGGTCATAATCATGAGCATGATGACTGGGGGGCTGTAGAGGTAACACTTCGCGTTGGAATGGCATATCAGGAAAATGATACACATTACACTTCAGTGAAAGCATTTAAAGATGAAGTAGAGAAACGAACGAAGGGGGCTGTTCGCGTAGAGATTCTTTCCACGGAGAAGACTGTGATAGACGAGGCTATGATTTCCGATCTTGCAAACAAAAAAGATACGGTAGATATCGTAGTATCGAATGTCTCTAATTTCACTGGGATGGACGAAAGAATGGATATTTCGTCTTTGCCATTTCTCTTTGATGGATATGAAAGTGCATGGAAATTCATGGATGGTGAGATTCAGAAAGGAATCGAAAACGATTTGGTTAAGCGAAATATTCGTGTGCTTGCATATTATTCGGATGGATTTGAATGTCTGACAACCACCAAAGATGTAATCAGTAATGCTATGAACTTAAAGAATAAGAATTTTGCAATGAGCGAGGAATCAAATTCAGCCATTGTGTTGCATGCAATGAACGCAAGAACAACAGTTTTGGGCAGTAATGCGATTACACAGGCATTACAAAGCGGAACCTGTCATGGATATGTGGGCTCGATTGAATCTATTTATACCATGCACATATATCAATTACAGAAATATATGTCTTTGACATATCACACCTATGATGCGATTGCATTTGCAATCTCGGAAGAGGTGTGGAAAAAGCTTACAGAAGAACAGCAGCAGATAGTAAGTTCTGCAGCAAAGAATTCATCCTATACGGATAGACAGACAGTACGCCAGCAAGAAGAATCGACTGTGAAAAGGATAGAAGAAGCAGGCGTACAGATTATTCATCCAAAACGTTCTAGTTTCTATGAAGGAGCGAATGCAGTGATGAGAGGTTTGCGAGATACCTATGGTGCTTTGATTGATAGAATCCTGCTAAAATAAATAGACGATATAAGAGCAAGAGAGCGAGTATGTGTTGTAAAAATCAACAGATGCTCGCTCTTTCTTTTGTGCAATAGGGAGAAATGTGAGTTTTCGAAAAATTTCGAGGTGGGGCAGTGTTGAAACTCCATTATTTGAGGGGTAGAATGACTATGTATAAGTGTACCCTGAGATGGGGATGTAATAGGGGTACAATAAAAATGGAGGGATGAGTATGATGTCAAAAAGTGGAAAGACAATCCAAAAGATTAGTGTCATAGTTGCTTTGGCTGCACTAATCTGTATGGCATTCGCTGTTTCCGTTATGGCGGAAGAGCCTACAGGCATCAAAGGGGATACCTGTTATACCTATGGTGACTTGAATAAGGACGGCGCAGTGTCAGAAAACGATGCGATTTATCTTCTATATCATTCAGTAAACGGAGAAGAATATCCGTTGGAGGAGAATGGTTACATTGCGGAGGATAAAGAAGACATCAGCGGTAGGGATGCCCTGCAGCTTATGCAGTTACTCCTTAATCCAGAGGGATTCCAGCAAGAGGTTCATGCATATGCAGAACCAATCTGGACCTGGCAGAAGAGTGACGGCGGTGTGACTGTTACTGCGCACTATAAATGCGCCTGCGGTGAAAATAATGTGGACATTCCAGTTGAACCAGGGAAAATTATAGTAAAGGAAAGTGTGAATGCAACCTGTACGGAAGCAGGCAGCATTACGTATGAAGCTACGGCAGAATATGATGGTGTTGAATATAAAACAACAAAAACTTATTCGATAGTAGCAACCGGTCATTTGTATGATTCTACTTTGGAAGAATGTGAGGAACGTGCTTGTATGAATCCGGGATGTACCCATGTAGAACCAGCCATTGCACATGTGCTTGGTACACAGGCGGAAGAGCAGCTTGTTAACGCCGCAATATGTGAATGGAAAGAAGTATATACTTGTACGGTTTGTGGCACTCCTGTAGATGGCAAGCATTATCAGAAGCATGAATATAAGTCTGCGATTACACAAGAAGCAAACTGTAAACATACAGGGGTAAAGACATATACCTGTTCCTGTGGGGATTCCTATACAGAAGAGATTCCAGTAAATGCAGATGCTCATGTTTGGAGTACAACGGGAACTTCAGTAGGAGCTATAACTACATATACATGTACTGTAGAGGGTTGTGATGAAACAAGAGAAGTAATTGATGCATCTGCACAGTCAGTAACTACCGTAGACAAAGATACCTTGGCAAGTGTTGGTGAAGTAGAACTCAAAGATGCCGCAATTAAATTAGATACGGATACGTTAGGCCAATTATCTGGGGATGTACAGATTAGTGCAGAAACAACAGCGGTAGGAAATATTGCGAACCTTAATGCTGAATATGCACAACAGATTGGAAACAATCCAGTATATAACTTCAGCATGACATCAAACGGCAATCAGGTATCGGAATTTAATGGTAACGTTACCATTACAATTCCATATATCTTGCAGCCAACGGATGATGCAGACTGTATCGACGTATGGTATATCAATGATGCGGGTGAAGTAGAAGCAGTACAGGGGAAATACAGCAATGGTTTCGTGACATTTACAACAAAACATTTCTCATACTATACGGTAACTCGTTTAACTCCATCACAGAGATGTGATGCGTATGGACATGGCTCTGCAGAAAAAACAGAAGTGATAGCACCAACCTGTGATAAGGATGGTTATACACTTCATGTATGTGTACGTTGTTCTACAAAATGGACAGATAAAGTAGTTCCTAAACTCGGTCATGACTATGTAGTGGACGAGAAAGAAGCAACCTGTACAGAGAACGGATATTATAATGCAGATTGTAGTAGATGTGACAGTGTGATTAACAGAGTAGAAATCGCTCCAGGTCATGACTACGAAGATACTACAGTAGAAGCAACGTGTGAAACAAGGGGTTATGTTTTACATGCTTGTAAGAACTGTGATTATGAAGAAATCGAATACGATGCAGCAGAGACAGGACATGATTATAAAGCAACCTGGACATGGGATAAGGCAAAGATTTCAGCAAATCTTAACCTAACCTGTCAGGTAGAAGGTTGTGGTCATCAGGTAGATAAAGCGGCAACAGTAGGTGTGGAAAAACAGATTTTGGCTACTTGTGAAGATGAAGGTTATGTGATTTACACTGCTCAGATTCAATACAATGGCAAAACCTATAGCGATACTTGTACGGTAACAGAGGCGCAGCTTTCTCACAAAGTGGGTACTGCATGGCAACACAATTCTCAAAGTCATTATAAAGTATGTGCTTGGTGTAACGCCAGATTAGAAGAAACAGAGCATAAGTTCACAGATGCGAAAGTTTCCAAGGAAGCTACTTGTACAGAAGCAGGAGAAAAGGTAGTAACCTGTATCTGCGGATATGAATCCAAAGAGGCAATTCCTGCACTAGGCCATGATTTAGATGGTGCATATTGTACACGTTGTGACTTTACAACCATTAGTTGCGATCATGACAAGAGAACAACCGTGGAAGTGGATTTAGAAGAACTTGGCGGTTGCGAAGGCTGGTTTGTTTATGAAACATGTGAATGTGGCAAATTCCAGACACTTGTTCACTATGAAATGTATTGTGACTTTGAAGGGGAAGAAACTATCAGCAAGGATGCAAATGGATATGAAGTATATCACAAAGATGCAGAATGTAAAGAATGTGGTATGCATTATGTAGAAACATCTGATTGGGAAATTTCAGCAGATTGTATCGGCAATTGTCTCATGAAAGCTACCATTACAGATAAAACAGGCAAGGTGATTGTAGATTTTGACGGATTTGGTGCTCAGGATATTGCGCATCCACAGGCAATCCGTGGCGAAACTGTTGATTTATCAGCACATGGCTTGTGTGGCGAAAAAATTACACATACAGAATGTCCATGTGGTGAATATGAATCCATTGTAATAGATTCTGATTGTGAATGGAGCTATGATAGCGAAACAAGTATGAATGGACCAAGTGTATTTGTATGTGAAGAGTGTGGTGCAACACGTACGGTAACATGGGATTATGAAGAAATTGATACCTGTCATGCGTATGGTACGAACCACTTTACATATGAAATCAATGGTGAAGAAATCGGTACATTTACAGAGGGATACTTTGAAGTGAATCATGAAGGCAAACAGACATTTGAATTAGATGGTGACCTTTGCGAAGATGGATATACCGTTACATTTGAATGTGAAAACTGCGATCATTCAAGCAAATATTATGAGAAACCAGAAGCAGGTGTTCATTATACCTATTATCAGGAATTAGATTTCTCAGAATACGATTTGTGCCAGTCTATCGTAGAAGCATGGATTTGTCCTTGTGGTCACTGTAGTGAGATTTCACTTGCAGCTGGTTGTGAATCGATGTTGGTAGATATTGATGAAGAGGTGAAGGTTGGAAATACAACAACGACAACAGCTTCCTTTGAATGTGAAAACTGTGCGTTGACCTGGACATCTGTAGACACTTGTACAACAACTGCAAATCCATGTATTACAGAAGTAGAATATGTATGTACCTATAAAGTAGGCAGTGAAGTTATTTTTGAAGCATATACCAGTGGCATAGGTGAGGACCACGATTATCAGATAATCTCTGCGGAATTAAATGGTGATAGCTGTGAAGATGGTGGAACTCTTACCAAGGAATGTAAGGAATGCGGACAGGTAATACAGGAAGAGATTTACGGACATTATGCAGATATAATTGCTTCTTATGATTTTGCTGACTATGATATGTGTGGCGGCACATTAGAAGTATATAGCTGTCCATGTGGAGAGAATCAGTGGATGGAAACTGTGGCAGAAGACGATGAAAAGGTTTGTGACTGGATTCACTGGGATTATGATGAAGAAACAGAAACCAGCACATGGAAATGTCAGGAATGTGGTATTTACCGTCAGGACTATAACCGTATGAAGGATTTAGGCAACTGTAGAGCTGAGTATATCAACCAGATGGATTATATGAATGCATATGATGTATTATTCAGCGTTAAGACAGTAACTCAATCAGATAATCATGATTACACATATGAATATCAGTTAAACGGAGAGAAATGTTGGGATGGATTCTATACGCTGGCAACTTGTAAAGAGTGTGGAACAACAAATCGATGGTTCAATCAGCCACCACAGGGAGAACACTTTTATGGTACAGCAGATAGACATGAGCTAAGTGACTATGGTTTCTGTGGCGGAGAACTTTGGAAGAACGAATGTCCATGTGGAGAGAACACTGGATATAATTTGAATCTCGATGGCTGTGATTGGAGGTTATATGATCTTGATGAAGAAACCGGTACAACAATCCAGAAATGTAATGACTGTGGCGGATTTTTTGCTGTTTTAAATAAAATAGTTTCGAAAGAGGGATGTATAGAAACCTATAGCCAGTCTTATGTATTCTATGATGAGAATATGGAAGAAGTGCTTTCTTGTTATTATGAAGGAGAGAGAGAATTCCACGATTGCATCTATGAATTCGTATTGGATGGCATGACTTGTTTCGATGGCTATATGGTTACAGAAAAATGTCAGAGCTGTGAATATACACATACATCACATTTTGTACCAAATCCAGAGGAAGGACATCCTACCTATCCAGTTGAAGTATACGATATGGAAGCTCTTGGATTATGTTCAGGTGAGTTTATACGTAGAGACTGTCCATGTGGACAGGATGGTTGGTGGACACAAGAGGCTGGCTGCAGTTGGGTGTGGCAGTCTGGTGATATGGAGTCAACAACTCAGGTATGTATGACCTGTGGTGCAACCAGAACAATGACAGAAGTAAGCGGAGAAGCAGAAGGCTGCTATATTCCTGTTACAACAACGATAGTTGTTTACGATGCAAATGGAAATGAAGTAATTCGTTATGATGAAATGCATGTATACGATAACCATGATTATGAGGTTACGGGACATCAGATGCGTGGCGAAAGCTGTCGCGATGGATATGAAGAATATCGTACTTGTAAGAACTGTGGTCTCAGTACGACTTATTATGGGGATGAACATGAAGCAAGCATAAAGAACGTGTATGATTTGTCATCCTACAATGTGTGTGAAGGCACAAATGTGTATTCATATAGCTGCTATTGTGGCAAGGATCAGAATTTACATTATGATGGTTGTTGCATGCATGGAGATTACAATGAATATGTAGATGACATGGGCATCCGTCATGAGGTAATGATTGAGGAATGTGAGTACTGCGATTTGATGATTACATGCAATAGGTCTTATGATGTAATTGATACTACAACCTGTACAGCAGATGTAACCTATAGATATACCATTACTGTTGGTGAACATGCTGTTGGAGCGTTTGAATTTGTTACAAAATTACAGCATCATGATACGATAGAAACGGTAACGCTCAAGGATGGCGCTACCAATTGTGAAGAAGGTGTCCTTGTTACCATTGCATGTAAGAATTGTGACTATGGATATGTAACAGAGGATTATAATCATAGAGTTACCGAAGTAGCTGGAGAAGATACACGTATTGATTTAAGTCAGTATGGTTCTACCTGTGGAGGCTATTTTGTACGTAAGGCTTGTATTTGTGGAGAATACGATAGCTATGAATGGGAGACAGAGTGTGACCTTGACTATAACACAATTGAACCATGGTTAGGTCAGGAATATGAGGATCAGAAGACTACCGAAGGCTGGGTATATGCAACGAGATATGCAAATGATATTCGCTGTGCAGTAACAAGTCCAGATTGCGATTTGAGTATCCGTGAATGTAGATACTATGTATGGAACAAAGACAATTGTGAAATGCAGGAAATTTACGTATGGCAGTTTGGTTATGATGCACAGACAGGTACATGTCAGAAAGAGATTTCCGTTGTGGCAGATACCTTTGCTTACCATGATTATGAATCAACTTCATCTGTAGAAGATAATGCAGTTGGTGGAGTGGATCGTAGCATTTCAGAGGTTTGTAGAAACTGTAATAGTTCACGAGTTGTAAAATATGGCTATGATGCAGATAACAATCAGTATCTTACTGAGGAAACCTGCACTAACACATTAAGCAATGGTGAAGCAACCTATACAACCCTTATTAATGAAGAGGTAATAAAATATAATGTTAACTTTGATGTAAGAGATTATCATCTTACAAGAAATGCAGACGGAACAGAAAACTGGAATTCTACAGAATATACATATGATTGGGATAATTTCAACTGTACACGTACATGCACGTATAGTAATAGTGAAGGTGAGTATAATCAGTACGAACAGACCTGTCATGCTGGATATTCTGAATATGTACAGGATAAAGAACCAACCTGTTCACAGTTTGGAGAACATCATTACGAAATAAACTGTGCCGCATGTGGTCAGACTATAATCGAATCGACACATTCAACTACACCAGCAGGACATAACTATGTATCAAATGAGGGTGTTATTGCTTGTTCTCGCTGTGGTCTTGAAAGTGAAAATGGAGCAGATGGCTCTATTATCTTAGAAGACATGACAGATGCTTATGGTGCTGGAGTAAATTATGTAATCGGTTACTTTAACCGTAGTGGTTATCAATTCAATTATTATGTAGGTGTAGTTACTGCAGATAATGAAGTAGTTTTGAGCGATATCACATTTACAGTATTAACAAAATCAGAAGATGGTATCAACGCGATTTCCTTTAGCAAGGCAGAAGTTGCTGCTGCTATGGAAGCGGCTGGTGTAACATCGGGTGATGTACGCCTGACATTTGTACCAGCAGATGCAGGATTTGATCTGGATTACGCAATTACATTAACGAAGTAAGGAGTTGACGACTGTGAAGAAGATATTTGCATTATTATTAACATTAATTATGTGCGTATCTGCTTCTGTAACGGTATTTGCTGCAAATGCAGCAATTACCGCTACGGGTGATAAAGCAGAACGAAATGAAATCGTATATGTAACAGTTGCATTAGAAAACTGTGCAAATGCCAATACATTAGGCATTTCTATAGAATATGACAGCTCTGCATTGAAAAAATTGGCAAGCAGATGTCAGTGGATGCAAACAGGAGATATTCAGGATTTCGATGCAACCAAAGATAACGGTGTTTGGTATGTAGATGAAGCAACTAACTTAAATGGCAATATTTGTAAACTCGCTTTTCAAGTAAAAGCTGATGCGCCAATTGGTAAAACCAATGTAAAATGTGCTGTAACTGTAAAAAATGATGCAACAGTGGTTGGCGTTTACGAAGCAACTGCAGTTATTGAAGTTACATGTGAGCATGAAGGTGAAGCACCTACTAAGGTAGATGATACCAAGCATGGCTATACATGTGTTCACTGTGATACATTAGTAACAGAAGCGCATACCTGGGATACAGGAGTTGTAACAAAACCTGCAACTGCAACAGTATCGGGTGAAAAAACCTACACATGTTCCGTATGTAATGGAACAAAGGTAGAACCTATCCCAGCTACAGGTTCAGGGGATGAGCCAGGCGGCAACACACCAGGTGATGACACCGGCAACCAGGGAGGCAATACCGGAAACCAGGGAGGCAACACCGGAAACCAGGGAGGCAATACCGGAAACCAGGGAGGCAACACCGGCAACCAGAGTGGCAACACCGGAAACCAGGGAGGCAACACCGGCAACCAGGGTGGCAATACAGGTAACCAGGGTGGCAATACAGGTAACCAGGGTGGCAATACAGGTAACCAAGGTGACAATACAGGTAACCAGGGTGACAATACAGGTAACCAGGATAGTACAGAGACACCAGGTGTTGATTCAACAGAAAATCCAGGGGTAACTGAAGACCCAGGAACAACAGAAGATTCGCAGAAACCAGATGATGACACACAGTCAACAGAACCTGGCGGTACAGGTACACCTTCAGGAGATAAGGAAGATGATGGCAACGTTGTAACTGTTGTAATTGTAATCCTTGTAATTGCTGCAATTGCAGGTGGCTTGTTTGTATATCTTAAGAAAAACAATAAAATCTAACTGGATTTTATGAAAGGCTTGGCATAGTGCCAAGCCTTTTTTGTATTTCTTTGCTTAAAATTTTATGAAAAATACGTGAAATTCCCCCAAAAGAAAATATTTATGGTATACTATAAAAAGAGCAAGGGTTTTAGGTAAAACCTGCACTAAGAAACCTGGGGAGGTTTTTAGATGGACACATCTTTAATTTTTAATGAGGACGTGGAGAGCTGGGAAACGCTCATGTTTTTATATAACTCCGCACTCAAGGAAGTTACAACAAAACTGGAAATCTTAAACGATGAGTTTAAGCATGTACACAAATATGATCCAATTGAATATATCAAGTCGCGTATTAAGACACCAGAAAGCATCGTAAAGAAATTAAAACGCCATAGTCTTGATATCAATGTTGACAATATGATAAATCATATCAATGACATTGCTGGCGTGCGTATTATTTGTTCTTTTACATCAGATATCTATAAGATTGCAGAGATGATTGGCAAACAGAATGATTTAACTGTTATTTCTGTAAAGGACTATATTCGTAATCCAAAGCCAAGTGGATATCAGAGTTTTCACATGCTCGTGTCTGTACCAATTTTTATTGGAGAGAGAGTTGTAGATACTAAAGTGGAGATACAGATTCGTACGATTGGTATGGATTTCTGGGCGAGCCTAGAGCACAAGATTTATTATAAATTCGAAGGGCATGCGCCAGCACATATCAGCCGTGAACTTCGAGATTGTGCGACGATTGTATCGATGATGGACGCCAAGATGCTTCAGCTCAATGATGAGATTATGAAGGCAAAAAAAGAACAGGAAGAAGAGAATATCAGTTAGATGAATATCATTAACGTAGAAAACATTACAAAGGTATATACAGAAAGGGAGCTTTTTTCAAAAGCTTCCTTTTATGTGCAGGAAAGAGAGAAGATTGGTATCGTAGGGATCAATGGTACTGGAAAGTCTACACTTCTTAAAATTGCAGCAGGATTGGAAGAGCCAGATGAAGGTACTGTAATCAGGGCTAATCATGTAGTTATCAATTTTCTGCCACAGAATCCAGAATTTGAAGGGACAAAATCTGTTCTTGAGAACGTAATGGACAAGATTATCACCACAGATATGGATGAAGCGCATAGATGGAGCCTGGAAAGCGAAGCCAAGGCACTCATGCTGAAATTAGGCATTTATGATTTTAAGCAGCTATGTAGCGAATTATCAGGAGGACAGAAGAAACGTCTGGCTCTTGTTGCAGCAGTGCTTAAGCCATGCGATGTACTGATTATGGATGAGCCTACGAACCATTTAGACTATGACATGGTAGAATGGCTCGAGGAATTTTTGCGTAATTGGCGTGGTGCACTTCTGATGGTAACCCATGACCGTTATTTCTTAGACAGCGTATGTAATCGTATCGTGGAAGTAGACAGAGGCAGTATTTATAGCTATGACACCAATTACTCGGGTTTTCTTGCATTAAAGGCACAGAGAGAAGAATATGCGCGTGCGAGTGAGAGGAAACGTCAGTCCATTCTTAGAAAAGAAATTGAATGGATGCAAAGAGGCGCAAGAGCGCGTTCTACAAAGCAAAAGGCACACATCCAGCGTTACGAGGCATTGCGTGATCAAGAGGGAATAAAAGAAGTACAAAAGCTGGAAATGAGCTCTTTATCGACTCGTTTGGGGCGTAGTACGATAGAGATTAATAATGTATCAAAGGCATACGGAGATACGATATGTGTAAAGAACTTTACATACATTCTTCTAAAAGGTGACCGAATCGGTTTTGTTGGCAAGAATGGATGTGGTAAGACTACACTGATGAAAATGATAGCAGGTATTTTGGAACCAGATTCTGGTACAATTGATGTAGGGCAGACGGTAAAAATAGGATATTATTGTCAGGAAATCGAACTTACACCAGATGCGCATCAGCTGACGAAAGAACGTAGATATAGTAGTGGTGGGCAGACAGCATTTGCAACAGCCTATATGAATCCAAATGAGAGAGTAATTGATTATATTAAGGATACTGCAGAATACGTGCGTACGGCAGACGGCCTGGTATCTGCATCCTCTATGCTTGAGCGTTTCCTTTTTCCAGCAGAGCAGCAGTACAGTCCTATTGGTAAGCTTTCGGGTGGAGAAAAACGCCGCCTTAATCTTTTGCGAGTGCTAATGGAAGCGCCAAATGTTATGATTCTTGACGAGCCTACCAATGATTTGGATACAGAGACGCTCGCTATTTTAGAAGACTATTTGGATAATTATGATGGAATCGTTGTAACCGTTTCCCATGACAGATACTTCCTGGATAGGATTGCAAAACGTATTTTCGCTTTTGAAGGAGATGGTAAGATCACCCAGTATGAAGGTGGATATACAGACTATATGAGCAAACGTCCACAGGAGATGAACCAGATGTCTTCGCTTGGAGCGAAAGCAGTAGCTGAGCAGGATGTCGATGCAACTGTAGAAAAACAAGATTCTCGACAGACTTGGGGACATCAAAAGAAACTTAAGTTTACATTCAAGGAACAGAAAGAATATGAGACCATCGAAGCAGATATCGAAAAGCTGGAAAGTGAAATCGCACAGCTAGATGCTGAGATGGTAAAGAATGCAAGCAATTACGGCAAGCTCAATGCTCTTTCCCAAGAGAAGGAAGCCAAAGAAGAGCTTCTTATGGAAAAGATGGAGCGCTGGGAATATCTCGAAGATCTCGCCGCACAGATTGCTGCACAAGGATAAAATTAGCTATCGCATCATGGACTTAACCGTCTGTGGCGCGGTAGCTTTTTAATATTTGAAAGAATGAATATCCCTATTCCCATATATCACATAGGAGTTTTATAGAAAAATGCCATAACCCTAAAAAGACTCTCTGCTGGATGCTTTTGTGTCTGTCAATCGTTCGACTATTTTGCGGTTGTGTACGTGGAAGAACGACACGGTAATGACTTTTCAAGTTCCTCTAAGTGGGCATTCTTTACAAAGTTGATATTAGCATGAGCCATGCAAAAACTCCGCACAAAATCGGTGCGTCAAACAATTTGCATGGCTCATGACATTTTGTAAATCCTGCCCACTAAGAGGAACTAAGAAAACTCTTTAAGGTGTCGTTCTTTCCACGAACTCAACTCGCAAAATTGTTCGAACCTTTGACAGACATAAATTATTAGCAACAGCAGAGAGCTCTTTTGTAGGATATGTGCATTTTTCTATTTATGACTATGTGATATATGGAAACAGGGATATTCAACTTTGAAAGCAAAGAAAAAGCTACCGCGCCACAGACGGTTAAGTCCATGACGCGATAGCTTTTTTTAGCTTTCTTCGTTTAGATCAATTTTTTGTGGTGAGAGCTTGTGGAATAACCTCTGTGGGATTCCAAAGCCGAAGATAATTCCGAATACGATTGCACCTGCAATTTCAAGAGTTTCAAGTCCCTTAAAGCCTGACATCTCGGTGTTGCCGATGAACAGGTAATATGCCGTATAGTAGATACCAGCACCAGGTACTAATGGGAAGATTCCAGGTAAAAGGTACACGGTTACTGGACTTTTTCGAATTACTGCAAAGGCACGAGCCAAAACGGTCAAACAGAATGTGGCTACAAGAGAGGCTAATACACTGTTGACTCCCTGCTGTGTCATTCCGTAATATACGGCCCATCCAAGCGCACCAGTAAGTCCACAGTAGGTGACTTCTTTTCTAGGTGCATTAAAAAGGATGGCAAAGGATATGGTGGCAAACATCGCCACGATAAATTCTATAATAATCATGGTAACAATGCACCTCCTCCGAAGGAATTAAATACAGCCATAGGGATAATGATACCAACCGCGATACACAATGCAGTAAGTAATGCGTCAATCAAGTGAATCGTGCCGGATAGGTAATCTCCATTATGGAAGTCTCGAATGGAAGTCGTAAATGTGATTCCTGGTACGAGTGGCATGATGGCACCGATAATGATTTTATCCTGTAAAAGTGGTAGTCCCGTTTGCATTACGAGGATTGTACAAGTAGATACAAATGCACTCGCGAAAACATTTCGAAGGAAACGTGAGAATTTGTGTTCTGCCAAATAGTTTAGGACCATCTGCTCAAATAGTCCGATGATGAATGAAAATCCAAAATCCATCATACTTCCACCAAAAATAAAGGTGTAGCAGGCGCTACCCAAACCGCAGAAGAAATACTGTATTCTATTCGAATAGCTTGGTAGGTTTTTGGCTTCCTTTACACGTTCCCAGCCTTCTGAAATAGTGCATTTGTGTGTGCAAAGGTCGCGTGCGAGCTGATTTAAGTATGCAATTTTAGATAAATTTACACTTCCTAATGGAACATGGCGAATGATACTGCAGGCATCTTCTTTGTCCTCGTTAGCACTGGCAAAAATACCATTAGAAAGTAAGTACACGTCGAAGCTTTCGACATTATATGCTTTTAAAATATGAATTACCGTATCCTCGATACGATAGATTTCTCCCCCATTTCGCAGCATTACATCTGCGATTTCAACGGCAAGAGACAACACTTCTTTGGTGGTTGCCATAGAAACTATCTCCTTTTTGTTTATACATATTCAATGTAAGTCTTTCCGCATGCGGTGTCAATCTTTTTCCATAAAATCTAGATATAAATTAGCGAATTCTACATAGAAAACATAAATATCAAAAAATGGTACATACTATACAAAAATGGAGGATTTGGAAGATGAAGATATATCGATGTGTTGTAGCGGGACTTCTCGTTCTTTTTCTTGCAATTGGAGTGTGGTATGTGTTTTCAAATGTATATGAACAGCGTTCAATTGACGAAGGAATACTCATATTTAGGGATGAAGACATAAACGAAATGACAAAGGGGGAGGACGAGAGTGTCTCAGGTTACGGTTTATGTGAAAGCTTCAGGTAATTGTATCGTCTATGACAAGAATATTACATTAGGGGATGTGCTTAAAATCGAATGTACCAATATAGGGATGTTACGGGTAATTAAACAGATGAAGTTATACAGGTTCAATCACGAGCATTCACAGGTATTTTCCATTTTAAAAGTGATAGAACTGATACATCAGGATTATCCCAATGCGCAGGTGGTAAGCTGTGGTGAAAATGATTTTATTGTAGAATATCAAAAAAGCACGATAAAATCTCATGTTTGGGAGCGTTTAAAGCTGATTATGATTGCAATCATAGTGTTTTTTGGTTCAGCATTTACAATCATAACCTTTCATGTTGATATCGGAATTGAAAAAACATTTAGTCGTTTTTATGAACAATTAATGGGAGAGGCAAAGCCGACTGTTACAGAACTGGAAATCTCTTATAGTATTGGCCTGGCAGTTGGGATTATGCTATTCTTTAATCACTTTAGTAAGAAGAAGCTGACCAAGGATCCTACGCCGATTGAGGTGGAAATGAAGAAATACAATCAGGACCTAATCAATACCAAGGTAGCAGAGTCTGATGAGAAAGGACATACCATAGATGTTTCTTAAATCGGTATTTATGATTGTAGTTGGTGTGGCATCAGGGCTTGGTGTTGCGGCTGGAACCTTTGCTTTTTTAGTGGTTATCAGCATCATTCCTCGTTTGGTGCAGAAAGCAAAGCTGGAGCACAAGATAATATATTTGGAAAATATTGTGTTTCGAGGAATATTGTTTGGTACAGTACTGTCTTTGTTTTCATGGAAGAAAAAACTATTGTTTACGATTTTAGGCAGAAGTATGCTTACAATATTTGGTATTTCGGCAGGGATATTTGTAGGGTGTCTCTCCGTGGCACTTGCGGAAATTCTGGATACGTTTCCAATCTTCTTTCGTCGACTACGCATAAAAGAAAGTATGGGCAAGTGGATGTTATTTTCTATGGCTATGGGAAAAATGATAGGAAGTCTGTTCTTTTTTCTGACAGGATATGATACAATCGTTCCATAGGAAACGGAGGATGAAACATGGTACCATCAATTGCAAGACAAAGCGTAATTATAAAGTGTAACCAGCAGACATCAGTGCTGCTTGGGAATTATGAGTTTTATTATCTAGGTGGGCTTATGAAGAAGCTCTTTGCCTTAGATTTAAATGAGAATATGCAGCCATTGGAACTATTAGAAGGGGTGCAGTCCAAATTAGATAGTCTTACACCCCAGAACCTACAGGAGGAATATCTGATTAAGCTTGCAAGAAATTTTAAGCCAGGAGAGAATCTGGATGAACAAATGCAAGAGCTGTTTCGTTGGGGAGCGACAGAAGAGAGACCTTGGCAGATGTAGAGTAAGAGGCACTGACTCTAGCGGGTCTGGTGCATAAATTTGAGAAAACATGATATACCTAAGAGAAAAATGAGAAATTGCGGATATGCAGGAGGTATGTCATGAAAAACGAGAAAATTTCGCCTCAGGAACAACGTAGAAATGAGGCATACAATGAATATGTCAAGCAGGTAACCCCTACCCATAACCTGTGGGCAAATATGTTTAAGGCTTTTCTTTTAGGCGGTCTTATTTGTCTGATTGGCCAGTTTATCGTAAACACTGCTATGAACAATTTTAATTTGGAGCAGAAGGAAGCATCTACCTGGTGCAGTCTGATACTGATTTTAGCCAGTGTCATTCTTACCAGCTTAAACCTCTATCCATCCCTTGCAAATTGGGGCGGTGCAGGTGCACTCGTGCCTATCACGGGCTTTGCCAATGGTGTATGTGCTTCTGCAATCGAATTTAAAAAAGAGGGGCAGGTATTTGGAATTGGGTGTCAGATTTTTCGAATCGCAGGGCCGGTAATATTATATGGGATATTCAGTAGCTGGGTGCTGGGACTCGGATATTGGATACTAAAAATGATGAACATTGTATAACACACGAAGGAATAAATATGTCAACAAATGAAAACACATGGGACAAGCTCCTGCAGATAAAGACAACAGGGCGTGATGATTCCAACGCAGACCAATATAATTATCCATATGAACCAACACCATACAGTGTGCTGGAACGTCTGGCAAATAGCGGTCTGATTCGTAAAAAAGATGTTGTTTTGGACTATGGCTGTGGAAAAGGTCGAGTGGACTTCTTTCTAGCTTACCAGACGAGAGCAAATACGATTGGAATCGAATATGATGAACGTATCTATGCGGGGGCAATCAGCAATCAAAAGACTGCGGTATCGGGAACGAAGACAAAGTTCGAGCTGGCTAAAGCAGAACACTATATCGTGCCATTAGAAGTCAACCGATGCTATTTCTTTAATCCATTTTCTGTAGAATTACTACGAAAGGTTATAGCGAGGATTCTGGAATCGTATTATGAGGATCCAAGAGAAATGTTGTTGTTCTTCTATTACCCATCAGAGGAGTATATCTCGTATCTAATGACGGTAAATGAGTTGGAATTTTACGACGAGATATCGTGTGGGGATTTATTTGAAAGTAATGATGCCCGAGAAGAAATTATGATTTTCAAAATAGAGGATGGCTGTCACAAAATATAAATTTGTGGCAGCCTTTCTTCATGTTATGAAATGTATATGTCTCTATATTTTAGGTGTATTTTCGAACATTTAAGTGAAATGCTTTGTTTTCTTGAAACACACTTCCAACTTAAGTTTTGTGTCTTTCAACTATTTTACTATCTGCGAAGTATGCTCCGTATGAGAAAGACGCCTGCACATCCTTTCCTAGCACTTCTAAGTGAGCCTTTTTATAAAATTGATAATAAAATGAGCCATGCAAAAACTCCGCACAAAAGCAGTGCGTCAAACAGTTTGCATGGCTCATGATATTTTCTAAAAAGGCTCACTAAGGAGTGCACGAAAAGTATGTAATGGTGTCTTTCATCATACGGATATACTTTCGCAGATTGTAAAATCTTTTGAAAGACATAAAAAAACATAAAAGTCGGAAGTGTGTTTCTTAGAAAACATGCATTTCATTTAACCGAGAGAAAATACACCTAAAATATAGAGATATATACATTACAAAATATAAAATAAGGCTGCTACAAATTTATATTTTGGAGCAGTTCTTTTTTTATGTGGAAATTTCGTGTAAAATGAAACCGAGAAGAAAATTTGACGAGATATATGGTATAGGGACCTATAAAGGAGATTTTCAGATGACGGACGAGAGAATTGTAGAGCTGTACTGGAACAGGGATGAGTCTGCGGTTGCAGAAACCCAGTCCAAATACGGCAGATATCTGACCAAAATCGCATACAATATATTAACGGATATGGAAGATAGCCTGGAGTCCGTCAATGATACCTATATGCATGCGTGGAAGTCTATTCCGCCGCACAGGCCAAGTGTGCTTGCAAGCTATCTTGCAAAAATCACACGTCGCGTCGCGATTGATATCTTGCGTAGGAAAAGTCGTGATAAGCGTATTCCGTCCGAGTATACTTTCTCCTTATCAGAGTTAGAAGAATGTATTTCAGACACAAAGCAGGTAGAACAACAGATAGAAGCAGAGGAATTAGGAAAGGCAATTGGTGCTTATCTAAAAACGATTTCTGCGGATGCAAGAAGACTGTTTGTCGGAAGATACTTTTATCTGGATTCGTTAAAGGATGTTGCAAGATACTGCGGCATGAGCGAAGCAAAGGCAAAAAGCATGTTGTATCGAACCCGCTGTGGTTTGAAAGCATATTTGGAGCAGGAGGGATACCATATATGAGAAAAGAGGAAAGAAGTGAACTCATCCACGATGCATTGAATTTCTTGGATGAGGAAATGATAGAAGATGTAGAAGAACTGCGAGGGAATGTAGGCGTTGCAAAAAACATAACAGAACCTAAAAAAGGTGCAACAAGCAGAGTGTTTGCGTGGAAAAAATGGGCTGTGTTAGCAGCGAGTGTATGCTTAATACTTGGAATCAACTATGTATGGAATGACGCCAACGTGGAGTCAAATGAGTATAATGACATGAATGAGTCACATGATAAACCAGAATCTATGGAGAGCAATAAAGAAGAGAATAAAGAGAATATTACAGATTCGGAAGACTACAATTATGAGATTGAAGATGGAAACAATATCATTGATAATGAGTCTTCAAATGTAACAGGCATTTTGAGTGGTTATAAAGAGATATATTTTGGGAATAGGCTTCTTTCGGGCGAAGACCTTGAGCTGATAGAAAAATTTATGGAGACCTATGAACAAGGTAGCATCTGTGATATTGAATTATCTACAGACCTGGAGGGTAATGCAGATGGACATTTGTATTTTAAATTCGAGGATGGTTCTATCAAGCATCTTGTCTTGTTAGGAAATGGGTTGGTATATAACTATGAAACTTCTGATTTGATACAGATGGATACAAGGATATATAAAATTGTCGTGGAGATTTTGAGAGAAGAATCCTGAGCAGGAGGTGTGTATTATGAAAAGAGCAAAGCGAAAAATTGCATTAGCTATGGTGGTTGTTTTGGCGCTGTCTTTGGTTGCCTGCAATGGCAATAGAGATTTGTCATTGAAAGGTCAGTCAAAAAGTGAGACCAGGGATTTGATGAAGGATAGAGTAGATGCTGAATATTGCTGGAAGGATACTGTGATTACAGAAGATGGCTATGATGAGTCAAAAACTACATCATCCTTAAGTGAGTTTTCTCTTCGATTGTTTGAGGAAAACCTTAAGCTTTGGGGCGATTCAGATACTAATATTTTGATTTCGCCAACCTCTGTGATTACAGCACTTGGGATGACCACCTATGGCGCTAAAGGGAATACTCTGGCACAGATGGAAGAAGTATTTGGTGTAAAAAGAGGATATCTGACAAACTACAACAGACAATATATGGAACAAGATTCGAAGGTACTAAAACTTGCCAATTCGATTTGGTTTACGAACGATGAACGCCTTACCATAAACGATGCTTTTTTAGCCTTCAATGAAGAATATTATGGTGCTTCCATTTATGAAACCGCATTTAACGCAGCGACAGTGGATAGTATCAATGACTGGGTAGAGAGAAAGACAAATGGAATGATAAAAAATATTCTGGATGAGATTCCAGCAGATGCCGTTATGTATTTAATCAATGCCCTTGCTTTTGAGGCGGAGTGGGAAAGTAAATATGAAGAAGGACAGATTTTGGAAGATGCAAAGTTTACTACTGCAAATGGGAAAACACAAAAAGTAGATATGATGCATTCCGAAGAAGCGTTGTATTTGGTAGATGAGAATGTAAAAGGGTTTATCAAATATTACAAAGACAGAGACTATGCATTTGCGGCACTACTTCCAAATGAAGGAATCACAGTTGCAGATTATGTAAAGAATTTGTCTGGCGAGCATTTACAGGAAATGCTTGCAAATCCATACAAGGGGGCTGTGGTAAGCGCATATATACCACAGTTTTCGTATGAATATAATGTGGAGATGAGTGAACTCTTAAAAGGGATGGGGATGGCGGATGCATTTGATGGATCGAAGGCAGATTTTTCCGCAATGGCGTCCTCGACTCGAGGAAATATTTTTATGAATCGTGTTCTCCACAAGACCTTTATCGAAGTTTCACCAGTAGGTACCAAAGCTGGAGCAGCCACAGTTGTAGAAATGATGTATGAATGTGCTCCTTTTTACGATGAGATACATGAAGTGCGTCTAGATAGACCATTCCTCTACATGATTATCGATTGTAAAAACAATATGCCAGTATTCATTGGGGCGGTAAATTCAGTAGAATAAGAAGGTTCCAATTGTTTAAGGGGGTGTTCTTATTTGAGAGAGAAGAGAGTCACTAGATTTAGACGTATAATTGCGATGATCATAACAATTGCTGTTGCTATATTACTTACGGCCTGTCAAAAAGGAAATAACGATTTGAAAAGGAAAGAGGACTTTTCTTTTTCACTTACATGGGGCTGTTATGGTATTAGTTCATATGACAGTCAAACTGGAAAGTTAGTTAAGACTACGGATGCGACAAATCCAGAGGATTATGTAACCACCTATATTCTTTCTGATGAAGAACTGGAACAAATCTATGATTTAATTGCTGACTTAAATGTAAATAATTATCCAGATGTGTATGACTCAAATGAGGGTGTCAAATCCAAACCATCTATGGATTTAGTACTTACAGTGTGTATTGATGGAAAAGAGAAAACAATTAGTGCGAATAATATTGCATATGATTATGAATCCCAAAGCGTTAAAGGGCAAAAGTTCCTAACTACTTGTCAAGCAATTCAAGATATATTGACTGCTACTGAGGAATGGAAAGCTTTACCTGACTACGAATTTTACTACGAGTAACGGGGTATTCATAATGAGAAAGAAGAAATGGCAGATATTCCGCAGAGTATAATTGAACAGCTGATAGAATTAGAAAAGGGGACTTTATAGTCCCCTTTCGTAGTATCCAGAATTATAACCCAAGTTCTTCTATAATTGCAGCCTTTGGCATAAATCCAACGGATGTCTTATCCAATTTGCCATCCTTGAAAAGTAAAAGTGTAGGAATGTTTGCAACACGGTATTCCATAGCAAGTTCATTCTGTTCATTTACGTTTACTTTTCCAACCTTTACCTTGCCTTCTAATTCTTCTGCAAGTTCAGCAATAACTGGAGAGAGCATCATGCATGGTCCACACCAGCTAGCCCAGAAATCTACCAATACAGGGATATCACTATTTAATACTTCTGCTTCAAAGTTTTCTTTTGTTAAAATTACTTCTGCCATAATTTATTCTCCTTTTCAAAATAATATATGATAATCATATCACATCTGTCTTACAAAATATAGTATATCAAAAAAATGGAAAAAGAATGTGACAAAGTCACATTTGTGTTAGTATAGGAAAAATGCTAAGATATAGATAGATAAAAGAAAGCAGGACATAGGTATGGAAACGACAGAAATAGTAAAGAAAAATAGATTGTTTCTTCTAGATGAATATAGAGGATTTGTGCTTATTAATATGATTGCCTACCATGCGATTTGGGATTGGGTATATATTTTTGAACATAATTGGAAATGGTTTCGTTCAGATATAGCATTTATCTGGCAGCAGACAATTTGCTGGAGCTTTATCTTGCTCTCAGGATTTTGTTGGCAGATGGGTAAGCAGGCGCTTAAACGCGGCTTGCAGGTTTTTGGAGCGGGGATTGTGATTACACTGGCGACACTTATTTTTATGCCAGATTCGAGGGTGTTATTTGGAGTGTTGACATTAATTGGCTCATCGATGCTTCTGATGCTTCCTTGTGATAAAGTTTTTCGCAAAATCGATCCTTACTTAGGAACAGCTGCAAGTTTTTTATTATTCTTATTTGCATATCCAGTGAATGACGGATATCTTGGAATAGGCAAAGTAGAGATGGTGGTTCTGCCAGAAGAATTATATAGCAATATGTTAAGTACGTACCTAGGTTTTCCAGAACCAGGTTTTTGGTCAACGGATTATTTTTCCATATTTCCATGGTTTTTCTTATATGCAACGGGGTATTTCCTGTATCGTGCATACAGCAGTCTAAAGACCAGTAAGCTAGGCGAAAACATTGCTGTTTTTCTATCAAGCTCTATCTGTCCGCCATTTGGTTGGATAGGACGCCACTCGCTTATTATTTATATGCTTCATCAACCAATTGTATATGGCGTACTGTATTTGTTGACAAGTGTAAACAGCTAGTGCTATAATGTGTTTACAAAAGTAGACAAAATGCAAAAAAGGGGGAGCGATATGGAAAATACTCGTATTAACCTTACAAGCGCAGAGTGGAATGTCATGGAATGTTTGTGGGAGCGTGAATGTATGACAGGGCGCGAGGCAACAGAACTTTTAGAAGAGAAAATGGGGTGGAGTCGAAGCACAACACTTACATTATTGCGTCGCTTAGAGGAAAAAGGTGTGATTGCAGGTGATAGTGAGGGAACGAAAAAACGTTTTCTTCCAATCATAAGTCGTGAAGCTGCAGCATTACAGGAAACAGAGAGTTTTTTGGAACGTGTCTACAACGGAAGTGTGAGTATGATGCTGTCTGCCATGACGAAAAGACAGGCATTGTCCAAGTCAGAAATTGATGAGTTGTATGCCATGTTAAAGGATATGGAAGGAGGGAATTAGATATGATGAATTGGGTGGTTTCTTCTTCTGTATTAATATTGATTATGATAGCACTTCGTGCTGTTTTAAAAGGGAAAATGAGTCTTTGTCTGCAGTATGGTTTGTGGGCGCTGGTTATGGTGCGTCTGCTGTGCCCATTTTCAATTGGGGAAACAGTGATGAGTATCGAAACATGGATGGATTCTATGGCAGATACCGTGGAAGGACAGCAGTTGGAGGAGTTTGTGCAGACACCACTGCCAAACATGAGCTATGACGAGGCGTTTAACAGTGTAGCAGATAAATATTACGATCAAGGAATTGATATTAAACCAGGTCCAGATGAAATGCTTTCTGAATCGATACAAATAGAAGTGCAAAACACCATGCGTGGGGGACATACACCAGAGGAAATCGCAAAGATGGTCTGGCTTGTAGGTGCAGTGGTAATTGGATGTTGGTTCTTTTTTTCAAATATTCGATTTTCGTTGAAGCTTCGGAAAGAAAGAGTGTTGTTGGGAAATATAGAAGGACTTTGTGTTTATCAAACGAATGTAGTAGAAACTCCTTGTTTATATGGAATTTTTACACCTGCTATTTATATAACGGATGAGGTAGTGGGACAAGATGAGAAGATGCGTCATGTATTAGAACATGAATGTACCCATTATCGTCATAGAGACTATATTTGGTCAGTGCTTCGTGTTGTATGTGTGGCATTGCATTGGTACAATCCACTGGTTTGGTGTGCGGCAATTCTTTCCCGCAACGATGCAGAACTGGCATGTGACGAAGCTACTATTAAACGTTTGGGTGAAACAGAACGAGCGGCCTATGGACGTACACTTATAGGATTGACCTGTGAAAAACGCCCAGCAATTTTGATTACGGCAACGACCATGACAGGGAGCGGTAAGAGCATCAAAGAACGTATTGCTCTTATTGCAAAGAAACCAAAGATGGCAGTTGTGACATTGGTTGCAGTTGTAGTGTTGGCAGTGCTTGCGATTGCTTGGACTTATACGGGAGCTAAAATACAATACGCTAATTTCTCTGAATGGGTAGAAACTTTAGATGCGGACGCGTATTTTGGACGATTGGAAGTAGGAAAAGGTTATGGTGAAGATGCCAAAGATTATTACGGAACAAAAGAAGAATTTGAAGAGTTTTATGAATTATTAAAGGATGTTCCGGAAGAAAAATGCTATCGAAGAAAGCAAAACGTAGAGGAATATGAGAGATATTATCTATATTTTAACTTGGGCGGCGAAAAGGAGATGCAGCTTACATGTTTAGAGGATAAAACACTTTTATGCTTATTTAATAATGAAGCACCTAAATTTGCCCAAGCAGGAAAGAAATTGATTATTGATAGCCCTGAGGTTTGGAATTATATTGTAGATGCAGTAAATGAAAAAATCGCATCAGCAGATGAAGATACAGGAAATGATGCCGTTGTATTCCAAAGTGAGTATAAGACAACTGCAGATATGAATCATGATGGACTTGAGGATTGCATAGAGGTTGTTACTGCGAATCCTTCGACAGGTGGCTATCCGGAAGCTGCGAGAATCCAGATTTATTTAGGAAAAGCTGATGGCGGATATGAGACGGAAGCAGCCTATACTAGCGATATTGTTGGACAAAGCCATAATATTAATGGAGCATTTGTATTGACTGAAAAAGATGGTAAGGATTATTTGTTGTACACACGTTTTAGGGAGTCATCAGGTGAGGCATGGTATTGGTATTCGCTCATGTATTTTAAAGAAACAGAAATGGTTGCTGTGGAAACGGATGAGGTAGAGTTTATTTACGATCCATATAGAGCTGGATATTGGGATTGGCTAAATAGAGAAGACGTAATTCCAGCATTTAAATCTAAGCTAGATCCATGGATTGTCAATGGAACTATATTGGTATGCTATGACATAGATACACCTACTTACATAAGTGCTTCAAGTAACGAAATTCCAGCATCTAACTATTATGATCTAGTTTGGGCAAGAAATTCAGATAAATTGGTTACACAGTATGAAAACGAGATTGGAAGTGCAAAGTGGCGAGAGGATTTATATCAATTGACGTACACAACAGATACAATACGTTTTATAGATGCACAGTTGGCAACAGATTATTCTCAGTGGTATAGAGAATACGATGGCAGCAAATTGCAGCGCATTGACATGCTGGAGAGACTTCCAAATTTAGTAGGAGATGGTGGAATTCCAGCTAATAGTGATGTTGTATATTATCGTGCTAGTGCAGGTGAAAATGCCCAGGAAGCTGTTTACAAGATGATGGAAAAAATGCTGCAAGACCGTATGGTTCCAGATGAGTCTAGAGGCTATGTTATTACGGATTATGCTATCCTTAAGCAGGAACTGATTCCAATTGCAGAAGATATGTGGATGATTATGTTCTTGAAAGGCTATTATGCATTTGACGGAGTGGATCTGGTGAGTATGCAAGAGATGATAGACCTTGGATATCCAGTAAATGAGGACGGATTGGTAGCTTTCGAAGCAAATGGAAGTGATGATGTATTTATACATCTCTTACTCGAAAAAGATGGAGTGTATCGTTTGCAGAGATTGGAGCGTATGAAAAATCAAAACTAAGGGGGCTTATATAAAATAATATGTAAAAAAGGTCCCATTTCTCATCAAAAAAAGGATATTACAAGGAAAAAAGGACCTTATATAATATTTTTGATATAAAACACACCGCTTTTTTAAAAAAGCGGGGTGTTTTGAAAAGATTTTTATATATAGGTCCTAATCAAGAGCTTGTCGCATGCCATTACATGCTACTCTGTCTTCGTATCGCAAGTCACATCACACATCAGCTTCTTAAATGTTTTCTGGTCTACAGCAGGAATCAAAACAGTAGAATGAACCTGGCAGCCACGAAGCTTTGGAAGCTGAGCGAGGGCAAGTGCAGCGCGTTCATTGTTAGCCGCAGTTGCAGAGAGTGCAATAAGTACTTCGTCTGTATGAAGACGAGGGTTGCGGCTTCCAAGGTACTGTGTTTTCAGTGCCTGAATTGGAGCGATGGATTCTGGTGAAAGAATCAGCTCTTCATGTGGAATGCCAGCCAAGTCCTTGATGGCATTCATAAGAACAGCAGCACTAGATCCAAGGAGCTCGCCGGCTTTGCCAGTAACGATACGTCCGTCTGCAAGTTCAATTGCAGCTGCAGCAACGCCAGAGGCATCCGCACGGCTTCGTGCTGGCGGAACTACATGACGATTTGTTACACTAAGGTCTTCTTTTTGCATAAGCAGTTCTATTTTATTTAATTCTTCTTCGGTACGTGTGCCGTCTGCAACACCTGCCAAAGCCTTGTAATATCTGCGAATGATTTCCTGGCGAGATGCTTCTCGGCAGGTTTCATCATCCACGATACAGTTTCCAACCATATTTACACCCATGTCTGTTGGCGAAGCATATGGGCTTGTACCATAGATTTTCATAAAGATAGCGTTAAGTACTGGGAAGATTTCTACGTCACGATTGTAGTTTACTGTAGTAACGCCATAAGCCTTTAAGTGGTATGGGTCAATCATGTTGATATCATTTAAGTCTGCGGTAGCAGCCTCGTAAGCAAGGTTTACAGTGTGGTCGAGTGGCAGGTTCCAGATTGGGAAGGTTTCAAACTTCGCATAACCTGCAATGGTACCACGTTTGTGTTCATGGTAAAGCTGGGAAAGGCAGGTTGCCATCTTGCCACTACCAGGACCTGGTGCAGTTACAACTACAAGTGGACGAGTTGTCTCGATATAATCATTTCTTCCAAAGCCTTCGTCTGATACGATAGAAGAGACATTGGTTGGATAACCAGGAATAGTGAAATGATGATAAACCTTTACACCTAATGATTCGAGCCTTTTCTGAAAGTGAGATACAGCATGGTGCTCTGTATATCGTGTTAAAACAACACTTCCTACATAAAGCCCTTTTCTGCGAAATGCATCAATAAGACGCACTACGTCATTGTCATAGGAAATACCCAAGTCTTCACGAATTTTATTTTTAATAATGTCTTCTACGCTTACAACCATAACGATTTCTGCCTGTTCAGAAAGCTGTAAGAGCATCTGTAGTTTACTGTCGGCTGCAAATCCAGGAAGCACGCGTGCTGCGTGGAAATCATCGAAAAGCTTTCCACCAAACTCCAAGTAGAGCTTGTTGTCAAATTTCGAGATGCGTTCCATGATATGCTCTGACTGCATTTTCAAATATTTGTCATTATCAAAACCGATTTTCATTGTGTTGCCTCTTTTTATTTATTATGAGTGAATTTGTGTAAAATATTCTGGTGTCTTGGTAATAATATCACTACTAGCATTGATGCCATCATAAAGATGATGGTTGATACAATCTTTTAAACCATCCAAATCTTTCTTTACAATACAATCCCAGATACGCAAATGGCTTTCATAAAGTTTTTGTATATCCTCTTTGCCATTAAAATTGATAAAAGTACGGAAACGTTCGTACTGTGAATTGTATGAATACAAAAATTTGATGATATTCTTCTTGCCAGCTGCATCAAAGAGTGCAGTATGGAATTCGTTGTCGCTGTAAATAAATGCTCTGCTGAGCTCATCAATTGACATATTTGAATCCAAAAGCTCCTTCTGATGCTGTAATATCAGCTGAATACGTAAACCATGTGATTTGTCATAAACTTTCGCAAGGTCGGATAATACAGAGTATTCCAAAACCTCACGAATATACAAAATATCAGAAACTGCATTTAAATCAATTAAGGATACAAATGTTCCGATATGAGCGCGGATTTCCAAAAGACCTTCTCGCTCCAAACGTTTAAATGCATCACGTACAGGAGTACGGCTGATATTGTATTTCTCAGCAGTCTCAATTTCACTGATAGAGGCTCCAGGTGGAAGCTCAAGATGTAAAATCTGCTCTTTTAATTGTTCGTAAACGCCATCTGCTGTGGCAGTATGTTTATTTCCCATTGTATACAACCTTTTTCCTCTTTTTTTGATACACCTCAACACCATTATAATGCTTAAAAAATTTATGTCAATTACTTGCATACAAGTTTGTAAAAAGTTTTGGTTGTGTCAAAGACGAAGGAGTGCTAATATTTAACTATATTGGAGTCTTTTTTAGGAGCGGGAGTTTTTTATGGATGACAAAAGCGGAAAAATGCTGGAAGTAGACAAGGTTATAGAGATAAATTTAGATACAGGTACCAGCATTACGATAAAGAACGAGAATGAGAAATATCGTATCCCAGAGATAAGCAACATTACCAAACAGGTTGTGTTGGAGATATTGCGTGATTCAATCCATCCAGAGGATGGTCATCGCTATTTGGCATTTTGGGATGAGGAAACGATGATTGAACGTATTCTGCAGTCTTCCAATAAGATGATTACAGAAGAATTTCGTCAGAAAAAATTAGACGGTTCATGGGGCTGGGTGCGCCAGAGAATGTCTTTCAAAGATACTAAAGGGGAAGCCATTGTCGTTTGTCGTATCACAGATATAGATGAAGAAAAGAAGCAGGATGAGGCGTTTATACAGGAGATTGAGAAAAGCAGACGCATCGACAGATTGACGGGACTTTTACGTGCAAAGGTGTTTTTTCATGAAGTGGATGAATTTTTGCAGAAGAATTCTACTGAGAACTGGGCGATGATCGCTGTGGATTTAGAGCACTTTAAGCTTTACAACGATTGGTACGGCTGGCAGAGTGGTGATAGATATCTGATGGATGTTGCAACCCGTTTGAATGGCGTTGCTACGGTTTTAAAAGGGTTTGCCGCTTATATGGGTGGCGATAATTATGCGCTTTTTATTAAGCATAGACCAGAATTTATCGACCACATGATCAAAGAGATTGACGAATTTATACGTCTAGATGCCAAGAGAATGGGATTTTTACCTAATTTAGGTTTTTATTTTCTAGAAGCAGAAGAGTCAATTTCTGCGTCTATGATGTATGATCGAGCGGTAATGGCTCTAAATACTGTAAAAGGCAATTATGTCAAACGATATGGAATCTACGACAAATCCATGATGATGCAGGTGGAAAGAGAGATGTCCATCCTTACAGATGTGCAAAGAGCTGTCGCAGATGAGGAATTTGTGCTTTATTTGCAACCACAGGTACATGTTCCAACAGGGAAAATTACAGGTGCAGAAGTGCTGGTGCGTTGGAAAAATAAGGATAAAGGCATGATTTCTCCAGGAGAATTTATCCCTGTCTTAGAGAAAAATGGATTTATTACTTTATTGGATAAATATATCTGGGAAAAGGTATGTATCTGGCAAAGAAGACGACTTGACAAAGGTCTTCCGATATTACCAGTTTCAGTAAATGTTTCCCGTGTGGATATGTATGCGATTGATTTGATAAGCTGTTTCAAAGAGCTGACGGCTAAGTATGATATTCCACGCTCCTGCATTAAGATTGAAATTACAGAAACCACCTATGCAGAAGACAATGAGAAAATTGGCAAGATTGCAGAGTCGCTTAGAAAAGAAGGCTTTGCGGTATATCTGGATGATTTTGGTAGTGGCTATTCGTCTCTGAATATGCTTAAAAATGTATATGTAGATGCTCTTAAAATAGACATGCGCTTCCTTGACATAGATGAAGAGAATGCCAAAAAAGGCGAGAGTATCATGGAATCTGTGGTAAATATTGCGAGAATTCTCCGCATTCCTATTATTGTGGAAGGGGCAGAAACAGAGCGTCAGATGAAGAGTCTTACCAGCATGGGCTGTCGCTATGTACAGGGATTTTATTATTATAAGCCAATGCCTTTAGATGAATTTGAAGTGCTGTTGGAGAATAAGGAAGTCGACTATGATGGCTTGCAGATGAAGGCTGTGGAGCAGATGCGCATGAGTGAGCTCATGGACGAGTACATATATTCGAATACCATGATGAACAATATTATTGGTGCAGTTGCATTTTGTGACTATCATGACGGTATTGCAGAAATTACAAGTGTAAACGAACAGTTTTATCGTGTATTAAATATACGTTCTAGTGCATTTGAGCATTTTAATAAGCATCTGAATGACTATAAAAAACATCGTGAGATTTATGGGGCTCTGTTCAAGGAGGCTTATGAGAATCCAGTCAGTGGCGCCCAGTGTAATTATAAGGGGCTTAGACCAACTGGAGAAGAAATCCATCTGCATATTCGAGTATTTTTCCTTCGCGAGGCAGAGGGGCATAGAATTTTTTATGTAGGATTTACGGATACGATGGCAAATCAGGTGGATGCGACAAAGTGGTAGTAAAAAGAGGTAAGTATGAACGAGGTTAAACAGGATTTTAAGAAAATGCTAGGTTTTGCAGGAGCACTGATTCTTGTATTTCTGGTTATTCGCTATTGGGACAATTTAGAGGGAGCAATTGCAGTTGCAATAAGTGCTGGCGCGCCACTCATTATTGGGTGTGCGATGGCATATGTCATCAATATTCTTATGCGATTCTATGAGAATTGGTATGACAAGCTGTTTAAGGTAAAGATTGCTTTAAAAGTAAAACGTATCGTATGTTTGATTTTGGCTTTTCTTAGTTTGTTTGGTATCGTAGCTTTGATTGTAAATCTGGTTTTGCCAGAGCTTATCAATTGTGTTGCATCATTTATCCGTTTGATACCAGGTGCATTACAAACCGTTGTAGATATCGTTGGTGAAGAACAGATTTTATCAATGTTTCCAGAACTGAAAAACGGATTTGATTTTGCGAATATTTCCACACAGGTAGAGCAGCTACTGAAAACAATCCTAGGTGGCGTAGGAGGTGCTGTAGATTCTATCGTGTCAGCAGTGACATCCGTTGTATCTGTAGTCGTTAATATTGTAATTGGACTTATCTTTTCTCTTTATGTGTTGTTGGACAAAGAGGGATTGGGACGCCGTTGCAAAACAGTGATTACTACTTATTTTTCTAAAATTTCGGACAAGATTTTCTATGTGTTAGATGTTTTAGATGATAGCTTTCATAGCTTTATCGTGGGACAGTGTATCGAGGCTGTGGTTTTAGGCGTTATGTGTATTATAGGTATGCTGATTTTCCGATTCCCATACGCAGTGATGATTGGTGTGTTTATTGGATTTACAGCATTGATTCCAATTGCAGGTGCATATCTTGGTGCAGCAGTAGGTGCAATCATGATTCTTACAGTTTCACCGCTGCAGGCAGTACAGTTTTTGATTTTTATCGTAATATTACAGCAGATAGAGGGAAATCTGATTTATCCAAAGGTAGTAGGAGAGTCAATCGGTCTTCCAGGTATCTGGGTGCTTACTGCAATTACGATTGGTGGTGGCGTTTTAGGTATTGGCGGTATGCTGATTGCGGTGCCTCTCTTTGCGGCAGGCTATCGTTTGCTCAAAGAAGATGTAATTAAGAGGACTCCAGAAGAAGAAAAAGAAAAGGTAGAAGATATCTTCGTAGATGAAGAGGACGAAAAAGTAAAAGAAGAAAAAGAGGAAAAGTAATCGTATGAGCACACTTGTAACAGTTGCCAAAATTCATACAGAGTTTCCAGATAAATTTGGGATACCAAGACAGAGCGGCTTGGTATCCTCTTTACGTGCAGAGATTGTTTTTGAACCAGAGTTTCGCAGTATGGATGCGGTACGTGGATTAGAAGAGTTTTCACATATATGGCTCCTGTGGGAGTTTAGTAAAGCAAAAAGAGAAGGCACTGCACTAACTGTTGCTCCACCGCGTCTCGGAGGGAAGGAGCGTAAGGGAGTTTTTGCGACACGAGCTCCATACAGACCGAATTCGATAGGGCTTTCTAGTGTCAGGTTAGAAGCAATATATGAGGATGAGAAAAGAGGTCCAGTACTTGTAGTTTCAGGAGCAGACCTTTTAGATGGGACTCCGATATATGATATCAAGCCATATCTGCCATATACAGATGCACATCCAGAAGCGAGTGGCAGCTTCGGGGAATTGCACAAGGATGATGTAATACAAGTCATTTTCCCAGAAGAAGAGAAGGCAAAGCTTCCAGAGGAATTGTTAGAACGTGTGCAGGAGGTGTTAAAACAGGATCCAAGAGCTGCGTATAATAAAAAGCCGGAGTATGTATATGGCATGAGCTTTGCAGGATATGATATTCGATTTACAGTTGTGGAAGATGTTTTGACGGTAAAAGACATCGTGCCATTATCCGCGAAGGAGTATAAAAAGGTAAAATAAGAACAACAAAATTGTGTTGAAAAATGTGCCAAATTAAGGCATAGTATAAATGTAGGAAATATACTCACAGGAAGACTTGTGGGAGATTGATAAAAGGAGAAAAATAACATGAAAAAAGTAGAAGATTATGTAAGAAGTATTCCAGATTTTCCAGAAGAAGGTATTATCTTCCGTGACGTAACAAGTGTATTGCAGGATGCAGATGGCTTACAGCTTGCAATTAACGAGCTTCTAAAGAAATTAGAAGGTGTAGAATGTGATGTAATCGCAGGAACAGAATCCAGAGGATTTATTTTTGGCATGCCTTTAGCTTATATGCTTAAGAAACCATTTATCCTCGTTCGTAAAGCAGGCAAGCTTCCATGTGAGACTGTTTCTAAAACATATGATTTAGAATATGGCACAGCCACTATTGAGATTCATAAGGATGCAATCAAGCCAGGACAGAAAGTAGTTTTAATTGATGATTTAATCGCAACAGGTGGAACAATTAAAGCAGCAGCAGAATTAGTAGAAGAATTAGGTGGCGAAGTTGTAAAAATTCTTTTCTTAATGGAACTCGCTGGATTAGAAGGCCGCAAGGTATTAGAAGGCTATGATGTAGATTCAGTTGTTGTATATGAAGGAAAATAATTGTACATACTATCTCTATATGGAAAAGGAGAGATAGCATGAACCAGATGATAGGTAATGGGAGTCTTTGTTTTTCAAAGGCTCCTTTTCTTGTAAGTACAGCCTCTGTAGTTGGTAAAAAAGAGGGCGAGGGACCGCTGGGAGACTGTTTTGATGTAATAGTAGCAGACGAAAAATTAGGTGAGGAAAACTGGGAAGCGGCAGAGAGCACCTTACAGAAGCAGGCGTTGTCTTTGACACTGGGCAAGATAAATCGCAAGTCAAAGGATGTGAGATATCTTTTTGCAGGCGACTTATTGGGACAGACAATCGCTTCTTCTTTTGGATTAAAAGAATTTGGGATTCCATTGTTTGGGCTTTACGGAGCTTGCTCAACCTGTGGGGAGTCCTTGTCTTTAGCATCCATGACGGTTGCAGCAGGATATGCAGATTGTGTAGCTGCTGTTACATCCAGTCATTTTGCCAGTGCGGAGAAACAGTTTCGTTTTCCATTGGAATACGCGAATCAAAGACCCAAATCCGCCACATGGACCGTGACTGGAAGTGGTGCATTTTTGCTTGTGTCAGAGGATGTGCATAAGAAATGGGGAATAGAACCTTATGCCAAGGTTACTGGAGTTACCACGGGCAAAATTGTAGACTATGGAATCAAAGATTCCATGAATATGGGTGCGGCAATGGCGCCTGCTGCATGTGATTTGATTTATCAGCATTTACAGGATTTTGGAACTAAGCCAGAAGACTATGATTACATCATTACAGGAGATTTGGGTACAGTAGGCTCTGAGATACTTGTCGATTTGCTGAAAGAAAAAGGGTATGATATATCTTCGGTGCATGAAGACTGTGGGGTAAAGATATTTGATGGCGCGCGACAGGGGACTGGAGCTGGTGGCTCTGGATGTGGCTGTTCGGCGGTAACATTAAGTGGTCATTATTTGCAGTTGCTTAAAACGAAGGAAATAAACAAGATATTGTTTGTTCCAACAGGCGCATTGCTGTCGACCGTCAGCTTTAATGAGGGGCAGACGGTGCCAGGAATTGCGCATGGAGTTGTAATAGAAGCGCTCTAGCTTGGAAAGGGGAAAAGATGGACTATATAAAGGCATTTGTCGTAGGGGGAATCATTTGTGTGTTTGCACAGATTTTAATGGAAAAAACCAAAATGCTACCAGGAAGAATTATGGTGCTGCTTGTGTGCTTGGGAGCAGTACTTGGCGCGATAGGAATCTATCAGCCGTTTTCAGAATGGGCAGGAGCGGGTGCCAATGTTCCATTGCTTGGCTTTGGAAATGTCCTATGGACTGGAGTCAAGGAAGCTATCGACAAAGAAGGATTTATAGGAATTTTTAAAGGTGGCTTTACTTCGTCGGCGGTGGGCATCTCAGCTGCACTTGTGTTTTCTTATCTTGCTTCTCTTATTTTTGATTCGAAAATGAAGAAGTAATGGTTTTTCTTGAAAAAATCGGGTTATAGTGATATGATGAACTATGTTCAACAGTTTTGTTGGAAAGTATGTGGATAAGTGGATAACTTATAGGAGAACAGTATGAATCATCGTGTTACATCAACAGATTTAATTTTAGAAAAGGCCTTGCTGATTGCAAAAAGAGAAGGAGTGGACAAGCTTAGTATTCGTAAGCTTGCAACTGCATGTGGCATTGCAGTTGGCTCTGTTTACAATTATTATCCCGATAAGGAAGCTTTGGTAACTGCCATGGCGGAGGTGTTTTGGAACAATATCTTCTCAGATCAGGCTAGACTTTATCATCATGGTATGAGTTTTACTCAGTTTTTGGAGTGGTATTATAGCTATTTGCACGCTAAGATGTCGCCATATGATGGCAGCTGGGTGCGAGACTTGGAGGGGAAGATTCCAAAGGAGGCAACAATAGCACTCTTGATGCAGATTCTAAAAGAAGATGAAAAGGTCAATAATTCCATCTGGAATATGGAATTCCAGCCGGAGAATTTCTGTGATTATGTATTTACCAATATTATGGCATTGTTACAGTCTGGCGAGGCAAATTGTAGATTTTTCATTTATTTATTGGAAAATTTATTGTACGAATAATTTTTGAAAAATTGCAACATACTAATCTCAAAAAGAAAAGGAGATTTGTATGATGAAGAACAAATTTTTGAGTTTATGTGCCCTTTTAGTTGCTGCAACCTTATGTCTTACTGCTTGTGGTGGAAACGGTGGCAATACAGGTGACAGCCAAAACGGTGGAAGCAATGGTGGTAACACTACCAACAATGGTTCTGAAGCGCCATACGAGGATGAAACCAACAAGGATGTCAATGACATGAATGGTATGCCAAACAATGATATGGATGTTGATCCAGGAAGCAATTCAAATAACGGAGGCACAAACAATGGCAGCACAAATAACGGTGCAGGTAGCAATTTAGAAGATGCTGGACGTAATTTAATGGATAGCATCAAGGATACAGGAGATGCCATTCGTGATGGTGTCAATAATTTAGGAAATGGAAGTAGAAACAACCCATAGAGGAAGTTACAGATGAAAAAAGAGACATATATCAAAATAACCCAGCCATTTCGGAATAAACCCGAGATGGCCAAGGGGTTACATATAGCAAACAAAGTATGCACGGGTGTAATGTATCTAGCGTATCCATTACTACTTGTGTATCTTTTCTTTATTGATAATTCAAGTCAGTCTTATGTTTTTTGGAAGGCTCTATTCGTACCAGCGGTTAGCTTTTTGCTTTTAACTGTGGTGCGTGCTGCAATCAACCGGCCTAGACCATACGAAACATTTGAAATAGCACCAGTTATCCCTAAAGATACGAAGGGAAATTCGTTTCCAAGCAGACACGTATTTTCTGCAACGATGATAGCCATGACCTTTGTATTTCAGTCTCCTTGGATGGGGCTAGGAGTGGCATTTTTGATAGTGTCAATGTTGCTTGCAATAGTAAGAGTAGTATCTGGTGTTCACTATATTAGTGACGTAGTGGCTGGGATTGCGGTTGCTATGCTGGCATCAGTGGTAGGATATATCATTATATAATGTTTGAATTTAATCGGAAATTTGTTGTCCGGTTACATCCATGTGGAAGTTTTCGCGAAGAATGAGCTTGGATATTGGTACAAGCTCATACCCTTGTTCTTTAAGATTCGTTAGCATTTCGTCGAGAGCCTCGGCAGTATGCTTCGCGCCATTATGACAAAGAATAATGGAACCGCAGTCTAGCGATTTGTGATTGCAGACTTTATTTATGATTTCAGGAGCACTTAGGTCTTTCCAATCGAGGGAATCTACATCCCACTGAATCGGATAGTACCCGTTTTCATAGCAGGTGCGGATGACTTCGTTGTTGTAAGCGCCAAAAGGTGGCCGGAAGAGCTCCATTTCGTAGCCGGTTAATTCTTTTACAGCATTGTGAACTTTAAGGATTTGATCGCGTTGTGCTTCCTTGGATAGCTTGGTCATGTCAGGGTGAGTCGCACTATGATTACCTAAATCATGTCCTTTCTTAACTAGGGTTTTTACACATTCAGGATATTTTTCTACCCATTCTCCGGTCATGAAGAACGTAGTTTTTACCTGATGCTTATCAAGGACTTCCATAATTTTGAAAAAATCCTCATCACCCCAGGCGGCATCAAAACTGATGGCGATTTTCTTTTCGTCAGTAGCGACAGAATAGATAGGAAGTTCTCTATCGCCATATGTACTGCTTGCTGTGATGGCAGTATCTCCAAGATGTATAGCAAACAGGATGCACAGGAAAAGGGCCATGGATTGTATCGCTACTTTTGTTTCCTTTTTACTGTCTTTTGTAAGATTCCATAACTTGATAAGCTTTTGGTACATAGAATTACCTATAAGTTATTTTGTATTAAATATATTCACAATGTACAAAAAATATGTTATAATATCCAAAATGTGGTTTGAAGAAAACCGCGATTGGGGAAATGGAGAACGGATTATGACACCAGAAGGATTCATTTTTACATTTTTGGCATTTGTTATTTTGCTTTGCATTATCGTAGTTATAGTAGTTTCATCTACAGTTGCATCGTCCGTTGCAGGAATTGTGGATGATGAAGACGAAGAAGAATAGTTTTTGTCTGTTTTACTTGACAAATCAACGCTTCAAACGTATCATGTAATGCAGTAAATAAATAGATAAAGGTAATGAGAAAGAGGAGTACATAACAAGACTTCCCAGAGAGAGATACCCATTGGCTGAAAGGTGTCTTGTAGATTAAGTTATGGAAGGTAGCTTTTGAACCGAGTCGCAGAACGTATTGTTTCATTACGAAGTAAGTGACTCCGCTTCGTCCCCGTTAACGGACATGAGGTGTTCGCAGGATTTGCATATTTAGATTTTGCCGACATGAAAAAAGGTGGTACCGCGTATATTCACGCCCTTTGTGTCTTATGACACGAAGGGCTTTTTTAATATCAAAAAGGAGAACAAAAATGAGCAAAGAATTAAACAAAACTTATGACCCACAAGACATTGAAGAACGTCTTTATAAAAAATGGGAAGACAATGGCTATTTTCACGCAGAAGTAGATCGTAGTCGCAAACCATTTACCATTGTGATGCCTCCACCAAACATTACAGGTCAGCTTCACATGGGACATGCGCTTGATAACACAATGCAGGATATTCTTATCCGTTATAAGAGAATGCAGGGCTATAATGCACTCTGGCAGCCAGGTACAGACCATGCTTCTATTGCAACAGAAGTTAAGGTTATCGAAAGCTTAAAGGAACAGGGAATCGACAAGGCAGACCTCGGTCGTGAAGGATTCCTTGAGAAATGCTGGGACTGGAAAGAAGAATACGGTGGACGTATTATTAAGCAGCTTAAGAAATTGGGTTCATCTGCGGACTGGGAAAGAGAACGTTTCACAATGGATGAAGGATGTTCTCATGCAGTTTTAGATGTATTCTGCAAACTATATGAAAAAGGATGGATTTACAAAGGTTCTCGTATTGTAAACTGGTGTCCAGTTTGTCAGACTTCGATCTCTGATGCAGAAGTAGAACACGAAGAACAGGATGGATTCTTCTGGCATATCAACTATCCAGTAGTTGGTGAAGAAGGCCGTTTTGTAGAAATCGCAACAACTCGTCCAGAAACATTATTCGGTGATACTGCAGTAGCAGTAAATCCAGATGATGAAAGATATCAGGACCTCATCGGAAAGACACTTGTTCTTCCAACAACAGGTCGTGAAATTCCAGTTATCGCTGACTCTTATGTAGACAAAGAATTTGGTACAGGCTGCGTTAAGATTACACCAGCACATGACCCTAACGACTTTGAAGTTGGTAAACGTCATGGATTAGAAGAAATCGTAGTTATCGGTGATGATGCGGTTATGAATTCTCTTGCTGGCAAGTATGCAGGTATGGACAGATACGAATGTCGTAAAGCACTCGTAGCTGACTTAGAAGAAATGGGACTTCTCGTAAAAGTAGTTCCTCATTCACATAATGTAGGTACACATGACAGATGTGGTACTACTGTAGAACCAATGATTAAACAGCAGTGGTTCGTTAAGATGGACGAAATGATTAAACCAGCTATTGAGGGTGTTAAGAATGGAGAAATTGAACTCCTTCCAAAACGTATGGATAAGACATACTTCAACTGGACAGATAATATCCGTGACTGGTGTATTTCTCGCCAGCTTTGGTGGGGACACAGAATCCCAGCATACTATTGTCCAGAATGTGGCGAAATGGTAGTAGCTCATGAAAATCCTAATACCTGTCCAAAATGTGGACATGCAGGTATGGATCAGGATGAAGATACCCTTGATACATGGTTCTCATCTGCACTTTGGCCATTCTCTACTTTAGGCTGGCCAGATAATACAGAAGATTTGGATTATTTCTATCCAAACGATGTATTAGTTACAGGTTACGACATTATTTTCTTCTGGGTAATTCGTATGATATTCTCTGGTTACGAGCAGATGGGCAAGGCTCCATTCCACACTGTATTATTCCACGGTCTGGTTCGTGACTCGCAGGGACGCAAGATGAGTAAATCACTTGGTAACGGTATCGATCCACTTGAAATCATTGAAAAATATGGTGCAGATGCGCTTCGTCTTACACTTATCACAGGTAATGCACCTGGTAACGACATGCGTTTCTACTGGGAAAGAGTAGAAGCTTCCCGTAACTTTGCAAACAAAGTATGGAATGCCTCTCGTTTCATTATGATGAATTTAGAGGGAATGGAAATCACAGAACCTTCCTTAGATGAACTTCATGCAGCAGATAAGTGGATTCTTTCTAAAGTAAATACTTTAGCAAAAGATGTTACAGAGAATATGGATAAATATGAACTTGGTATCGCAGTACAGAAGGTTTACGATTTCATCTGGGATGAATTCTGTGACTGGTACATTGAAATTGCCAAGGTTCGTACCTATAAGAAGGATGAAGACAAAGCTTCTGCAAATGCAGCGCTTTGGACACTTAAGACTGTACTTACAGAGTCACTTCGACTTCTTCATCCATATATGCCATTTATTACAGAAGAAATCTTCTGTACACTTCATCCAGAAGCAGATACCATTATGCTTTCTGATTGGCCAGTATACAAAGAAGAATGGAATTTCCCTACAGAAGAAGTTGCAATCGAACACTGCAAAGACCTTGTTAAAGGTGTACGTAACGTTCGTACAGAGATGGATGTTCCACCTTCAAGAAAAGCAAAACTTTACATCGTATCGGAAGATGCAGCACTTTGTGAGACTTTTGAAGCAAACAAAGAAGTATATGTAAATCTTGCTTTTACAAATGAAATTACAGTACAGGCCGATAAAGCTGGAATCTCTGACAATGCAGTATCTGTTGTGATTCCTGGTGCAGTAGTATATCTTCCATTAGAAGACCTGGTTGATTTTGAAAAGGAAAAAGAACGTCTCATGAAAGAGAAAGAAAAATTAGAAAAAGAGTTGGCTCGTTCTAAGGGAATGCTTTCAAATGAACGCTTCTTGAGCAATGCAAAACCTGAAAAGGTTCAGGAAGAAAAAGATAAGCTTGCAAAATACGAACAAATGATGGCTCAGGTAGAAGAACGTCTTGCACAGATGTAGTAGATGATGCTATAATTTTAGTATATAGTGTGCAAATTATGGAGAGACAATGGAAATCGTATTAAAGAAGGAACCGAAGATTAGAATTTCATATGATGAGATGGAAGCCTATTTAGTGTTGCCAACACCTCTGACTCCAGAAGAACAATATGAGTTCAACGATATTTTGGAGAAAGTGCGTGCGGCGGGCGTTAAAATCGGAATTGACGAGACCAAAATCTCTGCCATGATCAATGAGCAATATTATGATCGTGAATGTTTAATCGCAAAGGGCATCGACGCCGTAAATGGCGTTGATGCATACTTTGATTTTAATTTCGATACCAACTTTAGCAAGGTGCCTAGCCGTAGAGAGGATGGAACGGTGGACTACTGGAGTATTCATTCTGTAGAGCTTGTTGAAGAAGGACAGGTTATTGCAACCTACAATGAACCGGTAGATGGTGCAAATGGGATGTCGGTAAAGGGTAAACTTCTTATTGCCAAGAGAGGAAGACCTCTTCCTCCTCTTATGGGTAGAGGATTTGAGCGTTCCGAAGATGGTAAGACATATACAGCCACCATGACTGGTAAAATTGAGATGAAAAACAATCGTATTATGATTTCGGATGTCCATGAGGTGCACGGAGATGTAGGTCTGACAACAGGAAATATCGATTTCCGCGGAGATGTGATTATTCATGGCAATGTTCCTACGGGAGCAGTTATTCGTGCAACAGGTTCGATTACGATTGATGGGACTGTAGAAGGAGCTTTGATTGATTCGAATAAAGATGTTATTATCCGAGGTGGCATGCTTGGAAAAGGAAGAGGTACGATTATTACAAAGGGTAGTTTGATTGCCAAATTCTTAGAATATACCAAAGTAAAAGCCAATGGTTCTGTTACTACGGATTCTATGATAAATTGTGATGTTACCTGTTATGATAAGGTGTTTTTGAAAGGAAAACACGCTAGCGTTGTAGGTGGTGTTGTTCATGCTGCAACTGGTGTGGAAGCATTTAACTTTGGAAATGAATATGGTGTAAAAACTGAAATTTATGCTGGTGTTAACGTTCAGGTAAAACGACAGATTACTTTCCATGAGAATTGTATCATAGAAGCACAGGATATGATTGATAAAATTGGAATGGGTATTAAGCAGTTAGATGACGCGGTAAAGGCAGGAGCAGTAATTCCGCCAAATGATCCTAGACGTGCGTCCTTGCTTCGTACCAAAATTGTGAAGCAGGCGGAGCTTGCATCACATACACAGCAGCTTAGTGAAATGAACGAAGTTGTAGAAAATGCACAGGGCGCATCTATAAATGTAATACAGGATGTGTATAGTGGTGTTATTATAGGTATCAATGATGTTATGCATCAGGTAAATGAAAAGCAAACATCTGTAGCCTATTTTGAAAGAGACGGCAAAGTTGTTATGTTCTCCCTTAAGGAAGAACTGGTATAACACTGGAGGTAGATAGAAATGATTAACTTTGAAGAAGAATTAAAGAATTTTCAACCTTCTTTAGAAGTGGAAGAAGCAGAGGCAACCATATATAACCGTGATTTGACAGATGTTACGGATATCATTACAGAGATGATCCGTGATATGAAAAATGGGAACCAGTTTTAGAATCGAGGTATTTCATGATTTGTTATAGATGTAATCATGAGGCAGGAGATGCTGCTAGTTGTCCTGTATGTGGCGCAGATATGGGGATTTTTCTCAAAATCAAGCGTTTATCCAACATGTACTACAATGATGGATTGCAGAAGGCAGAGGTACGTAACCTGTCTGGAGCTATCATTAGCTTAAAAAAGAGTTTGAAATTTAATAAATATAATATAGAGGCACGCAACCTGTTAGGACTTGTGTACTACGAAATGGGTGAAGTAGTAGATGCGCTTAGTGAGTGGGTAATTAGTAAGAGTTATAAACAGGATGACAATGTTGCTGGACGCTACTTAGACGAGCTTCGTCAGAATCGTGCGCAGCTCGATGCAATTAATCAGACAATAAAGAAGTATAATCAGGCACTTCTATACTGTCGACAGGATAGTAGAGATTTGGCAATTATCCAGCTTAAGAAGGTTCTTTCCTTAAATCCGAAATTGGTAAGAGGCCATCAGCTTCTTGCACTCTTATATTTGCAAGAGGATAAATTGGAACAGGCAAAAAAGACACTTCGTAATGCTGGAAAAATTGATGCGAATAATACCATTACACTGCGTTACCTAAAAGAAGTAAATGCAAAGCTTAGGGAGAAAGGAAGTCTTAAGAAGAAAAAAGAAGAAGACTTGATTTCTTATCAGAGTGGTAATGAAACCATTATTATGCCAACCCGTTTTCAGGATTATTCACTAGCAGGTACGCTTGGATATCTTTTGATAGGCCTTATCATTGGGGCACTTGTCATCGGATTTTTGGTAGTACCTGGAATTGAGAATAAGGTAAAGAAAGAATTCAAAAATCAGATGGTGGAATCAAATGAGGCATTAAATGCAAGTACGCAACAGATTGCTACTTTACAAGAGACAATTAAGGGACTTGAGGCGCAGATTGTAGAATTGCAGGGACAGCCAGATGTGCTACCAGGACAGATTGTAGCGTATGAAGCACTTATGTCTTCCTATGTAGCGTATGTGGGTAACGATTTTGTTACAGCAGGAATGACGCTTGAATCTGTAGATAAGACACAGTTATCTGCAAATGCTGTGACAATTTATGATACTATTTGGAATAATATTTTAGGAAAATATTTAGAAGGTCTCTATAATGCAGGCTACGCGAGTTATTCAACCGAGAATTATCCAGATGCGATTGATAAATTGCTTCGAATTGTAACGCGTGATCAGGCATATAACAATGGCAATGCGACATACTATCTTGCACAATCTTATCGTAAGAGTGGCAATATAGAAGCTGCAAGACCATATTATCAGTATATTATTGATAATTATCCAGGTACGGAAAAAGAGAAAACTGCAAGAAATTATGTAAATGCAAATTAAAGATGAGATTACGAAAGACACAAGTGAATGCTTGTGTCTTTTTTGTTTTAGGAGGTTATATGAAGAATATGTATGAGAAAGAATATGAAATAAAAGGGCGCAGGCTGGTTTATTATTTGCCCATAGAATTGGATCAACATGTGGCCCAGCATCTTTGTAAAGAACTGGATATGCTGATAGATGCCTTTGGAGTTAATGTTCTGGAACTGGATTTCTCCAAAACAGAATTTATGGATAGCTCAGGAATCGGTGTTGTGCTAGGACGAAGTAAGACAATGCAGTTTCGAGATGGAAGTATCGTTGCATCGCACATGAATGAACGTCTGATGCGTATTTTTAAAGCGACTGGACTGCAACGAGTTGTGGAAATAAAGGAGGAAGTAGAATGAAAAATTATGCAAAAGTAAGTTTTCTTGCCAATTCTGTCAACGAAGGTTTTGCACGTATGGTAGTTATGGGATTTATGATGGACATGAATCCGACGATGGACGAGCTTACAGATGTAAAAACAGCAGTTTCAGAAGCTGTGACAAATGCTATTATTCATGGTTATGAAGAAGATGACAGTAAACAGGTAGAGATGAGCTGTATCCGAGAGGACGAGAAACTGACAGTAATAGTAGAGGATTATGGGGTGGGAATAGAAAGTGTTGAAGATGCGCGTCAGCCTTTTTATACAACGAAACCAGATATGGAACGCTCAGGAATGGGCTTTGTCTTTATGGAGACATTTATGGATGAGATAGAGATTACATCAGAACCAGGCAAAGGGACTCGAATTCAAATGGCAAAGTACATAAAACAGGATAGAGATATCACGGAGGAACGTGAGCAGTAGCTCTCTTACCAAAGAGGAAGGTTGGAGAACGGCCATCCGGAAGGCACAAGAGGGGGATAAAATAGAAAGAGATGCATTGGTTTCGGCTAATATGGGACTCGTTTATATGGTCATAAAACGTTTTGCATATAGTGGATGTGAGAAAGAGGATTTGTTTCAGATTGGTGTGATAGGCCTGATAAAAGCAATTGATAAATTTGATTTGTCGAGAGAGCTTTCGTTTTCCACTTACGCTGTTCCAATGATTATTGGTGAAATAAGAAGATTCTTGCGTGATGATGGTATGATACATGTCGGTCGGCAGATAAAGGATAATGCAAGAAAAATCGCAATTGTAAAAGAAAAATTGAAAAAGAGTAGCAATACGGAACCAACACTTACGGAATTAGCAAAAGCAACTGGATTGCAGGTGGATGAGGTTGTAGCTGCGATAGAAGCCACCAGTGAGGTTGAGTCAATTTATAAGCCTATAACGAATGGGATGGATGGCAGCGCTATGGTACTTGCAGATCAATTGGAGGATACTGGGAAAAGCGAAACAGAGCTTATCAATAGGGTTACAGTAGTACAGCTCCTAGAGGGATTGGAGGAAGCTGATAGAAAGCTGATAGAGCTTCGGTATATAGAAGGAAAGACACAAAGTCAAAGTGCAAAGCTACTGGGAATGAATCAGGTAGCGGTTTCCAGACGTGAAAAAAAGATACTTTTGATGCTTAGAAAAAAGTTATAAACTATTGTAGAATTGTAGTTTTTCTGCTAGAATTATACTATATATTGTATATGATGACTTTACCTAAGAAAAGAGGGAGATAATATATGAAGAAGTCACAGGATAAGCAGAAGGTTTTTAAGCAAAAGGTTCGCAAAGTTAGTATTTGGTGGAAGCTGCTTGTGCCAGTATCGGTAGTTATTTTGTTACTATGTGCAACATTAGGACTTTTTTCTTATAATACCTTGGAAGAAGAAATGATTGCTATGGGACAGACGCAGGCGCTTACAGTAGGAAATCTTGCAGAAGCAAACTTGGATGCGGATGTTGTTGCAACTATTACCCAGCCAGGCATGGAGGAGACTGATGCATACAAAGCCCAGCAACAGGTTCTGATAAATGTACAGGAAAAGGGAAATGTATTATATATCTATACATTATATACAGATGGAACTACTGTTTATTATGGCGTAGACGCCGATACCACAGAAACGGCATGTGCAATTGGCGAAGAATTTGAAGTAAGTCTTTCAGAGCTTAAGTCTGTATTTGGTGGAGAAGCATATGTAGAGTCTGAAATTGATTATACAGAAGATGGGCCACTGATTACAACTTATGTGCCAATCGTAGCAGAGAATGGCACAGTAGTTGGTGTTTTAGGCTGTGACTATGATGCAAGCAATATTGTATATGAATTGCAGGATAGCCAAAGTAAGATTACGATGCTTACAATTGAAGGCGTTTTACTTGCCATGGTTGTGGTATTCCTGATTGTCCGCAACATTATGAAGGGCTTAAATGGTGTCAATGCTAAGCTGTATGATTTAGTAAATAATGAAGGTGACTTAACACAGAAATTAGAGATTAAATCAGGCGATGAGCTTGAGTTGATTGCAAACAATGTGAATGCAATGCTTGAGTATATTCGTGGTATTATGCTCAATATCGCGGGTGGTTCTACACAGCTTAACAACTCTTCAAAGCTTGTTGTTTCTAACCTCACAGCAGCGCAGGAAAGCATTACAGATGTATCCGCTACGATGGAAGAGATGAGCGCAGGTATGGAAGAAACAAGTGCTGCACTTACAGAAATCAACGATTCTATCTTAGGTATTTCAGAAGAGATTGAAAGTATCAATGAGCGTGCAGAGGACGGAAGAAGCTCTTCCGATGAGATTATGACGAAGGCGGCTGCGGTATATCAGAATGCAATCGCAGACCAGGAAGAAGCAAAACGTCTTGCGGATGAAATGTCAGCTTCTGTAAACGAGAAGATTGAAAAATCAAAAGCAGTTGAAACAATCAGCGCTTTAACAGATAACATTATTAGTATTACAAGCCAGACAAATCTCCTTTCGCTCAATGCCTCTATTGAAGCAGCCAGAGCCGGAGAAGCAGGTCGCGGTTTTGCAGTTGTAGCAGATGAAATTGGCAAACTTGCAGCAAATTCTGCAGAAGCAGCTGCTGAAATTCAGCAGGTTAGTAAGCAGGTTATCGATGCGGTAAATGAACTGGCATCAGAAGCAGAGAAAATGATTCAGTTTATGGATGAAACTGCAATGACAGGTTATGAGAAGCTTCTTGTTACGAGCAAGGATTATCAGAGTGATGTTGGCAATATGAACCAGATGATGACAGAATTTGCAACATCCAGTGAAAGCTTAAAGATAAATGTTGAATCAATCAGAGACAATGTAAACTCTGTAAATATTGCAATTGAAGAAAGTGCAAAGGGAATTACCAATGTCTCTGAAGCAACTGTAAATATCACCACTAGCGTAGATGATATTGGTATGGAAGCAAATTCCAACCTAGATATTGCAAATGGTTTAGATAGCGAAGTAAATCGTTTCAAATTGAATTAAGGTATTACTTGCGATATTCGCGAGGTGTCATACCATATTTTTTCTTGAAGGCACGATTAAAGTAGGAGAGGTTGTCAAATCCAACCTCTTCTGCAATGCTCAAGACTGTCTCGTCGGATACAAGGAGTAGACGGGCTGCCATAGTAAGACGGTAATCACGTAGATAGTCAACAAAGGACGTGCCCATATTTTCCTTGAAATAGCGCATGAAATGAGATTCCGAGAAATCTACTCGGTCTGCAATTTCTGCAACTGTAATTTTGTGCATATAGCTATTTTCTACAAATTTTAATATGATTTTCATTTTATCCAAGGACTTTGTTGTCCTTGGATTTTTTTCGTTTCTGCATCGGTTGCTTAAAATATAGAAAAATTCATATAGTTTTCCTTTGATAAACAGGTCATACCCTTCTGGTTTTGTCTTACAGATTTCGTCGCAGGCATCCAGACAGGCAGAGAGCTCGCTGTAGTGCTCGGATATGATGGAGTACACACTAGGCACAGTAATCTGTCCATTTAAAAATGGGCGCAAAAATCCTGTGCTGCTGGTGTCTTCTGTACGAGGAAGCAGCATACCGATATTAAAAATGATGTTCTCGTACTCCATGGAAAGGTCATCAAATTGCTCGATCGAATGAAGCTGTCCAGGGAGGATGAGCACAATAGTACCACCTGAAACCTTGTATTGCTTGAAATCTACGGTTACATATCCGTGTCCTTTTTTGATGTAGATGATCTCCATTTCATCATGCCAGTGCAATGGGACTTTACGGAAGTCCAGCGGAATCGAGCAAAGCAGGGTATTATAGGGAAATGCTACGTCGACATGTGATTTTTTCTCTTGATAGTTTTCATATTCTAATACGTTCATGATAGGATAGTACCATATTATGCCACTATATTACAAGAAAAATGATAGAGTTTTACATATACTAGCATTGTGTTCTTTAATAAATTCCCATTTTAGGAGGAAAAGAAAATGAATTTAACAAAAGCAGTAGAAACAAAATGGAACAAATCTGTTGCAGAATGTTCGAATGAAGAGCTTTACATTGCGCTTCTTGAAATGACCAAAGAACTTGCTCATGAAAAAGAAAGCAATGCAGGCAAGAAGAAAGTATATTATGTTTCTGCAGAATTCTTAATTGGAAAGTTATTATCAAACAACTTAATAAACCTCGGCATCTATGATGAAGTTAAGAAGACATTAGAAGATGCTGGTAAGAACTTAGCTGAAATCGAGGAAATCGAATTAGAACCATCTCTTGGTAATGGCGGTCTCGGTCGTCTGGCTGCATGTTTCCTTGATTCTATGGCAACACTTGGAATGAATGGCGACGGTGTAGGTCTTAACTATCATTATGGTCTTTTCAAACAGGTATTTGACTGGGGCAAACAGAAAGAAACTCCAAACCCATGGATTACAGACAATAGCTGGTTAAACAAAACAGAGGTTTGCTACCCAATCGATTTCGGTGGAATGAGAGTTTGGTCACGTATGTACGATATCGATGTATGCGGTTACAACAACCGTACAACCAAGCTTCACTTATTTGATATTGAATCTGTAGACGAACGAATTGTAGAAGATACGATTCACTTCGACAAAGAAGATATTATGAAGAACCTTACCCTTTTCTTATATCCAGACGATTCCGATGAACAGGGTAGACTTCTTCGTGTATATCAGCAGTACTTTATGGTAAGCAACGCTGCACACCTCATCTTAGATGAAGCTGTAGCAAAAGGCTCAACTATCTATGACTTAGCTGATTACGCAGTAATCCAGATTAACGATACACATCCTTCTATGATTATTCCAGAACTTATTCGCCAGATGGGTGAAAGAGGAATCCTCATGAACGATGCAATCAAGATTGTATCCAAGGTATGTGCATATACCAACCACACTATCCTTGCAGAAGCTTTGGAAAAATGGCCAATGCACTTCTTAGAAAAAGCGGTTCCACAGCTTATGCCTATCATCCGCGAGCTTGACAACCGTATCAAGGAAAAAGTAACAGATGAAAGCACATATATCATCAAAGATGGCTTAGTACACATGGCTCATATGGATATCCACTATGGCTTCAGTGTAAACGGTGTAGCATATCTTCATACAGAAATTTTAAAGAACACAGAACTTAACAATTTCTACAAGCTGTATCCAAAGAAATTCAACAATAAGACAAACGGTATCACATTCCGTCGTTGGTTTATGGAATGTAACCCAGAGCTTTCAAGCTATGTAACAAGCCTTATTGGTGATGGATGGAAAAAGGATGCAAGCCAGTTAGAAAAATTAGGTAAATTTGTAGATGACAAAGAAGTATTAGACAACATCCTTGCAATCAAAGAAGGAAAGAAAGAAGCGGCTGTACAGTACCTTGCTAAGACACAAAATCTTCACTTAAACAAAGATGCTATCTTTGATATTCAGGTAAAACGTCTCCACGAATACAAGAGACAGCAGCTTAACGTACTCTATGTAATCCACAAATACTTTGAAATCAAAGCTGGTAATATCCCAAGCAAGCCAATCACTGTTATTTTCGGTGCAAAAGCAGCTCCTGCGTACACAATTGCAAAAGATATCATCCACTTGATTTTAGCTTTACAGCATGTAATCAACAATGATCCACATGTACGTCCATACCTTAACATCTACATGGTAGAAAACTACAACGTTACATTAGCAGAAAAGCTTATCCCAGCTTGTGATGTATCAGAACAGATCTCACTTGCTTCTAAGGAAGCATCTGGTACAGGTAACATGAAGTTCATGTTAAATGGTGCTGTTACACTCGGTACTATGGACGGTGCTAACGTAGAAATCGCAGAACTCGTAGGCAAAGACAATATCTACACATTTGGTGAAGATTCACAGACAGTTATCGACAGATACGAACGTGGCGATTACTGCTCAAGAGATTACTACGAAGCAGACGAGAGACTCAAACGTGCTGTAGACTTCATCGTAAGCGATGACGTAAGACGTTTCGGTGATGACGAATGTTTATATCGTCTCTACAACGAACTCTTAAACAAAGACTGGTTCATGACATTCCCAGACTTTGCAGATTATGTTGAAACTCGTGAAAAAGTTTATGCAGATTATGAAAACAGAGAAGAATGGGCTAAGAAAATGCTCGTAAACATTTCAAAAGCAGGCTTCTTCTCATCTGACAGAACAATTGCACAGTACAACAAAGACATTTGGAAGCTTAAATAGTTAGAGGTTTTCTAAATATTACGAAAAGCGGACAATGTATATATATTGATTGCGCACACGCTTTCGCTCTTCATGCGGCGTTGCGTTACTAAATTCGTGACAATTAAAATTGCCACTCATTAAGTAACGACGTCCTCTGAAGGGTGCTCATCTAATATATATACATTGTCCGCTTTTCTTAGTTTTTGAATAAATTAACTACTTGCACTTCTTGTTTGTTGTAGTAGAGCAAGAAAGAAATTGACATCTAATAGCTATACGCATATAATAATACTTAGCAAGCTAACTTTTAGCAGGCTAAGTTTTTGATTGCCTAAAAGGTTGGCGAAAAGGAAAAGAAAGGAAGATACATACATGAACATGATTAAGACTTTAGCTGCTCACATCAAAGAGTATAAAAAGCCTTCTATCATTACACCAATTCTCATGATTGGCGAAGTATTGATGGAAACCATCATCCCGCTTCTTATGGCATCGATTGTTAATGATGGTATTGAAAAAGGCAATATGACTCACATTTTTGTGACGGGCGTTATCATGGTGGTGATGGCACTTTGTTCATTGGGCTTCGGCGTAGGCGGAGCGAAGTTCGGTGCGATTGCAGCCATGGGATTTGGTAAGAACTTAAGAAAGGCGATGTTTGAAAATATCCAGACGTTTTCATTCGCAAACATTGATAAGTTTAGTACATCCAGTTTGATTACCCGTATTACTACGGACGTAAACAATATTCAGATGTCATACCAGATGCTCCTTCGTATCTGTATGAGAGCACCAGCAAGCTTGCTTTGTGCGATGGCGATGAGCTTTTTTATCAGTCCAAAGCTGGCATCGGTATATTTAGTTGCGGTAATTTTGCTTGGTTTTGTACTGTACTTTATTGCAAGTAAGGCTATGAAATATTTCCAGGCATCCTTCAAGAAATACGATAAGTTAAATGAAAGTGTACAGGAAAATGTATCTGCGATTCGCGTAGTAAAAGCCTTTGTGCGTGGAGACTATGAGAAAAATCGTTTCCGCAAGGCTTCTCAGGAGATTTACGATACTTTTGTAAGTGCGGAAAATATTGTTCTTTGGAATAATCCAGCAATGCAGTTTACGGTATATAGCTGCATCCTTCTAATTAGCTGGTTTGGCGCACAGTTTATCGTAGCAGGCGATTTGGAAACGGGTGACCTTATGGCACTTCTTACCTATTGTATGAACATTCTAATGAACCTCATGATGCTTGCTATGATTTTTGTATTTGCATCCATGAGTATTGCCAGCGGTCAGCGTATTTGTGAAGTGTTAGAAGAAAAAGCGACGATTACAAACCCAGAGAATCCAATTATGGAAGTAGAAGATGGAAGCATTCGTTTTGACAATGTAACCTTCCGTTATTCTAAGAATTCGGACGCACCAGTGCTTGACCGAATTAACTTAGATATTCAGTCAGGTCAGACCATCGGTATTATCGGCGGAACAGGAAGCTCCAAATCTACACTCGTAAATATGATTAGCCGTCTTTATGATGTAGATGAAGGTGCTGTATTCGTAGGTGGTAAAGATGTAAGAGAATACGATTTGGAAACACTTCGTAATGAAGTGGCAGTTGTATTGCAACAGAATGTATTGTTCTCAGGTAGTATTTTAGAAAACCTTCGTTGGGGTAATGCACAGGCATCCGAAGAGGAATGCATCGAGGCATGTAAGATGGCATGCGCAGATGAATTTATTGAAACCTTCCCTGATAAGTACAATACACATATTGAACAGGGCGGAACTAACGTATCGGGCGGTCAGAGACAGCGACTTTGTATTGCAAGAGCACTTCTTAAAAAACCTAAGGTGCTTATCTTAGATGACAGTACTAGTGCAGTAGATACAGCCACGGATGCTAAAATTCGTGCTGCATTTAAAACTGCCATTCCAGGTACAACCAAGATTATCATTGCACAGCGTATTTCATCGGTACAGGATGCAGACAAGATTATTGTATTAGACGATGGTAGAGTAGATGCGTTTGATACCCACGAGAACTTAGTTGAAAACAACGCAATTTATCGTGATGTATATGAAGCACAGGTGCATGGCAGTGGTGACTTTGATGAAGGAGGTGACAATTAATGGCTCCAGGTAGAGGTCCAAGAGGACCGGTTCCAAAGATTAAGAATCCAGGCAAGCTTTTGATGCGATTGATGAAGTTTGTTTTTTCCCATTATTTGATTCATTATATTGTCGTACTCATTTGTATACTTACATCGGTATTCTGTAGTGTGCAGGGCACCTTGTTTATGCAGACCTTAATTGATGACTATATTAAGCCGATGATAGGAGTCGCAAATCCAGATTATGGACCACTCCTCGGTGCGATGAGCCGAGTGGCTGTCTTTTATGCATTAGGTGTAGTGGCAGCGTTTCTACAGCAGAAAGTTCTCATTTATGTAGCGCAGGGTACCATTCGTGATATGAGAAATGAAGTATTTGCACATATGCAGGATTTGCCAATTCGCTATTTTGATACACATGCACATGGCGATATCATGTCTGTATATACCAACGATATCGACACAATTCGACAAATGGTAAGTCAGAGTATTCCACAGATTTTTAACTCAGTGATTACTATCGTGACTGTGTTTATTAATATGTGCATTTTAAGTGTACCACTTACGATTCTTTCTATCGTAGTAGTTGTGGTAAGTGTTAATGTGTCGAAACACTTTGCAGGATATTCCAGCCGCTACTTCGTAGCACAGCAGAAGGATATCGGTAAATTAAATGGTTTCGTAGAAGAGATGCTTTCTGGACAGAAGGTAGTAAAAGTATTTACGCACGAAGATGAAAATATCGAAGAATTCAATAAGTTAAATGAACAGCTTTATGATAGTGCCAATAACGCTAATTTCTATTCAGGCTGTATGGGACCAATCAACAATAACATCGGTCATATTGGATATGTGCTTTGCGCGATGATTGGTGGTGTTTTAGCACTGGTAAGCTTTGGTGGATTTACCGTTGGTAAGCTAGCAAGCTTCCTGACCTTTAACAAGAGCTTTAATATGCCTATCAATCAGGTAGTGCAGCAGGCAAACAGTATTATTATGGCACTTGCTGGTTGTGAGCGTATCTTTGCACTTTTGGATGAAGTTCCAGAGACAGATGAGGGATATGTAACATTAGTAAATGCAAAGGAAGTAGATGGACAGCTTGTAGAATGTGAAGAACGTACAGGCAGATGGGCATGGAAGCATCCACATCAGGCAGAAGGTACGGTTACTTATCATGAATTATTAGGTGATGTGGTATTTGATGGTGTAGACTTTGGTTATGTTCCAGAGAAAATCGTACTTCACGATATCAAGATGTTCGCAACTCCAGGACAGAAGATTGCCTTTGTAGGCTCAACGGGTGCAGGTAAGACTACGATTACCAATTTGATTAACCGTTTCTATGATATTCAAGATGGTAAGATTCGTTACGATGGCATCAATATCAATAAGATTAAGAAAGCGGACTTACGTCGCTCGCTAGGTATCGTATTACAGGATACGCATTTGTTTACCGATACAGTTGCCAATAATATTCGTTATGGTAAGCTTGATGCAACAGATGAAGAGGTTGTAGCAGCAGCGAAACTTGCGAATGCAGATACTTTTATTCATCAGTTGCCAGATGGCTATAATACAGTACTTACTGGTGATGGCGCAAATCTTAGTCAGGGACAGAGACAGCTTCTTGCAATTGCTCGTGCAGCGATAGCAGATCCTCCAGTTCTTATTTTGGATGAAGCGACCAGCTCTATTGATACCCGTACGGAACGTATTGTTCAGGATGGTATGGATAAGCTGATGCATGGACGTACTACGTTTGTTATTGCGCATCGTCTATCAACGATTCGAAATAGTGACTGTATTATGGTTCTTGAGCAGGGACGCATTATTGAACGCGGCACTCATGATGAACTGATTGCCGAAGAGGGCAAGTATTATCAGCTCTACACAGGTATGAAAGCAGGGGATGTGGATGCAGAATAAGGAAATGAATCAGAATATCGGACATAAGATTCGAATTATTCACAATAATATAGATAAGTATTTTCATTCATCATGGGAAAAAGCAGGGATTGAACCTACTCGTATGCAATGTGCAACCTTACATTATTTGCGCAATCATAAGGACGAGGATGTGTTTCAAAAGGATTTAGAGACAGCGTTTTCTATTTCCGGGGCGACAGTGACCAATATCCTTAAAGTTATGGAAAAGGACGGCTTAATCATGCGTATGCCAATGGAAAGAGATGCACGTCTTAAAAAGCTGGTTATGACGGAAAAGGGCATGCAGTATGACGAAGTAGCACGTGCCAATGTTGTTCGCCTGGGCGAAGGTATGGAAAAAGGATTTACACAAGAAGAAATCACTAGATTTCGTGAGTATCTGGATAGATTAACACAAAATATAGTGGATTTAGTGGATGAAAATACAAAATAAAACTATACAAATTTTACCATTAAAATTTGTTCATATTGATGAAGAGACGCCGAAAACCTTGATTTTTCGGCGTTTTTTCATGCTTTCGCAGACTAAAGCAAACCACAATTTCTAGTTTTTGCAAGTTGACAAAACCACTATATCTTGTATAATTAAAAACACGATACACATGATAACAATGGCGAGGGTTGCCAAAGAAATCAACAATTCCAGCAATCTTTGCCTGGGGATATAACTTTAGTGGAGGAGAGAAACAAATGAAGATTATCAAGAGAAGTGGTAGCGAGGTAGTATTTGACGTAGAGAAGATTGTAAACGCTATCATTAAAGCAAATGAATCTGTATTAGATTACGAAAAGTTATCTGATAAGACCATCGAAGAAATCGCAAGAAACGTAGAAAATGCATGTGAAAACATGAAACGTTCTCCTAGCGTAGAAGAAATCCAGGATATGGTGGAAAACCAGTTAATGAATCATCGTGCATTCAACGTTGCTCGTAACTATATTACATATCGTTATAAGAGAGCATTGGTTCGTAAATCAAATTCTACAGATGAACAGATTCTTAGCTTGTTAGAGTGTAACAATGAAGAAGTAAAACAGGAAAACTCAAATAAGAACCCTACAGTGAACAGTGTTCAGCGTGACTATATGGCAGGTGAAGTATCTAAGGATATTACAAAGAGATTCCTTCTTCCAGAAGATGTTGTAGAAGCTCACGAAAAAGGTCTTATCCATTTCCATGATGCAGATTACTTTGCGCAGCATATGCATAACTGCTGTCTTGTAAACTTAGAAGATATGCTTCAGAATGGTACAGTTATCAGTGAAACTATGATTGACCCACCAAAGAGCTTTTCTACTGCATGTAATATCGCAACACAGGCGATTGCGCAGATTGCAAGCTCACAGTATGGTGGACAGAGTATTTCTCTTACACACCTTGCTCCATTCGTACAGGTTAGCCGTGAGAAATTCCGTCAGGCAGTAAAAGCAGAGTTTGATGCTATCGGTATTGCATACGACGAAGAAATGGTAAACAAGGTTGCAGAGCTTCGTGTTAAAGAAGAAATCAATCGTGGTGTTCAGATGATTCAGTATCAGGTCATTACACTTATGACTACAAATGGTCAGGCTCCATTCATTACAGTATTTATGTACTTAAACGAAGCAAAGGATGAACAGACTAAGGCAGACCTTGCAGCTATCATCGAGGAAATGCTTCATCAGAGAATTCAGGGTGTTAAGAATGAAAAGGGTGTTTATATTACACCAGCATTCCCTAAACTCATCTATGTATTAGAAGAAGACAACATCCGTGAAGGTTCTAAATATTGGGAACTCACCAAGCTTGCTGCAAAATGTACAGCAAAACGTATGGTTCCAGACTACATTTCTGAAAAGAAGATGTTAGAGCTTAAAGTGGACAAAAATGGCGAAGGTCACTGCTACACATGTATGGGATGCCGTAGCTTCCTTACTCCTTATGTAGATCCAGAAACCAATAAGCCAAAATACTATGGCCGTTTCAACCAGGGTGTAGTAACACTTAACCTTGTTGACGTTGCTTGTTCATCTGAAAGAGATGAAAAGAAATTCTGGGAAATCTTAGATGAAAGACTTGAGATTTGCTATCGTGCTCTTATGTGCAGACACAAACGTCTCCTTGGCACACCATCTGACGTAGCTCCAATCCTTTGGCAGAACGGTGCTTTGGCACGATTAGAAAAAGGCGAGAAGCTTGATAAGTTATTATTTGGTGGATATTCAACCATTTCACTTGGTTACGCAGGTTTGCATGAATGTGTATACTATATGAAAGGAGTATCCCATACAGAACCAGAAGTAGGCACTCCATTTGGTCTTGCAGTTATGAGAAAACTCAATGATGCATGTAAGAAATGGAAAGCAGAGAACAATATGGACTTCAGTTTATATGGAACTCCACTTGAATCTACTACCTACAAATTTGCAAAATGCTTACAGAAACGTTTTGGTATGATTGAAGGCGTTACAGATCGTAACTACATTACAAATAGCTACCATGTTCACGTAACAGAAGAAATCAATGCATTTGATAAGCTTAAATTCGAAGCACAGTTCCAGGAATTGTCTCCAGGAGGAGCTATCAGCTATGTAGAAGTTCCAAATATGCAGAACAATATCGAGGCAGTTCTTTCCGTAATGCAGTACATCTATGACAATATTATGTACGCAGAACTTAATACCAAGAGTGATTACTGCCAGAAATGTGGCTATGACGGAGAAATCCAGATTGTAAGCGAAGAAGGCTCAGGTAAACTTGTTTGGGAATGTCCAAACTGTGGTAACCGTGATCAGGATCAGATGAGTGTTGCTCGTCGTACCTGTGGATATATCGGAACTCAGTTCTGGAACCAGGGACGTACACAGGAAATTAAAGAGAGAGTGTTACATTTATAATTAAAATTATTTAAATACTACGAACTGGGCTTCGTATATATATTAGCTTCACACACGACTTGCGCTTGATAGCGGACTCGTTGCGTTACTAAATTCGCGACGATTATCATCGACGCTCATTAAGTAACGACGGCCGCTAACAGTGTTCATCTAATATATATACGAAGCCCAGTTCTTACTTTTTGAAGATATTTATTTATATCTGAAACCACGTTCTGTAATTATGTGTAACATCTATAAATAATTTGGGATCTATACAAATTTTTGATTGTTTCGGTCACCATGAGTAGCTTTGAACTTTAAGAATTTTGGATAAGTGGATGTAAAATGAGAAAAATTCTCTATATACCCACTCAATATTTAGTATTAATGAAATGAGGAAAATAGCATGAATTATGCAGGAATAAAATATACAGATATTGCGAATGGACTGGGTTGCAGAACGGTTCTCTTCGTATCGGGGTGTCGCAACCACTGCAAGGATTGTTTCCAGCCACATACCTGGGATTTTAATTATGGGGCGCCATTTGATGAAAAGGTGCAGCAGGAGATTTTAGATTCCTTGAAGCCAGATTATGTGCAAGGACTTACGCTTCTTGGTGGAGAACCATTTGAGCCAGAAAATCAGGTAGAACTTGTGAAGTTCGTCCGCAAAGTAAAAGAACAGCATCCGAAGAAGGATATCTGGGCATTTACAGGCTATATCTATGACAAGGATCTTGTAGAGGGGGGAAGGAAATACTGCGAAGCGACAGATGAATTACTATCCAAGTTGGATGTGCTCGTAGATGGACCATTTATCGCAGAGCAGAAGAACCTGATGCTGAAGTTTAGGGGAAGTTCAAATCAGAGAGTGCTGGATATGAAAGAGACGCTTAAAACTGGAAAAATTGTACTTTTTATGGATTAAATATTAGAAACACGAGGGCTGTCGCAAAATATAAATTTGCGGCAGCCTTATTTTTATATTAAAAAGTAAATATGCCCCTATGTATTTCTGCAAATTACGAACATTTAAGGAAAACGCTTCTATTTCTTGAATCACGCTTTCTACTTAAGTTTTGTGTCTTTCAACCATTTTACTATCTGCGAAGTATGCTCCGTTGTGAGAAAGACATTGCACAGC
>JAZSCQ010000059.1:0-18037 GCA_045530745.1 Agathobacter sp.
TGGAACCATGTCAAATGTGTGCTGGAGCCATTGTTCAATCGCGTCTTGGAAAAGTTGTGATTGGTTCTATGAATCCCAAAGCAGGTTGTGCGGGTTCTGTGATCAATTTACTTCAAATGAAGCAGTTTAATCATCAAGTAGAAATGGTAAAAGGTATCTTAGAAGAAGAGTGTTCAACAATGCTTTCTAGATTTTTTCAAGAATTACGCGAAAAAAAGAAGCAGGCAAAACTTGACAATGTATAGGATGATGGGGTATACTTACCCGAGTCAACAGAATAAAATGTGAATCAGTCTTTCGTTTTCATGCTGCTATTCGGGTCTTGCGCAATGGGACCTGTGAACCTGGTCAGGGTAGGAATACAGCAGCCATAAGCAGACCATCTCATGTGCCGTAAGGGTGCCTAGGTGGTAGCATTATGAGGAAATAGAGCTTTCTTGTAGTATTTTTGCAAGGAGCTTTTTGTTTTTATGAAATTAAGATTATCTTAAGGTTATATTCCTTGTTTTTTTCTCTTTTTTATGCCACAATAAACCCATAAAATTTCTAATATATGGAAGGAGTAAAAAATATGTTAGAAGCATTACATTTGACGAAAGTTTATAAGACCAAGGGTGGTGCGGATGTCAAAGCATTAGATGACGTATCCATCGTTTTTCCAGAGAAAGGGATGGTCTTCTTATTAGGTAAGAGTGGTAGCGGTAAGTCTACACTTCTTAACGTTTGTGGGGGCCTCGATGCTCCAACAGATGGTGCGATTCTTGTAAAAGGAAAAAGCAGCGAGAAATTCAGCCAAAGTGATTTTGATAGTTATCGTAATACATACGTGGGATTTATTTTCCAGGAATACAATATTCTAAATGAATTTACCGTAGAAGATAACATTGCTTTGGCACTTGAGCTTCAAGGCAAGCCAAAGGATAAAAAAGTCATTGCGAATTTATTGGAGCAGGTGGATTTGACAGGATACGCAAAGCGTAAACCAAACACCTTGTCCGGTGGACAGAAGCAGCGTATCGCGATTGCCCGAGCTTTGGTAAAATCACCAGAGATTATTATGGCGGACGAGCCAACGGGAGCTTTGGATTCTGCTACTGGTAAGCAGGTATTTGATACCTTGAAAAAACTTTCGAAAGAGAAGCTTGTTATCGTTGTATCCCATGATCGTGATTTTGCGGAGATGTATGGTGACCGCATTATCGAGTTAAAAGACGGAAAGATTCTTTCGGATGTAACAAAGACACAGGAACAGCAGCAGGCGCTTACAGAAAATATCAGTATCGTAGGCGATACCCTTTGTGTAAAAAATGGTGCTGATTTAAGTGAAGCGGACTTCGCAGAAATCAAAGCTTTCTTAAGCAAGACGGATAAGGATATTATTATCGCAGCAGGGGAGCGCGATGTGAAGACATTTAAAGAAGTAAGTCACATCAAGGAAAACGGAGAGCAGGAAGTGTTCAAGGACTCCTCAGAGCTTCCATTTGAAAAGACAGAATACAATCCAAAAGAAACGAAATTCATTCGTTCCAAACTGCCGCTTCGTCATGCGATTCGCATCGGGGTTTCTAGTTTAAAAACAAAGCCAATTCGTTTGATGTTTACTATTATATTATGTACAGTAGCATTTACTTTCTTTGGACTTTTGTCTACGATGACATTTTACGATAGTGAGGCTACCTTTAAGCAGTCCGTACAGGATGCACAGCTTCCGCTCGTAAAAATGGAGAAATATTATGAGGTCATTGAGAAGTTTTTCTATGATGGAAACGAGGATGAATGGAGTTACTCCAATGGAACGAGGTTTACTGAAGAAGAACTTCAGGAATATGCAGGTATCTATGGTACAGACGCATTTGGTGGAGTTAGCTGTTGGAGCAGTTATCCTGTTCAGAATAAAGCAGGACAGTATTGGGTAAATGACTTGCGAAACTTTGCATATTTACAGGAGGGCAATACACTTCGTCAGCAGATCAATGGCCGTTATCCAGAAAAGGATGATGAGATTTGTATTTCTTCCTATAGTGCGGAGGTTCTATATAACTGCAAGACTTACGACCAGAGTACGGGTAAGATTCTAGAGCTTGCAAAACCAGAAGACATTTTAAACAAGAAAATCAACATTGATGGTAATACATATACGGTTGTTGGAATTATAGATAGTGGTGCTATTCCAGAGAAATACGAAGTGCTAAAGGAATCTGACGGAACAGATTTTCAGCTTATCAGCAGCTTCCAGTATGAGTTACAGGATGGTTTGCATTTGGTAGCATTTGTTACGCGAGAAAAGATGTTAGAAATCGGAGAAAACAACGCGTATACCATGAGCGAGTTTGATTATCAGCGTTTGGCTGCAACTCTTGGTTTAGGTACAGGAAGTACATATACATTTCCTGAATGGCCAAATGTTACTTATGGTAATTTTACAAAACATGTAAAATCAGAACAGGTTTCATGGCTCGTTGCGAATAAGACGGAACCTGCAGATAACGAGGTTGTGTTAGCAAGAGGGGCGTTTTATAGTCTGGTGCTCGAAAGATACAGTAATGAGTATGGCGCAGCGATAGAAGCAGGTGATACGAAACGCCAGGAACAGTCAAATAAGATTATGGAGCTGGCAAATCAGCTGATTCGCGGTGGAATAGACGTAGAGAATAAGGAAACTCACAAGTGGGAATTTAAGGAATTTACCAAAGAAGAAAAAGAGCAGAAGCATAGTGAACTTTTGACTGCATTACAAAAGGAAAGCAAACCACTTACTTTGGCAACAAGGATGTATGATGATTCACAGGGCTCTTTGATTGGAGAAGTAAAAGAGTATACTGTAGTAGGTGTTTGGAATTCAGAAAAATCAAGAGATGGAGAAAAAGTTTTCTTTACGGAAGCGGTTTCCAAGGCATTGTGGGATGAGCAGAAAAAGATTTCTGGCTACTATTCTGAGTACACCACAAACTATGTAGAACCAGAAAATGCGATATATGGAACACTTTTCCTTCCATATGACCATTCCGATGAGCAGACACAGAGATTATGGGATATTTATCAGCAGGATGAATATGGAGCTGATAGTAGCAAGGCGGTACTAACCAGCTCTCTTATCAGCAACTTAGAGATGGTGGACGGTATGATTAATGAGCTGTCACAGGTTTTCCTCTATGTAGGCATTGTGCTTGCTGCATTTGCAGCACTGCTCTTATCCAATTTCATTTCGGTTTCTATCTCTTACAAGAAACAGGAAATCGGAATCTTGCGAGCTGTTGGTGCGAGAAGTTTTGATGTATTCAAAATTTTCTTTTCTGAGTCCTTCGTTATTGCGGCGATTTGCGTGGTAATTTCAATTATCGCAAGCGTAACACTTTGTTCCGTAATTAACGAGACATTAATCTCCTTAATTAGCGCATCACTCTTAGTATTTGGTATCACTTCGCTAGCAGTACTTATTGCAGTAGCATTAGTAACTGTTGTTGTAGCTACCTTCCTGCCAGTTTGGAGCGCAGCGAAGAAGAAACCAGTAGAATCGATTCGCGCTTTATAACGCTTATCGCGCAATCATGCACCTCGTGCCGATGTGCAGACAAGACACTCGCTACTTGTCTTATCGCCAAGTACGTCCAATAAAAAAAGGAACTCCGTTTGACATTTGTATGCAAGCATACATGTCACCGGAGTTCTCTTTCTTTTTCATTTTCAATATATGCTTCGTCGATGTCTGGAATGCTTTCGATAAGTGCCCAAGCCTCTTCTTTGGTCATAGCTGAGCGGATACGTTGCTGGGCTAGGTCGACAGGAATATATACTTTGGCAGTCTTTTCTGTAATAGGGATGAGCATGTAATATTCCTTGTTTGTTCCAGACATATTCATTGTGACAATATCATTTATTTCACAGATTCCATTGTTTGTGTTTACGACAAAATCGCCTTTTTTAAACATGTTTTCACCTCATAAATACTACTTTATATCATAATTTTAGCATTTTAATTTTTTCTTCGTAAGCAAAATTTGAAAAACATTTGAGAATAAATGGTTTATGTATATATAGAGTTGACAAAGTGCATAATAGAAAGTATAGTAATTTAGTAGGAATTAAAAACGAGGGTGAAACTATGAAAATTTCAACAAAAGGAAGGTATGCTCTTCGTATCATGATAGATCTTGCAATGAATGCGGGTGAGAGCCCGGTTCGTGTGAAGGATATTGCGAGCCGACAGAACATATCAGAGAAATACTTAGAACAAATTATTGCTTTGTTTAACAAAGCCGGCTATGTAAAAAGTGTTCGAGGTGCACAGGGCGGATATCTTTTGACAAAAGAGCCGGGCGAATATACTGCAGGTATGATTTTGCGTTTGGCGGAAGGTAGCATTGCACCAGTCTCCTGTGTAGGAGCAGAAGCGGAAAGCTGTGAGAAAAAGGGTGCCTGTGTATCGGCAATGCTTTGGCAGAAGATGAACGATGCTGTAAATGAAGTCGTAGACAATACGACCTTACAGGATTTGGTAGACTGGCAGAATGGCATCGAAGAATAAAGGAAAATAATTAGAAATGGGGACAGATATAAATGGATAAGTTGATTTATTTAGATAACGCGGCGACTACCCGCGTATATCCAGAAGTATTGGAAGCGATGACTCCATACTTCACCGAATATTATGGAAATCCAGCAGCATTTTACAGCTTTTCTAATACTGCAAACAAAGCAGTGACAGAAGCTCGTGAAACGATTGCAAAGCTTATCGGAGCAAAAACAGAGGAAATCTATTTCACAGGCGGTGGTACAGAATCCGACAACTGGGCAATCAAAGCAACTGCAGAAGCCTATGCGAAGAAAGGTAAACATATCATCACCACAACCATCGAGCATCACGCAGTGCTTCATACCTGCCAATGGTTAGAGAAAAATGGATTTGAAGTAACCTATGTCAATGTAGATGAAGATGGTGTGGTAAAATTGGACGAGCTTGAAGCAGCGATTCGTCCGGATACGATTTTGATTTCTGTAATGACAGCCAATAATGAAATCGGAACAATCCAGCCACTGAAAGAAATCGGCGCAATTGCGCGTAAGCACGGTGTGCTTTTCCACACAGATGCAGTACAGGCATTTGCACATATTCCAATCAATGTAGACGAAATGAATATTGATATGCTTTCTGCCAGCGGTCACAAGATTAATGGGCCAAAGGGTATCGGAGTGATGTACATCCGAAAAGGGGTGAAGATTTTATCCTATATTCATGGTGGTGCACAGGAGCGCCGTCGTCGTGCGGGCACACACAACGTGCCAGGTATCGTAGGTATAGGCAAAGCAGTAGAGATTGCAGCTGATACCATGGAGGAAAAGACAAAATACATCAGTAAGTTACGAGATTACTTAATTGAACACGTATTAGAGAAAGTACCACATTCCAGATTAAACGGTCACAAGACAAATCGTCTGCCAAACAACGCAAACTTCTGCTTCCGTTTCATCGAAGGCGAAGGCATGCTCATCCTTTTGGATCAGGCAGGCATTTGTGGCAGCAGTGGCTCGGCATGCACTTCGGGTTCTTTGGACCCATCTCATGTGCTTTTGGCAATTGGCCTTCCTCATGAGATTGCACATGGTTCTCTTCGATTAACATTATCCGAAGAAACCACGAAAGAAGACATTGACTACACGGTGGACAAGCTGGCAGAAATCATTGCGAGATTGCGCAGTATGTCACCTTTGTATGAAGACTTTGTAAAAAAACAGAATAACTAAAACACATTATAGTGAAAAATAAATTAGAAAGTATAGAGAGAAAAACTATGTATAGCGAAAAAGTAATGGATCATTTTAATAACCCAAGAAATGTAGGAGAAATTGATAATGCCAGTGGAGTAGGCACTGTAGGCAATGCAAAGTGTGGAGACATCATGCGTATCTATTTGGATATCGACGAAAATCAGATTATCCGTGATGCGAAATTCAAAACCTTTGGTTGTGGCGCAGCAGTAGCAACCAGCAGTATGGCAACAGAGCTCGTAGTTGGAAAGTCGGTACAGGAGGCACTTCATGTAACCAACAAAGCAGTATGTGATGCACTTGACGGGCTTCCACCAGTAAAGGTACATTGCTCTCTTTTAGCAGAAGAAGCAATCCACGCAGCACTTTGGGATTATGCGCAGAAAAATGGTCTCGTAATCGAAGGCTTGGAAAAACCAGTATCAGATATCAGTGAACACGAAGAAGCAGAAGAAGAGGACTACTAATTTTATGAAGAAAAAAGTAGTTGTAGGCTTATCTGGAGGCGTAGATTCCTCTGTAGCCGCATATTTATTAAAAGAACAAGGATATGATGTCATTGGTGTTACCATGCAGATTTGGCAGGAAGAAGACGTCTTTGCCCAGGAAGAAGAGGGAGGCTGCTGTGGTCTATCTGCAGTAGATGACGCGCGTCGCGTAGCACAGCTTCTCGATATTCCATATTATGTGATGAATTTCCGCGATGATTTTCAAAAGTCAGTCATCGATTATTTTATAGACGAATACCAGAAGGGATGTACCCCAAATCCATGTAATGCCTGTAATCGTCATGTGAAATGGGAAGCACTTTTGACTCGTGCCAAGGAAATCGGAGCAGACTATATTGCAACGGGACACTATGCCCGTATCAAGCAGTTAGACAATGGTCGTTACACAATCCAGAATTCGGTAACAGCAATAAAAGACCAGACCTATGCTTTGTATAATCTAACACAGGATCAGCTAGCATACACTTTGATGCCAGTTGGTGCCTATACCAAAGATGAAATCCGTGAAATCGCCCAGCGTATCCAGTTACCTGTTGCACACAAACAGGACAGTCAGGATATCTGCTTTATTCCAGATGGCGATTATGCGGGATTTATCAAAAGAGAAACAGGCGCAGAATTTGCGCCGGGTAATTTCGTAGACGTGGACGGCAACATCCTAGGTCAGCACAGGGGCATTATCCACTATACCGTAGGTCAGCGAAAAGGGTTAGGACTTACCGCTCCAACACCACTTTTTGTAAAAGAGCTTCGTCCGGATACCAACGAAGTGGTTATCTGTCAGTCTGAGCAGCTTTTTGAAACCGACTGTTACGTAAAAGACATGAACTATATGGGTATGCCAGAGCTTAATCTCGGTGAAGAAATAGAGGCTGTCGGAAAAGTTCGCTATTCCCACAGGGGAGCACCTTGTAAGCTCACGCTTTTAGAAGATGGCAGAGTCCTTTGTCGATTCGACGAGCCACAGCGCGCCATGACACCAGGTCAGGCAGCAGTATTTTACAAAGATGATTATGTGCTTTGTGGTGGTACGATTGATAGAAAGTAGGAAATTATGGGAAGAATCTATAACAACGTATCCGAGCTCATCGGAAACACTCCGCTCGTAGAACTCAAACATATTGAAGAAAAATACGACTTAAAATGTCGTCTCTTAGCAAAATTGGAATACTTAAATCCAGCTGGCTCAGCCAAAGACCGCGTAGCAAAAGAAATGATAGAGCAGGCAGAACGTGATGGCATCTTACAGCCTGGCGCGACGATTATAGAGCCAACCTCGGGAAATACAGGGATTGGTTTGGCTTCTATAGCTGCTATCAAAGGCTACAAATGTATTATCGTCATTCCAGATACCATGAGTGTAGAGCGGCAGAATCTTATCAAAGCATACGGTGCTAAAGTGGTACTTTCAGATGGAAAACTTGGTATGAAGGGTTCTATCGCCAAAGCGGAAGAACTTCAAAAAGAAATTCCAGGTAGCTTCATTCCTGCCCAGTTTGATAATATTGCAAACTGTAATGCTCATCGTAAAACTACCGGACCAGAAATCTGGCGAGATACCGATGGGCGTGTCGACATTTTCGTTGCAGGCATTGGCACTGGCGGGACCATCACGGGTACAGGAGAATACCTAAAAGACATGAATCCAGCCATCGAAATTATTGGCATGGAACCTGCTGCATCCCCATTTCTCTCAAAGGGAACCGCAGGCGCACATGGCATCCAGGGTATCGGTGCAGGCTTCGCACCAAGCATTCTTAATCAGAAAATCTACAATGAAATCATCACCGTCGAAGACGATGAAGCAATCCAATACGGAAAGCTCATCAGTACAGAAGAAGGCTTTCTTGTAGGCATTTCTTCTGGTGGAGCGCTTGCAGCAGCAGTAGAAGTTGCAAAGCGTCCAGCTTCGGAAGGCAAGACAATTGTAGTGTTGCTTCCAGACAGTGGAGACCGATATTATTCGACTAAGCTATTCCAGTAGAGTGTTGTCATAGAGTGAATGAAAATTGCCCTCATAAGCGATATAGAAAAGACGAGGTTAAGCGTCGTGTCGTTCTATAGTCACTTATGAGGGCAATTTTTTGCTTAGTTAATTCGATTAACAAGATATGGTATCGCCTGCTCGAAATTCACTCCGTACCAAGGCTTCGCAGGATCGTCTAATGTTATACGGATACATTCTGCTGTATAATCAGCAGCCACTTTTGCAGCTTCCTTCCAATCCATGCCATTCATCATAGCGCCGACACAGGTGCTAGAGAAGATGTCGCCGGTTCCGTGGAAGCTTACAGGAAGCTTGTCATGTTCATAGTAAGCGAATTCACCAGTTGCTTTATCGTATCCCATAACACCGGTTTTGCCTTCGGCGAAACTTACACCCGTAAGGATTGCGATTTTGGCACCAAGATCAGCAAGGTGAACGAGTAATTCTTTTACATATTCCTCATTATACTCGGTCTTGTATTCAATGCCTGTCATAAAGCAGGCTTCGGTAATGTTTGGCACGATGATGTCTGCTTTTGCACAAAGGGTTGCCATGTGTTTTGCAAATGCTTCGTCAAATGCAGGATAAAGCTTTCCGTTATCTGCCATAGCTGGGTCTACAAATAAGATGTTGGACTCGGTTTTGAAATCCTCAAAGAACTTCTTCATAAGGTCAATCTGTTCAAATGAGCCGAGATATCCAGTATAAACAGCATCAAAAGTAAAGTTTTCTTTTTTCCAATGTTCTGCAATTGGTTCCACCTGGTCGGTCAAGTCCTTTACGGTGAAGTTCTGGAACATGGTGTGGGTAGAGAGTACGGCTGTTGGTAAAATTGCTGTTTCTACTCCCATTGCTGAAATAATAGGAAGTGCTACGGTTAAAGAGCATTTTCCTACACATGATATATCTTGAATGGTTACGATTCTCTTCATATGTGTTTCCTCCATTTTCTTTAGTGGCAGTGAATTATCACGAATGCCACTTCATACAAATATGATTTTTTATTATATGCAATTTTGGTCTTATTAACAGTATCACTTTTCTAATTTTTTTCAAGACCAGATTTACAAATTTTACCATATTGTACAAAATCAAATGCATGGAAACTTCAATTGAAAGCAGAGGGAATTTATGATATGATAATCAAGTCAAAGTATGTTTACATACTTGCATGTGAACATAATGAGTGATTTAGCTCGGAGGTAAGAAATATGTTTCAGAAGAAACAGCAAATTTATAGTGAAACTCAGGGCGTTTGTATTGTAGAGAACATTGTACAATTACCAGCAGGAAAAGGAGAGACACTTCCTTATTATGTGCTCAAATCCGTTTTCGACGGAAAGACCTCCTATATTCCTGTAAACAACCATCAGGTAAGCTTGCGTGAATTATTCACAGAGGAGGAAGCTCGTGAGCTTTTAGGGAATCCTGAGTTGGAGAAGAATGAACAGTTGAAGGCAGCAGTGAATTATGTGCTGCAGTCAAAGGAGTAAATATGGCAAATTTTCATCATAATAATCGTAACCATGGTTATCGAGGCCGCGGTCGCAAGAATCACAATGCAGAGAATCGCGACAATCAGGAAATCCAAGAAAACAGACCTGCGCATGATCAGCAGGAAGCAAGAGCAATGTACCGCGAACGTCGCGAGCGCGAGAATCGCGAAAGAGATAGTCGCGAGCAGCGCGATAACAAGGAACGTCGAGATAATCGAGAAAATCACGAAGTTCGTAACAACCGTGAAGCTCGAGAAAATCAGACAATCAACGTCTTCACACTTGGTGCTAAGGAATTAGAAGGGAAAAATGCCCAGTTCCAGTATGACAAAGGCTGGTACAGCATCATAGATATCGTTGGTGAAGAGAAGAATGTTGTTTACAAATCCAAAAATGCACAGGAAGCTTATACAAAGTGGAATGTGTACATAGGTCGCAGGAAAGAGCGTCCACAGCGTGCAGAGAAGAGTGAAAACTAATTAGATACTGCACACTAAGCATACAAAAATGCAACCAGGAAAGTAGGTGAATGCATGTCGTATACGGCCCTTTATCGTAAGTTCCGTCCTCAGGAATTTGAAGATGTAAAAGGACAGGATCATATCGTAACAACCTTAAAAAATCAAATAAAGGCTGACCGAATCGGACATGCATATCTGTTTTGCGGTACAAGAGGTACAGGCAAGACGACTGTGGCAAAGATTTTTGCAAAGGCAGTCAACTGTGAGCATCCTGTAGATGGAAGTCCATGCGGGGAGTGTGCTATCTGCAAAGCGATTGCGGATGGTTCCTCTATGAATGTTATTGAAATTGACGCTGCTTCCAACAACGGCGTAGACAATATCCGTCAGATTCGTGAGGAAGTAACGTATCGTCCAACAGAAGGTAAATTCAAAGTCTATATCATAGATGAAGTGCATATGCTTTCGGCAGGTGCCTTCAATGCACTGTTGAAAACCTTAGAAGAACCACCTTCTTATGTTATTTTTATCTTGGCTACAACGGAAGCGCATAAAATCCCAATTACGATTTTATCACGTTGTCAGAGATATGATTTTCATCGTATCTCCATCGACACCATTGCAGGCCGTCTTATGGATTTGATGGCCGAGGAACAGGTGGACGTAGAAGAAAGAGCAATCCGTTATGTGGCAAAGGCTGGTGACGGCTCTATGAGAGATGCGTTATCTCTTTTGGATCAGTGCATTGCTTTCCATTTAGGAGAGACGCTAACATATGAAAATGTATTAGAAGTATTAGGTGCAGTAGACACTGAGATTTTCTCTCGCCTGCTTCGACAGATTATAAATAAAGATATTACGGGAGCGATTGCTACGCTTGATGCATTGGTAGATGAAGGTCGAGAAATGGGGCAGATGGTGAATGATTTTACCTGGTATCTGCGCAATCTGTTGCTGATGCAAAGCTCGGATGACATGGAAGAAGTGTTAGATATGTCGAAAGAGAATATCCAGGCATTAAAGGAAGAAGCGCAGCTGGTAAAACCAGAGGTGCTCATGCGTTACATTCGTATTTTCTCAGAGCTTGGCAATCAGGTGAAATATGCAACACAGAAGCGTATCCTTATCGAAATTGCAATTATCAAGCTGTGTAAACCACAGATGGAAAAGGATTATGAATCCGTAATTGATAGAATTGCCAGCATTGAGGCCAAAATTGCAAATGGAATTCCAGTTGCTGCTTCAAGTGCATCTGGTTCGGCTGGAAATGTAGCAACAGTAGCTGGTGCAGGGGCACCAGCGGCAAAGCCACAGCTTCCAAAGGCGATTCCGGACGATATCCAGCAGGTGATTAAGAATTGGAAATCGATTCTTTCCGAAATTGGTGCGATTACGAAAACCTATCTGGCTAAAGCGGTGCCATCATTGGGTAACAGTGGTGAGTTATTATTGGTGCTGGATGACGAGAATGCATTTGCATATCTCAATGAAAATCGTTCGGATTGTGTCGATAATTTAAAGGATGTTATTGCAAAACGTATTGGCAAAGAGATTGAAGTCGTTGTTCGAAAAAACGAAAACGGACTTTCTGCCAAAGAATCCGTTCCAGATTTACGCGATTTAATTCAGTTTGATATAGAAGAAGAAAACTTTTAATTTTAAGGTCAGGAGGACGAAAGTATTATGGCAAAAAGAGGTGGATTTCCAGGCGGTATGCCAGGAAACATGAACAACCTTATGAAGCAGGCGCAGAGAATGCAGCGTCAGATGGAAGAAGCACAAAAAGCAATGGAAACAATGGAAGCTACTGCTACAGCAGGTGGTGGTGCAGTAGAAGTAACTGTTTCAGGAAAGAAAGAAGTAATTAAAGTAAAACTCGCTGAAGAAGTAGTGGACCCAGACGATATCGAAATGTTAGAAGACTTAATCGTTGCAGCCACAAATGAAGCACTTAGAAAAGTAGATGAAGCATCACAGGCATCTATGTCAAAAATCACAGGAGGTCTTGGCGGCGGAATGTTCTAAGCCAAGAAAAGCATGGATTACTATAGTAAACAGATTTCAAAATTGATAGAAGAATTTTCTTCTTTGCCAGGTATCGGTGCCAAGTCTGCACAGCGCCTTGCGTTTCATGTGCTCAATATGCCGATGGAGCAGGTCGAAAGCTTATCTTCTGCAATTTTAGAAGCGAAAAGGAATGTAAAATACTGTAAATTCTGTTATACTCTTACTGATGACGATGTTTGTCCGATTTGTAAGAATCCAGCCCGCAACCATAAAACGATTATGGTGGTGGAAAATACCAGAGATTTAGCCGCTTATGAAAAGACTGGCAAATTTGAGGGTGTATACCATGTATTACATGGGGCGATTTCGCCAATGCTGGGGATAGGACCAAATGACATTAAACTCAAAGAGTTAATGGTTCGACTGGAACAGGATGTGGATGAAGTTATTATTGCCACCAATTCCAGCTTGGAAGGAGAAACCACAGCGATGTATATGAGCAAGCTGATTAAACCTTCCGGTATCAAAGTTACCAGAATTGCCAGCGGCGTACCAGTTGGTGGCGATTTGGAATATATTGATGAAGTAACACTACTTAGAGCCTTAGAAGGCCGTACAGAATTATAATTTATTTATAACAAGAGAAAGGGTAGACGATGAACAACTTAGAGCTCTCCAAAATCGCGAACGAAGTTCGCAAAGGTGTGATTAAATCCACACATGCTGCAAAGTCTGGACATCCAGGCGGATCTTTGTCAGTAACTGACATTATGACTTATCTTTATTTTGAAGAAATGAAAGTGGATCCAAAAAATCCAAAGTGGGCTGATCGTGACCGCCTTGTATTATCCAAAGGTCATGTTGCACCAGCGCTTTATGCGACACTCGCAGAAAAAGGATTTTTCCCTAAGGAAGATCTCCTTACACTTCGTCATGTAGGTTCATATTTACAGGGACATCCAGATATGAAAGGCATTCCAGGTGTTGATATGTCTTCTGGTTCTTTAGGACAGGGGGTATCTTGTGCGGCTGGTATGGCACTTGCGGCAAAACTTGACAACAAAGATTACCGTGTGTATGCAATCACAGGTGATGGTGAAATCGAAGAAGGACAGATTTGGGAAGCTGCTATGTTTGCAGGTTTCCGCAAATTGGACAACCTCGTAGTTATCGTAGACAATAACAATCTCCAGATTGATGGTGCAATTGATGAAGTATGTTCTCCATACCCAATTGACAAGAAGTTTGAAGCATTCAACTTCCATACTATCGTAATTGATGGAAATAACTTTGATGAAATTCGTGCAGCATTAAAAGAAGCACGCGAAACAAAAGGTATGCCAACAGCGATTATCGCTCGTACTACAAAGGGTAAAGGTGTTTCCTTTATGGAAAACAATGTTGGCTGGCATGGAAAAGGCCCTAACGATGAAGAGTGTAAGATTGCATTAGAAGAATTAGAGAAAGCAGGTGAAGCATTATGTCAGATGTAAAGAGAATTGCAACCAGAAACAGCTACGGTAATGCTTTAGTTGAACTTGGAAAAGAACACGAAGAATTAGTAGTATTAGACGCAGACCTTGCAGGCTCTACCCAGACAGGTGTGTTTGGAAAAGCATTCCCAGAGCGTCACATCAACTGTGGTATCGCAGAAGCAAATATGACAGGTGTTGCAGCTGGTCTTGCAGCAGCTGGCAAAATCCCATTCATGAGCTCTTTTGCTATGTTTGCAACAGCGCGTAACTTTGAACAGATTCGTAACTCAATCGGTTACCCACAATTAAACGTTAAAATTGCAGCATCTCACGCAGGTATCTCTGTAGGTGAGGATGGTGCAACACACCAGTGTTTGGAAGATATGGCTCTTATGAGACAGATTCCAGGTATGGTAGTATTAAATCCAGCTGACGACGTAGAAGCAAGAGCTGCAATCAAAGCTGCTTTTGAACATGTTGGTCCTGTATATATCCGTTTAGGGCGTCTTGCGGTACCAGTGTTAAATGATGAAGAAACTTATAAATTTGAACTTGGTAAGGGTGTTGTACTTAGAGAAGGTACAGATGTAACTATTTTTGCAACAGGTCTTGAAGTATACGAAGCAGTACTTGCAGCTGAAATGCTTGAAAAAGATGGAATCAGCGCAGAAGTAGTAAACATTCATACAATCAAGCCAATTGACAAAGAACTTGTTATTGCATCAGCAACCAAGACCGGTAAGGTAGTTACTGTAGAAGAACATTTTACTATCGGTGGTTTAGGAAGTGCAGTTTGTGAAGTATTGTCTGAAAATGCGCCTACAAAAGTACTTCGTATTGGTATCAATGATGTATTTGGTGAATCAGGTCCAGCGTTGGAGCTCATCCACAAATATGAGTTGGATGCAGAAGGTATCTACAAGAAAGTAAAAGCTTTTGTAAAATAACAAAATGGCAAATAGTGAACTGTCACATCGAAAGGTGTGACAGTTTTTTATTGTTCAAATTACAATTACGGATATCTTATCACTAAGAAACGTCATATTTCGAAGCTTTATTTTGTTAGCATGATGGCAAAAAAGGAGTAGATGGGAATATGATTGAAATCGAAAATGAAAAAAATAGAAATCTTAAAAATGTAAAGCAGATAGGTACACCAAGAGATGAGTGCAGAATCTACATAGAAAATACGACTTATAACAAAATCAAAGAAGAGGGATATAAAGAGAAAAAGGTTTTTGTGTTAATGGGGCATACCGAGCGGATGCAGGGACGATATGCAACTTTTGTCGAAGCAGCAATCGCAGTTCGAGATATGGAATTTTCGGGATCTGTTCCAAGATGGAGTAACGCAATATGGAGCGAAGTTTTTCGTGAAATTAAGAGACTTTATGAAAATATGATTATTGTTGGCTGGGCTATCGATTTAAAGGGGATGTCTCCTAAATTGACTCCGGATTTAGAACGTGTACATAGAGAGCATTTTGGAGGTGTGCATCAGCTGCTTTTCTTATTAGACACGCTAGAACAGGAAGAAAGCTTCTATATGTATAAAGAAAATAAGATTGTTTCCAAAGATGGATTTTATATTTATCACAAAGCTCAAAGGAAAGAACCGATTCCGATAACTGTTCTACCAGACAAGACACAGGGAATCCAAAAGATAGAGCAAGAGGTGGATGTAGAAGTTCAGGTGCTTGAGTCAGAGGGTAACCGAGGTGGCAAATATCGTCAGCTGATACAGGCGCAGAAAAAACCTGAAAAAGACAATGGGAATTTTGGTATTGCAGCTGCAGTTGCAATGCTAGTGTTCGTAATTGGTGTAGGCGTTTATGAAAACAGTGGTTCTATTATGAAGGGATTGCAGTCTATAGAGACCAATCTTTTGCAGGAATCTACGCAGGAAGAGACGGAAAAAACAAACACAGAAAATTCGACAGAGGATACGGAAAGCGCGGGGGATAAAATAGAAGTCGAGGTAGTTCCTGGAACTGAATAAAAGAAAAGTAGTGATTCGAGCGTAAGAATGTGGTATAATATAGCGGCACAAACGAGAAAGGATAGAGTACGTGTGGCAGATGTAAAGAAAAAAGGGTTTAAAACGCTTGAGACAGATTATGACGAACTGGATGAACAGCTCTACTTACATAGAAAAAAGATTATAAAAAGAACATTGCAGATTTTAGCAGGGGTTGTAATCGTTGTGGTGCTGATTGAGCTAATTGCGGCACTGCGCAATTACGATGATTATGAGGTGCGAGATGTCGTAGAGCGTAGTAGTAGCGGAGCCATGCAATATGAAGCATTCGGTAACTATATGTTGGAATATAGTAATGATGGAATTTCCTGTCTTACCAAAAGCAGAGATATTGTGTGGAATCAGTCGTTTGAAATGACAACACCAAGGGTGAAAATCTGCGGAAATTATCTGGTTGTCTATGATGCAGCAGGAACCAAACTATTTATTTTAACTAAGAGTGGATTAGAAAAAAGCATTGAAGTTTCCTCTCCGATTCAAACGGTTTGCATAGCGAATCAAGGCACGGTTGCTGTGCTTATGAAAGAGGATGAACAGTCACAGGTGAAGCTGTATGACAAAAAAGGAAATGAGCTTGCGAATGGTAAGTTTTACGGAGACAAAGGTGGGTTTCCAATAGATATTGCATTGTCTTATGATGGAACAAAGCTAGCAGTAGATATGGTTGATGTCAGTAAAGGAAAAATAAGCACGACTATCAGCTTTTATAATTTTGGTTCCGTGGGACAAAGTGAGATTGATAATAATGTAGGAACGTATACTTTTGAAGGGCTAATCATTCCAAAGATTGATTATGTTTCCAGCTCACAAATGCTGGCAATGGGAACAGGCAAAATGCTTGTATTTGAAGGCTCTCAAAAACCAGAACTTGCAAGAGAGATAGAGATCGAAGAGGAAGTGCTTAGTTATTTCCATAATGAAAAATATGTAGGCATTGTTTATGATAATGCAGAGGTTGATAATTCATGGCATATAAAAGTGATGGATTTGAGAGGGAAAACAGTCATGGAAAATGATACGGATGTGGCCTATGACAATGTTGAGTTTCTATCTAATGATGAAATCTGTGTAACAAATGCTACACATTGTGAGATTTTTACGATTCATAGCATACGTAAGTTTACTTATGAGTTTGATAAAGAGTTATTTAAAGTATTTGCAACCGATAAAGGTCAGTATTATACTTTTATATTTAGAGATACAATAGAAGAGGTGAAGTTGAAATGAATATCTTAACAATCGTAATTTTGGCAGTATTTGTACTTTGCGTATTTAGTGGCTATAAGAAAGGTTTCTTAAAGACGGCGTTTTCATTGGTGTCTTGGATTCTTGTGTTAGTATTATGTAATTTTGTGACACCAATTGTAACAGATGTGTTAGTCCAGAATACAGAGGTTGAAGTAGTGGTATACGAAACAGTAGATGTAAAAGTGAAGGATGCGTTAGAAGAAGCAATGCAAAATCAAGGCGTGTCAGAGCTTGAGGCAGCGCTTCCTGCAGAATTAAAAGACTTGCTGCTTGGAGAAAATGAAAGTATTTCAGATGCGCTAATGAATGCCGCTACCATAGATGTAACACCAGTTGTGGACGGGATTATTGGAATACTTGGTTTTGTGATTACCGTAATTGTATTGAGAATTGCAATGGTTATAGTAGAGTTTGCATTAGGTGTAGTGGCTAAGCTTCCATTGATTGGACCTGCAGACAAATTGCTTGGTCTTGCCTGTGGTGCAGGAAAAGGCCTTATCTGGTGCTGGGTTATCCTTGCGATAGTATCTGTGTTGGCACTTACTGGTGTAAATACAGAATTTGCGGGATATATTTCTCAGTCTGAAATCCTGACATGGTTACAGGATAACAATTTACTTTTAAATCTAATCTTAAGTATGAAATAAGCAATAAGTAAAATTTAACAATTGGACACATGAAAATTGGGGTATCCCTAGTCAGCAAAACCTATATCTTGTGGTATGAAAATTTCTTTGTAAAAAATGAAAATTTCTTGTTGACTTTGGGATACCCTTGTGCTATTCTAACAAAGCTCACTCGTAAAATGCACTAGTGTGAAATCTTTACGGGAGCAAATTAAAAAGTAAAAACTTTTTAAAAAATTTAAAAAAGTTGTTGACATGGGTTGGCAGTTGTGATATTCTAACAAAGCTGTCGCGAAAAACAACAGCAAACGAACATTGATAACTAAACAGTGAAAACCTTGAAAGATTCAAATGAATTTCAAGTCTAGATGAAAAATCTAGCGAACGTTTTAATCGAGAGATTAAAACCCTTTAAACAGTAAAT
>JAZSCQ010000040.1:0-36712 GCA_045530745.1 Agathobacter sp.
GCAATTGTATGTCCAACGAAAGATGGGAAAATTGTAGAACGGCGTGACCATGTTTTGATAACTTCTTTGCTACCAGAAGCATTTAACGCGTCTACTTTTTTCAATAAGCTTTCATCAGCGAATGGTCCTTTTTTAAGTGAACGTGCCATAATTTACCTCCTATTTGATTGCTCTACCGTCACGTCTTCTTACGATGAGCTTGTTAGACTGCTTGTTTTTCTTTCTTGTCTTTAAGCCGAGTGCTGGTTTACCCCAAGGTGTAGATGGGCCAGAACGACCGATTGGTGCTCTACCTTCACCACCACCGTGTGGATGGTCATTAGGGTTCATTACAGAACCACGAACTGTTGGGCGGATACCCATGTGACGTTTACGTCCGGCTTTACCAATGTTAATGAGGTTGTGGTCACCGTTTCCGATAACACCGATTGTTGCACGACATCCGATAGGAACCATTCTCATTTCGCCTGATGGAAGACGAAGTGTAGCGTATTTTCCTTCTTTAGCCATTAACTGAGCACTTAAACCAGCTGAACGTACTAACTGTCCGCCTTTACCTGGAAGTAACTCAATGTTGTGGATCTGTGTACCAACTGGAATGTTTTCAAGTGGTAAGCAGTTACCAACTCTTACTTCAGCTTCTGGTCCGTTCATAACTTTCATGCCGTCTGTGAGACCTGCTGGAGCTAAGATATATGCTTTTTCGCCATCTGCGTAGCAGATTAATGCGATGTTAGCTGTTCTGTTTGGATCGTATTCGATACCAATTACAGTTGCTGGAATACCATCTTTATTTCTCTTGAAATCGATGATTCTGTATTTTCTTCTGTTTCCACCACCGTGGTGTCTTACTGTGATTTTACCCTGATTGTTACGACCAGCGTTTTTCTTTAAAGAAGTTGTAAGGGATTTCTCTGGTGTTGTCTTTGTGATTTCAGAGAAGTCTGAGCCAGTCATATTTCTTCTGGAAGGGGTATATGGGTTATAAGTCTTAATTCCCATTGTTGTTCTCCTTTCAACGTTTTCATTATCGCGTCTTTACTGACGCATAGTTTCCGCGATAAGCAGAGTGTTGTGACGATGCGAAATCGATTAACAAGCTTGCTTGTTACATCGTTTTTGCGTTGGCACATAAGCGTGTAACGCGACCGAGAAAGCTTTGCTTTCGAGGACACTCGCTTATCTAGTTACATTTTATAATCCTGCGAAGATTTCGATATCTTTGCTGTCAGCTGTTAATGTAACGATAGCTTTCTTTGTCTTAGCAGTTCTACCAACTACCATACCACGACGTTTTTTCTTGCCGTCAAGGTTCATTGTGTTTACGCTGGCAACCTTTGTTCCTTCGAACATTTTTTCTACTGCTTCTTTAATCATTGTTTTGTTTGCTTCTGGATGAACTAAGAAAGTATATTTCTTTTCAGCCATAGCGTTCATGCTCTTCTCAGTTACTACTGGTTTGAGGATTACGTCATAATACTGTACATTTGCCATTACGCATATACCTCCTCGATTGTTGCAACAGCAGCTTTTGTAACTACTACTGTGTCATATTTTAATACATCAAATACGTTAAGTTCGTTTGTCTGTGTTGTTTTAACAGTTGGAATGTTCTTTGCAGAAGCAATAACATTTGCATCCATGTCGTTAAGAACTACTAAAGCTTTTTCTACTTTTAAGTTGTTCATAACTTCTACAAACTTCTTAGTTTTGATTTCGTCTAATTTAAGTTCATCAAGAACGATGAATTTGTTTTCTGCTACTCTAGAAGTTAAAGCAGATTTTAATGCTACTCTCTTTTCTTTCTTGTTTAATTTGAATGAGTAGTCTCTTGGTACTGGAGCGAATACTACGCCACCGCCTGTGTAATGTGGAGCTCTTGTAGAACCCTGTCTAGCGTGACCTGTACCTTTCTGTCTATATGGTTTCTTTCCACCACCACTTACTTCAGAACGTGTTTTTGCTTTCTGAGTACCCTGGCGATTATTTGCAAGCTGCTGAAGTACTGCCATGTGAACTAAGTGTTCGTTGATTTCTACACCGAAAACAGCGTCGTTTAATTCGATAGTATCTACTTCTTTACCAGCCATATTTAATACAGCTACTTTAGCCATCGTAAAGTTCCTCCTTTCATACTCGCGCACTATTTATGAGCTTTAACTGTTTCTTTTACTGTGATAAGAGCTTTCTTTGCTCCTGGTACAGCACCTTTAACTAAGAGTAAGTTGTTTTCTGCATCAACTCTTACTACTTCAAGGTTCTGTGTTGTAACCTTTACAGCACCCATGTGACCTGGCATACCTTTGCCCTTGAATACACGGCTAGGTGATGAACAAGCACCGTTTGAACCCTGGTGACGGTGGAATTTAGAACCGTGAGCCATAGGTCCTCTGTGCTGGCCTAATCTCTTAATAGCACCCTGGAAGCCTTTACCTTTTGAAATTGCAGTTACGTCTACTTTGTCGCCTTCTGCAAAGATATCAGCTTTAATTACATCTGCTAAGTTGTAGTCACTAGCGTTTTCAAGTTTGAATTCGCGAACGAATCTCTTTCCTGTTACACCAGCTTTTGCAAAGTGTCCCATTTCAGCTTTGTTAACGCCATGTCTGTTTCTAATTTCTTTCTTTCCTGTTGCATCTTTGTTAACAACTTTTTCTTTCTTGTCAACAAAACCAACCTGAACTGCGCTGTATCCGTCGTTTTCTACAGTTTTGATCTGAGTAACAACACATGGACCAGCCTGTAATACTGTTACTGGAACTAAGATTCCATCAGCATTGAAGATTTGAGTCATTCCGACTTTTGTTGCTAAGATTGCTTTCTTCATTTTTTACCTCCTGTTTTCTACAGCGGAACGCTTCATGCTCGAATCGAGTGAGTAGCGGAACCGTTCATCCTAGAGCAGTTTATCTATGTAAACCATTCAGGGATATTTCTTTGTCTGTTTTTCGAAAAACTTATTTGTTTTTCATTTTGATATCAATGTAAACACCAGCTGGCATTTCTAAACGAGATAATGCATCAACTGTTTTCTGTGTTGGAGCAATGATATCGATAAGTCTCTTATGAGTTCTCTGTTCGAACTGTTCACGAGAATCTTTATACTTGTGAGTAGCTCTTAAGATAGTGATAACTTCCTTCTTAGTTGGAAGTGGCACTGGTCCGCTCACCTGTGATCCATTCTTCTTTACAGTTTCGATGATTTTTTTAGCTGATGAATCAACTAATTCGTGATCATAAGCCTTGAGAGTGATTCTCATTACTTGACTTGCCATAAAAAAAGTCGCCTCCTTTTCGCACTTAAAATTTCAGTACGACAAGCGGTGACTGTACACTTCTCCGTGTGTGTCCTAAAGACTCTCACACGTTGTTTCTGCCTAATGCAGACCGTATGTGGGTACAGTGACTTGTCGTCAGTTTCCTAACTTGACATTCGCTCCACGGAACACCTGCCACTTGGGCAGCAACCTCACGCTTCACAGCTATCATGCCACAGCAAAAGTCATTATACACGAGAAAATCAGCAATTGCAACAATTTTTTCAAAAAAATTTTGTGCAAAATTAAATTAGTAGGTTTCGTCCAAAACCGCCACAATATCGTGTGGTTTTGTGTGCGTTTCTACTATATTAAATTACTACGTTGCTTTTGCAGAATCTGTTTCTATTTATATATAGAAGAAACTCGTGTTAACAACCTTGGTTAGTATATCAAATTGGCAGTATTTGTCTAGGGGTTTAGGGGATGTTTCTTAGGAAATACAAAGCGCCCTACTATTCCAGCAAGGCGCATATATATTGATATTCATTTATTCTTGATTCGAGCTGCGCTCGAGCATCTTAAGCACTGATGCAATCGGCACAATCAACATCCCGCAGAAAAAGTTACTAATACCATGAATCACATCGAACGGAAATCCCGATGCAATCCATGCAAGTGTCTGCTCAAAGGTTAATCCATACATCAACGCCTGTGATGGTGCATATAAAATCCCAAATCCAAATCCATGTAGTGCGCAAACTATCATATATATAATAGGCGCAATTCTTTTAGGCATATTCTTCGGAAGCAACATCGTAACCGCCCAAAGCACCGTCCATACATAAAGGTATGGAACCCACCAGGTATTGAATCCTGCTAATGCCCCATTTAAAAATACATATACATAAATAGGATACAATGCTTTTCTTCTATATACTAGGGTATAGGCCATAGTAAGTGTACCGAGCAAATGCACATTCGGTATCCACTCCATAATAATCTTGGATACATACATGATTGCGCCGAGCATTGCAAAGATAGCTAGTTCTCTTGTCTTTAGCCTCATTACTTCTCTACCTTGAAGGAGTAAGACGCTCCTGCCTCTACATCTGTTTTATCCACACCAGTCATAGCCATTTCTCCGTTGATGTAAAAGGCCCAATAGGTCTGATTTACATCATAGTCAGCTGTGATACCATTTACCGTCTTTACATAAAGACCATAAGGACCATCTTCACCTTCAATCAGTTCCACTTCCAACAAAGCTTCACCTACCGTTTTTTTGTCAGTGCGAATTTCGAATTTGGTTTCTTTTCCATCTTTATCCACTACCACAAAATCAAATACGGTTGCTCCCTGTCCTAGCACCGTAGTGTCTGCCTGATTCTCAGAGTCATTCTCTACTTTGTCCCCTTGCGAATCCTTTTCAGTTCCACCAGCCTGACTCTGCCCTTCCGTATTTGGCTTCTCCTGGTTGTTGTCACCACACGCTGTCATATTAAATGCCATAGCCACAATAAGCATCATACTAAGAATGAGCGACAAAAGTTTCTTGTTACATTTCTTTTGCATATTCTTAATCTCCTTTTATTTTATTTGCACATACCTGTGCTTCAACCCCTTCGACCGCTGGCTCTCGCAGCGTGCATTGCCGTTTGTAGACATGCAATGAAGGTTTTCTATGCTCGGATATTTCGACTTAGCACTTTTACACATCCGCCTTCTCAGGTTTCCCCAATGGCTTCCCTCAAAGCTGTGGCACTTTGATTGGATGCGCAACTTTTTCGTGTGCCTCACGGCGACGGGCTCGTACAGGATTTTCACCTGTTTCCCCACGCATAGAATCTATATCATTTTATGATATATCTATTTATTTTTCAATCTCTGATAAGAGCTGTATTATCAAATCGTAATTGCCTGGTTCATGTGGAAATGTACATTCCGAACAATCCTTGATTACTTTCCCATTTACTTCAATGTACTTAGGATCACCTGGACAATTCTCTACATGATTAAGAGGACAATAACAAAACAAGCAGTTCATGCTCTCCATATCATGGCATGGATAATATTGACACTCTTTATTTTCAAAATATCGATATGAATTCTCCACCTTACATCGACAGATCGTCTGGTTCTCTGTCACAACGCAATCCATTTTCACATCGTGTAATTCTGTTTCGATCACACCATTCTCTACCATCTGGCATTGGTATGCCACGGCCACCTTACAAATACGCTCTGGCTTAATCTGCCCCTCTAACCAATGCAGATATTTATCATAATACCCACCGCCATATCCAACGCGGTTGCCACTTTCATCAAACACCACACCTGGCACGAGGACAAAAATCACATCAGTTTCCTTTGGCATGTATTGTTTTTCTGCATCCAACTTTGGCTCACGCACACCAAAACGACTTGTTTCAAACTCTGTTGATTCGTCTACCAAATAAAACTCCATAGTATCGCCAATTACTCTTGGGTAGTAAATTGCTTTCCCTGCCCTTTTGGCCTCTTCATAAATGAGCGCTGTTTCCACTTCACTTTTCATCGCAGAATAGAGCAAGACAACATCTGCTTCTTGAAACTCCTGCAGTTTAATTAGCTTACTGGCAATCTGCTCACTTTTTACTCGACGTTCCTCTTGCGATAGTGCATCACGAAGTAATCTAATCTCATTTCGAAGTCCTTTTTTATCCGTGAATTTCATATCCACTCCATCTCCAATACCCTAAATATCTTTATTCCTTCACAACAACCTTTTCTAGAGTAATTACCAATAACGGAATGAGCACTACCTGCAACACAATTCCTGGTACCGCGTTTAAAAATGCTGCCGCGAAAAATGCGCTCCATCCAAATGCAGCTACATCCAGCCCCATGCATGCAAACATTATCACGCCCCAGAGCAGACGACCAATAATCATGGCACACAGAAGAGAGATATACACATTTATCTTTTTCTTTGGTAATTTATTATATAAGAATCCTGATACAAATCCATATGCAGCTAACTCAAATGCCATACAAAATGCGGTTGGAAACATTGGCGGCATCCCTAATACAAAAGAGCGTAAAATCGGTGCAACAAATCCGACACCCAGCCCCCATGGTGCTCCACAAAAGAATCCACACAACAATACTGGAATATGCATCGGGCAAAGCATAGAACCAATCTGCGGAATCTGTCCAGTTAAAAATGGCAATATAAATGCTAGTGCCATGAACATGGCGGATAAAGTAAGTTTCTTGATTTCATTTCTCGTTTTCATTTCAACAATAGCCTCCTTAATAGAAAAAAGGTGCACTCCATCCTCTTCTGAGGAAAAGCAACACCTTCTTAGTATCATTCAAAATTCATTATAATAATGTAAATTCCTACCCCGAGGCTTCTGCCCGCTATATCGACCTTCTGGACGACTTTAGCATTATAACATTCATAGGCATAATCTGCAAGCAGAATCTCCGATTAAAAATCTCCTATTTCAAAATCGCCTTCACCTTACCAATAGCATCATCAATAATCGCGGTCATCGTAGTATCCGAAACTCCTGCAACAAGATTATCGCATTTGTTTATAGGAAGCAAAATACGAGTTGCATCTGCTTGTCCTACTGCAATTGCCATCTGTGGTGTAATTTCTCCCAGCATCGCATCTGCAATCACAATACCGATTGGTCCGATAATAATATCTGCCTTTCTACAAGCAACCACAACTGGATTCTCTCCTGTGGCAGCCTGTGATGCCCCTGCCTTAAGCATCGTCGCCGTTGCTGTCGCATTTGTTCCAACTGCTGTTATATCTATATTTTCAAAATTTGATTTTAAAGATTTAATTATCTGTCCGCCGAGCTGTCCGCCCTGTCCATCAATTACTAAAATATTCATATCTTTATGTTCTCCATTCTATATAAAATACAAGTAGACTTTTTCCTTCAAACCATATATTATAATGAAGTAACAATTTACGCAATATTAGAAATACATTTTATATAGAAGAAAGGGAATTCATTATGTGGATTGCAGATGGATGGAAGGATTACCAGGTAATCGATTGTTCACAGGGTGAAAAACTGGAACGCTGGGGCAAATATGTATTACTTCGCCCAGACCCTCAGGTTATTTGGGATACTCCTAAAAAAAATAAAAACTGGAAGAAATTAAACGGACATTATCATAGAAGCAAAAAAGGTGGCGGTGAATGGGAATTCTTTGATTTGCCAAATGAATGGAGTATTAACTATGATTTACCAATCGGTGAGCAGCTTACCTTTAACTTAAAACCATTCAGTTTTAAACACACCGGTCTTTTCCCAGAACAGGCAACCAACTGGGATTGGTTCTCCAAGAAGATTAAAGAAGCTGGCAGACCTATTAAGGTGTTAAACCTCTTTGCTTATACTGGCGGCGCCACTTTAGCAGCAGCTGCTGCAGGCGCAAGTGTAACTCACGTAGACGCTTCTAAAGGTATGGTCGGCTGGGCAAAGGAAAATGCAGTTTCTTCTGGACTTGCAGAAGCACCTATCCGTTGGATTGTAGATGACTGTGTAAAATTTGTAGAAAGAGAAATCCGCCGTGGCAATCATTACGATGCCATCATTATGGATCCACCATCTTATGGCCGTGGACCAAAGGGTGAAATCTGGAAGATTGAAGAAGCGGTTTATCCGCTCATCAAATTATGTGCACAGCTTCTTTCAGACAAGCCATTATTCTTCTTAGTAAACTCTTATACTACCGGCTTACAGCCAGCGGTACTTACTTATATGATCAGTACTGCACTTAAAGATTTCGATGGAACTACTACTTCAAATGAAATCGGACTTCCTGTTTCTGAAACAGGGCTTGTGCTTCCTTGTGGGGCAAGTGGTAGGTTTGAAGGAAGATAGATGACGAGACAAGCAGCTCGACCCACGAACGCTTCGCGTTCTTTCCCGTTGCTTCGCAACTAAGGCTCTCGCTGTTTGGCTAGTCGCCAAACCCCATGTCTAAAAACAAAACGCAGATGCATGTAAACATGCTCTGCGTTTATTTTTATCCATTTTGCTTGTCTCGTTAGTTATAACATCTTTCTCTTTTTCAAGAACGATAACATAAAGATACATACCAATACAATCAACACACAGATAATTGCAAAGCCAAATGGGGCATTCGCAAATGGCATTCCATCTGGGTTTAAGTTCATACCATAGATACCAGAGATAACTGTCGGTACCGCCATGATAAGTGTGATAGATGTCAGTGTCTTCATAACGTTATTCAGTCGGTTATCTAATACCGATGACATCAGCTCTCTTGTACCGTTTATGATGTCTCGATAGATTACCGTCATTTCAATCGCCTGTTTGTTTTCTATGATAACGTCATCCAAAAGTTCTTTATCTTCTGGATACTGCTCCAGTCTCTTATAACGGGTAAGTCGGTCTAATACATTTCCGTTTGCACGAAGTGAAGTCGCAAAGTATACCAGTGTCGATTCCAATTCATGCAATGCGATAAGGTCGTCTTCTCGTGTATCGTTCTCAATTCGTTCTTCAATCTCATTACGTTTCTTATCAATGGTACGAAGGTGCCCCTGATACACAACTGTGGTACGATAAAGAATCTGGTACACAAAACGCATCTTCTTCTTGGTAGAGAATTCCTTTACTCGGTCATTGATAAAGGTCTGAAGAACTGGTAAGTCTTCTGTACATACTGTAATAATCAAATCCTGCTTTAGAATAATACCAAGTGGAATTGTCGTATACATTACCTTCTTATGACGAATCTCCGTGGAAGGAACGTCGATAAGGATAAGGGTATAGCCATCTTCTAATTCAATACGTGAGCTTTCTTCTTCGTCGAGTGCGGCTCTAAGGTCAGCTACATCAATATCTAATGACTCTGCCAGAAGCATGGTCTCTTCCGCTGTCGGGTCGACCATATGGATCCATACTCCATCCGATATATTTTCTTTTTCATGGATATGACCATTATCAGTCATAAAATATTTTACCATGCGGTCTTCCTCCCTCTTCTTCGATTTGCCTTAACAGCGAATCATATATTAGTCTTCCACTCTCGTGTATTTCTCTGCCTGAGCACGAATAAGTTCTGCATCATTAAAATAATTGATACGCATTGCACGTTTTACTTCATCCATTGTCTGTGCCGCTACTGCACGGGCATTTTCACTACCTTTTTTGAGGATATCATAAACCATAGGGATATCCTTTTCAAATTCTGCACGACGCGCACGAATTGGCGCAAGCTCTTCTTCAAGTACAGCATTTAAGAACTTCTTGATTTTTACGTCGCCAAGACCGCCACGTGTATAGTGGTCTTTTAATTCCTGAAGATTTGCATATTCAGGAAGATATTCTGCAAAATGTCCGTCATTACTGAATGCATCTAAATAAGTAAATACACAGTTACCTTCAATGTGACCTGGGTCAGATACTTTAAGATGTAATGGGTCTGTATACATACCCTTAACTTTTCTTGCAACCTCTTCTTCCGAATCAGAAAGATAGATGCAGTTACCAAGAGATTTACTCATTTTCTGGCTACCATCTGTACCTGGCAAACGACAGCAAGCTGCATTTTCTGGAAGAAGCACATCTGGTTCTACCAATACTTCATCATAGATAGAATTGAACTTGCGCACGATTTCCCTTGTCTGTTCAATCATAGGAAGCTGGTCTTCCCCAACTGGTACACAGGTTGCTTTAAACGCTGTAATATCTGCCGCCTGGCTAATAGGGTAGGTAAAGAAACCAACTGGAATACTGGTTTCAAAATTACGCATCTTAATTTCTGTCTTTACCGTAGGGTTTCTCTGTAAACGAGATACGGTAACTAAATTGGAATAAAAGAAGGTAAGCTCTGTCAATTCTGGTATCTGTGACTGAATAAACAACGTGGATTTCGCTGGATCAAGTCCTACAGACAAATAATCCAAAGCCACCTCAATAATATTCTGACGCACTTTTTCTGGATTCTCAAAGTTATCTGTGAGAGCCTGTGCATCTGCTATCATAATAAAAATCTTGTCAAATTCTCCCGAGTTTTGTAACTGAACTCGTCTGCGAAGAGAGCCTACATAATGACCAATATGAAGTCTTCCTGTTGGTCTATCGCCTGTTAAAATAATCTTTTCCATTTTACTGCCTCTATTCTAAATTACTTTTTTATTTTCTCGCTTAAACTCTTAACCTTGTTAAAGGCTGTCTTAAATTCACGCACCTTGGTAATAATTCCGTACTTGCGCGAAAGCTTTCTAAACCATAAGAATAATAAAACCAAAAGAACAACCACTACTGCAAGAACACCCAAAATAATAAAAGTGAATTTATTTGGATTCTTAATCAAATCTTTGATATCCGTGCTGTCTTCTACTACTTTTCTACCCTCTTTGGTCGCATATGTCTGTGGTACATTTGGAATGCCATCGCCGTCAGTATCTTCAAAGGACTGCATATACTGTGCAATCGCTGTCCATGCTTTTAATTCCTTGCCATCCACCTTAATTACGGCATCCTCGTATCTCTCAATTGGTGTGCCGTCCTTGAACTTAGGCACAAGTGAAAGCAATCCATAAGACATATCCGTTACACCACCAAGCATCTGTGAACTATAGAAGTCGGTCACAACGCGGTATAACTTATCATCTTCTAATTCGATACGGTTACCCTTGCTGTCAACGATATAGGTTTCAGTAACCTTGTTTAAAATCAAACGGTTTGGATTGTAATGCCAGTACAAACCATCTGTATAAAGACGTGCTGATGTCATCAAATCAGACACACTCGCGTCAATCTCGGCAACCAGCTTCAACTCTTCTCCCGTCAAATATACGCTGATAAGCGGATAGCCTGGAATTCCATCCTGACCAATGCCCAGCGAGAACGAATTAAATACATTCTCTACTGTAATTTTGCCAAGTGCATAAGTATCCCTGATTGTTCCAGAAGGAGCAACTGCTACAAGTACTGGTGTATCATCTCCTGTATCTGCATTGTCTACTGCATAGGTGTAGGCATCTGCTATGATACTTCCAAGATTTAATTCCTCGTGGACATCATATAAGTCTTTTAACTGAGAGAACTGCACTTCATTGGTACAAAGCACCTGATCCTTTTTATATCCAAACTGAGCAAGATATTTGGAATCCACAAGAGAGAGAAATTTATCTACAACCTTTTGTGCTTCTGCATCCTGCGCGATATCTGTTGTAACAGGTGTTAATTTGTATTCTGTAATATTCCAACGTCCCGCACCATTCTGTACCATGGTAAGTCCGCCCAAATATTTGCCGTATTCTGCACAAGAAACGATATAAGTGTTACCATGACGGATTGGCTCATCCAATTTGGTATGTGTATGACCGCTAACAATTAAGTCAAGATCTGGAACTTCTTTTGCTAAAATCTCATCCTCTGATTTATCTTCATTTGCATCTACACCGCTATGTGAAATGCAGACAATCATATCCACATCTTCATTTGCCTTTATCTCTGCTACAGTTTCTTTTACCGCTTCTACAGGATCCTCAAATACAACCGGACACTGTGCAACGCATGCATTCGCATCCTTACCAAACACACCAAGAATCGCAATGCTCACACCACCTTTTTCCACTACCATGTAATCTTTTACTCCGTAGTTTTCAAAAGCGTCCCAAATCAACTTCTGGTCATCTGTTAAGCCTTTTTCTTTCATGGCATCCCAGTCCATATTACAAAGAAGAATGGATGGCAATGTATCTCCACTGTTTACTGCAGCATTTAACATATTCGAAATGCCCTTAGCTCTATAATCGAACTCATGATTACCAAATGTAGTTGCATCAATTCCTAATGCTCCCAAAGAACGAAGCTCTGCAGCCTCCTCTTCATACACCGCCTGCACGAGAGTTCCCATGGAAAAATCCCCCGCATCTAATAAAAGCGTATTTGGATTCTTTGCTTTTTGTGCATTGATCAATGTCTTAATGCGTGCAAACCCACCCATCGTCACATTCTCAGTTCCTTCTACGGTAGTGAATGCATTCAAATGGGAATGTGTATCATGTAAAAACATGATATCTACTTTGTTCTCTGTTTGATCTGCATAAGCATTCATCTGTGGCATCGCAATTGCCATAACCATCATAAAAGCAAGCGCCAATGCTACTATTCTTCTCTTCATATCCGTACTCCTCGCCTTCTTCTGAAAGGTGTTTTCAACAGAAAGTGTGTCTTTTGTACATACTTTCCCCACTATTACATATTCTACTAGATTATTTCTAGATTGGCAACAAAAAAAGCTCCCGAACCTTAAGTCCGAGAGCCATAGCTTGTACATTTTATAAGAAAATATATTTTAATATGAATAAGAATGCAAGTACATACATAAGTGGAGTAATTTTCTTAGCTTTTCCGCAGCATAGATTGATTACAACGTAAGAAATTACACCAAATACGATACCTTCTGAAATACTATAGAAAAGTGGCATACCGATTAAGCAAAGGTATGCAGGAATTGCTTCTGTTAAATCTTCCATATCAATTTCTACAACAGAACCTACCATAAGGAAACCAACATAGATAAGTGCTGGAGCTGTAGCAAATCCTGGAATCGCACAGAATACTGGCGAGAGGAAGATAGCAAGCAGGAACAATACACCTGTAACAATAGATGCAAGACCAGTTCTAGCTCCTGCTGATACACCAGCGGAACTTTCTACAAAAGTAGTTGTGGTAGAAGTACCAAGTACAGCACCTGCTGATGTTGCAACCGCATCTGCTAACAATACTTCACGAATTCTAGGAAGCTTTCCTTCCTTATCAAGCATCTTAGCTTTATTTGCTACACCGATAACTGTTCCAAGTGTATCAAACATATCTACCATAAGGAAAGAACACATAATTACTAAGAGATCCACCCATTTTACATTAGCAAATGCTTCTGGGCTAAAGCACTGACCAAAAGTTTTTCCGATTGCACCAAGATCAAATTCTGACCATGCTGGAAGGAGTGAATAGAAACCATTTGCTGGGTCAACTGTGTAAATGCCTGTAAGCTGGCATACGATACCAAGAAGCCATGTTGCGATAATACCGATAAGAATTGCTCCATTTACTCTCTTAATAGAAAGAATAACTGTAATCAGTGTACCCACAACTGCAAGTGCTGCACCAATACCTACCGTATTAAAATTCTTTGCAAAATCTATAATAGTTACCTTTGTTGAAGAATCTGCAACAACAAGATTTGCATTCTGCAAGCCGATAAATGCAATAAATAAACCGATACCTACAGAGATACCTTTTTTAAGCTGGAATGGAATCGCATTAAAGATTGCCTCACGCACATTGGTAAGCGAAAGTACAATGAAAACTAAACCTTCTAAAAATACTGCAAATAATGCAAACTGCCAGCTGTAGCCCATCTGAAGAACTACTGTATAAGCAAAATATGCATTAAGCCCCATTCCAGGAGCAAGAGCAAATGGATAATTTGCCATAAACGCCATTACAATTGTTCCGATAAAGGAAGCAATTGCTGTCGCCATCAAAATTGCCTGTGAATCCATTCCTGAAGCGGAAAGAATCTGTGGATTTACAGCCAAGATGTAAGCCATAGTCATGAAGGTTGTGATACCACCAATGACCTCTGTCTTCACGTTAGTATTATTTTCTTTTAATTTAAATAATTTCTCTAACATAACATTTCCTTTCTTATTTCAAACAAAATTTACATGTTTATTTTACTCTTAACTTTTATTCTGTCAATAAAAAAGACTGAGAAGTCTCAGTCTTTTTTATGTTTTATTCAATTTTTAAAGGACAATTTGTTCTATTATTCAAAGGACATTCATACACATTCTCCGTATTTGTCTTTGCAATATAGGACAATGGGCACTTTCTGCAATATCCCTTTTCAAAATCCTGTGGAACCTCAAATCGAAGTGTTGCATACTTTGGTCCGGAAGCACCATTTTCAACCACACGAATATTCTGCCATGATAAAGCCTGCTGACAACCAAGGCACTTTGTATCACTCTTTGCTACTGGTCTTTTACAGGTAGGACATGCATAATATTTCTTTCCACTTTGTTCGGTTAATTCAACCACCTCTGCAGCAAACTGTTTAATCAGTTGTGCACGTAAATCATCTTGTAATCCCATTTTTTCTCCTCTTTTCCCTAATATATTTCCATACTATCTCATTTAAACAAATGCCGCAACTAAAAGATAAATCAAAACTGCACATAGCCCTACACAGAATAAGATTAATCCGTAGGATAAGCTTCGTTCAATAAATCCTAAATTCTCTTTAAAGGATGCATACTTCAGTGCAAACACATGTCTAAAATCCGTCATCCTAGGAAGGCTACGCCATACCGTTTTATTTAGAACATTCTCACCTTTATTAAAGAGCGCTCCAAGCGCATAAGTAATGCCATTTCCTTCATCCATTTCTTTTTGAATCTGACTGTCTTTATAAATCGTTTTGCGTAAAACTACAACAACTGCATCTACCATTCGGTCGATGACAAGACAGACAGCTGCGCACACAGTTGGTAAGAACTTAAGTAATACTGGGCGATAGAAGTAATCTTCCAAATCCAGATATTTCCACCAACGATTCACATAATCACGGCTTCCATCTTCTTGTTTCTTCATAAGCAATGTACGTATTACTCCAAAATACAGTAGCACACCAATCACAATGGAAATCACACTTCCCTTAAGATTCACCCAGGTAAAATAATCCACAGTATGTCCAGCATGATTCCAGCCCATAAAACCTTCACTCATGTCTGCCATCTTATCCATCGTTGCATATGGTAGCATACCCATGATTGGGAAAATAGCTGCACACGCCGTCAAAACGGTTGCACTAACCGGACTCATATACTTCTTCATGCCGTCGTATTTCGCCTGTACCACAGCATCTTTATTCTTCTCCACAAACACAGCCACATAGAGCTTCGTCATATAGGCAATTGTCATACCACCACTGATTAAGAAAATCCATTCAAATATCCCCATTGTATCCGCTGTAATCAGATGTGTTACCGACGAAGACAATGGTTCCACATGAGCTTCATGTATGTATTCCACCATACTTTCATGCAAAAGCGTCTTACTGATATATCCACTCCAAAGAGGAACACCTCCGATACCCAATGCACCCATAAGATAAATAAACTTAAGCAACGGTTTCTTGCGTCCAAACCCACGAATGTCATTTAAATCCAATTTATGGATATTCATAAAAATGACACCTGCTGCCATGAAAAGCACCAGTTTAAAAAGCGAATGATTTACCATGTGAAGCATAGTACCACGAATGGCAATTTCATTATGCTCCCCTAAAAGTCCCTGCATACCAACACCGATAAGAATAAATCCAATCTGTGAGACCGAAGAACATGCAAGTGTTCTCTTAAAATCAACGGAAAATACTGCCAAAAGTGCTCCAAGGAACATAGTAATCAAACCAATTATCAAAATAAAAGTTCCCCACATTGCATCGTGCAATAGAATCTGACAGCTTATTACAAGCACTCCAAAGATGCCTGTTTTGGTCAGGATACCAGAAAGTAGCGCACTTGCTGGCGCTGGCGCTACTGGATGCGCCTTTGGAAGCCATATCTGGAGTGGGAATGCACCAGCCTTCGCGCCAAAACCAACTAACATACAAAGACATGCTGGGTATACATTCTTGCCCTGACACGCTTCATACAATTCGCTGATAAGTAAAGTGCCCGTCTGTGTATATAACAGGAATAACCCCATCAAAAGTGTCAAACCACCAATAATTGCAACCGCCAGATAAGTAGCTGCCGCTCTCATAGATGGAGCTGTTTCATCATGTGCTACCCATACATAGGAAGAAATAGACATGATTTCAAAAAAGATAAAGGTTGTATACAAATCTGCCGAAAGGAAAATTCCTGCCGTCGCACTCAACGTCAGCAACTGAAACAGATAATATCGGTTTCGATTACGATAATGCGCAAAATACTCTTTCGAGAACAAACTCGTACACATCCACATGAAACAAGCAATCGCTGCATACAACACGCGGAAGCCATCTATCGTAAAGCTAAGTCCCATACCGCAAATCTCTGGTACACATACCAGCATTCCTTCATTGCCAGCATCCATCGCAACCAAAGTAACTGCTAATATAAACTCCAATATAGTTATTGCACTTACAAAATAATCTCTTGCCTTTTTGCTTCGTCGTCCAATCAGATAAGAAACGAGAGCACCTGCCATAGGCATAAACACCATAAGATAAATCAAAATCGTTATCTCCATACCTCGTCTCCTTTCTAATAGATTCCCGCCGCTACCGCTTTAAAAAACTGCACTAGTGGCGTCGAGAAAAGTCCTAAAAGAACTGTAAACACTGCGCACACAATAATTGGCAAGCACATTTTCCAGCCCGGATCCCTGACTCCTGCAATTGCTTCACGATCAAATCCCCATGGTGGGAAAAATGCTCTCATTACTATACTCATCATATAAATTGCTGTGAGTAGCGCAGAGACTAATAGACAAGCAATTCCCACATACGCCAATGGATTTTTGCTATCAACTGCTGCAGCAGCTAAATTCCATTTACTTACAAAGCCCGCAAGTCCTGGTACGCCCATAAGTCCCATCCCGCTAAATGTCAGCGTACAGAACACAATTGGCATCTTCCAGCCCAGACCATCCATATCAAAAATATATTTCTTTCCGGTCTGATGCATGAATGCACCTGCACACATGAAAGAGCAAATCTTCATTACCGCATGACATATCAGATGACACAGAGCACCCACAAGTCCAAGCGGCGTCATGATGGTTACACCAAAAATAATATATGACAAATTACTTACCGTAGAATAAGCAAGTCTTCTCTTAATGTGGGTTTCCTTTACAGCACGACTACAACCATAGACCGTAGTAAACATAGCAAGTGCCATAACCACATTCTGCACCCAGGTGCCGCGCAAGAAATCTGTACCAAAGCTGTAATAGGTAAGTCGAATAATCGCAAATACACCTGCTTTTACGACCGCAACCGCATGAAGCAACGCCGTAACTGGTGTTGGAGCCACACCCGCTGTAGGAAGCCATTCCGAAACAGGGAAAATAGCTGCTTTAACACCAAATCCTAAAAATGCAAATAAATAAATCCAAAGCAGCATGTCTTCATGACCCGCTACCTTATCCATAGACAATACACCACCCAGGGTAAACTCTAATGTGTCTCCATATACCATAAGGAACACCATACCCATAAGCGCAAACGCTGCACCACCTAAGGAATAATACAAATACTTTCTGCTTGCTAAAACCGCGTCCCTTTTTAAGGTATGCATAACAAGCGGTACTGTAGATAACGTCAACAATTCATAGAAGAAATACATTGACAGCATATCAGATGCAAATGCAATTCCGAGTGTCACACCATAAGCAATACTGTAAAACATAAAAAATGTTCCCTGTCTGTCATGATGCTCCATATATTCAAAACCATACAGTGTCGCTAGTGGCCATAAAACAGAAACCAGACCTGCAAACACCATGGTCATACCATCTATCTTAAAAGAAATAGATAAATTATTGAAAAAATGCACCACGTGGAACACCTCTGTCGTTCCACCCATAATTAGACCCCATACCACGAGAGAGGTACCAATCATAATCATCTCTAAGAAAAGCTGCATCTGCCATTTCTTTTTGAAAGGAAGGAATCGAACTAAGACCCCACCTATAATTGGCAATAGAATTGCCACTATAATCCAATACTGACTCATATCACACCTCCCATTAAAATAGCATCTGAGCCAAACCGTTCATATACTCTATGAAGCCATTTGGGAATACACCAAACAATACTGCTAATGCCGCCAACACCATAATCGGAACAAGCATCTGTTTTGTTGGGTCTTTTTTCTCTAAGTGCTCGTAGTCAAAATCAGGGCCTGGGAAAAAGGCATCTATCGTAATTGGAAGCAGATATCCTGCAGTAAGAAGCGCACTTATCAAAAGTACTACAGGTCCCAACCAGTCGATTACTGGTAGCCCTGTTGCCAAGGATCCTGTCGCAAGATACCATTTACTGATAAATCCACTTGCTGGTGGAATACCGATAAGTGCGAGTGCACATAAGGTAAAGCTCCACATAACCTTTGGCATCCTCTTGCCAATACCTCGCATCTGGTCCACTCTTTCTGCACCACATTTATAGATAACTGCACCAGCACTCATGAATAATGCAGACTTAATTATCGCATGGAATAAAATGTGCAAAAGCGAACCTGTCAATGCCACAGGGTGCATCAGCGCCATACCAAACAATATGTACGAAACCTGGCTTACTGTCGAATACGCTAAACGCTTCTTAAATACCTTCTCACGGTATGCAAGCATAGAACCCAAAAATACGGTAATCAGTGTGAGTGTTATCCACACATATTGTACCCAAGTACCTCTCAAAAAGTTTACGCCAAACAAATAGTACACAACTCGCATCACACCAAAGACACCCATTTTTACGATAATGGCCGACAAAGCAGCACTCGCAGGTGCTGGCGCAATAGGATGTGCGTTTGGAAGCCACGCATGAAGTGGAATCATACCCGCTTTTACCCCAAAGCCTATAATCATACACATTGCTACGACTAAGAGCAATCCTTCATTACCCGCTACTTTCTCCATATCCAAAGCCCCACCAGGGGTGAAAGTTAAGTTAGTGGTATACTGATTCAGGAAATAAATACCAAAGAGCACGAAATACGCACCCGTCAATGAATAAAACAAATATTTAAGTCCCGCCATAACAGCTTCTTTCGTTCTAAAATGAAATACCAAAGGCATTGAGAAAATACTCATCATCTCATAGAACAGATAGAAGGTAACTATATTACCTGCATAACTAAGAGCAAGTAATACCCCATATACCATCAGGTAAAATCCATAAAATCTCTGTTCCTGCTCGTAGTGTCCCATGTATTCAAATGCATAGATTCCTACTAGTGGCAGTACAATTGTTACAATGGTTGTAAAAATACGCCCCATCTCATCTGCGTGAAAAAATATCTCCATATTCTCCCCGATTGAAAACAAATGAAGCTGCATATCTCTCAAAAGGAGAGTAGAAAAAGACAATGCCGATGTCACTGCCAGCCCCACCGATGAGGCTGCGATTAGTGATTTGCGAGTCTTAAACTCTGGTTTTGCAAGTATGCATACGCCCCATAGAATCGGAACAAATATTGCAAATAAAATCAATACCGGTTGATTCATTACTTTCCCCTTTTCTACATAAAGTTGCGAAGTCCTTCCTCAATCATCATAATGATTGGTTTTGAATTGCAACCTAATACTACGTTAAGAACAATAAATAAAATAATTGCAGCTGTGTATACCTTGTGGTCTTTCCAGCTAATATTCACATACCCCTTTGCCTTCACTTCTTCTGCTGGCATAGGTGTATAGATACGAAGCACAGTTTTCATAAAATATACTGCATTTAAAATCGTACTAATCGCAAGCACGATAATCGCTGGGAACATTCTCCATGAAGCATCCGCAACTGCAGCCTGTGCAAAAAGAAGTTTACTAACAAAACCTGCAAACGTAGGAACACCCACCATAGATAGCGATCCTACCAAAAATCCTGCACCTGCAATCTTATTACGATATCCCGCACCCGTTACTTCAAAGAAATCTCTCTTAAAGCCGGATGCATCCGTTAAGCCAATTGCAGAAATAAAGAGAAGTGATTTCGTAGCACTGTGCATCAGCATGTGGAATACACTTGCTGTGATACCAGCTTCTGTACCAAGGCCAAAGCCCATATAAATATATCCAATCTGTGCTACAGAAGAAAAAGCTATCATTCTACGAATATCCTTTTCCCAAATCGCATTCATGGAACCAAAAATCATTCCACAAATAGCAAACCAGAAGATAATGTTTAGCACCTTACTGTCTGCAATATATTCTAATCCGATTACTCGGTAGAATATTTTAACCAAAAGGAATATATATCCTTTGGATACCAAACTCGATAGCATCGCAGCAGAAGATACAGTTGAATATCCATACGCATCTGGAAGCCACGCATGAAACGGAAATAGCGCACTCTTAATTGCAAGACCTACGACAATAAGTCCAATCGTTACCAACATCGGAACCGCGTAAGTCCCCTCCTGCATAATAATCGCGATTGATTCCTTCATATTAGACATGAGCAGATGACCTGTCATATCGTAGAGCATACAAATACCCATAAGAAGGAGACCCGAACCAAGAAGGCTCATAATCATATATCGAACCGCAGCCTCAAAGGTACGTCCAATCTGTCGAATGGCAATCAAACCACATGCAGCTAATGTATTGATTTCTACAAATACATAAGCGGTAAAAATATCATTGGTATATACAAGTGCCAAAAGCGAACCCAATAACAGGTCTACCAATATGTAATACAAATTCTCTTTTGACGGCTCTACCTCTTCATCCAGCTTATGTAAGCCACCCATAAGGGATAACATCATAACGATGCAAAAGATAAGTGCCATAAGTGCTTCGAGCACACCTGCACGTATTTCATTTCCCCATGGTGCTGGAAAATGTCCCATCATGTAGGTATAGTAACCAATATCAGACTGCAGCATATATACCAATAACCATGCTGACATTGCACCAATTACCGCAGTTGCAATCAGGTTCAATCTTCTTGCCGCTTTTGCTGGTAATATGGAAGAAACAATTCCTGCAAACATGGATATCATGATAGAAAAAAATGGTACGTTTTGTACAAATTCCATTATTTTCCCTCCTTTCGGAGCAATGCAGATATCTCATCCAAATCCAATGTCCCATAACGTTTGTATAAGCGCATTGTCAGTGACAACATAACCGCTGAAACGGATACTGAAACTACGATACCTGTCAACACAAGTCCGCCTGGCACTGGATTGATATACTTTTCTACACTTTGTATGCCATCTACTACGATTGGCGCAATTCTTCCAGTAATATATCCTTTCTCTGCAAGAAAAAGGAAAATCGCTGTATCCATAATATTAAAACCAATAATTTTCTTAATTAAGTTTTTCTGGAAAAGCAGATTAGCAAATCCAATTCCAAAAAGAATCATCGCAACCTCTTCTCCAAAGTTAGGGAGCCAGTTTAATCCAACCATACTAATACCCTCCCTTTCTAAATAATGTATAGAACGAATACATCGTGCATGCTACCACCAGACCTACACAGATATTCAGTGGAAAAATGAGACCTGCACTCACAATCATACCTGGTACTCCAGTAGAAATAATACTTTCTAAATGATTTGCTCCGGTAAAGAACGAGTAACTCTTTGCCAGACAATAAAATGACAACGCTGCGAAGCAAACATATTTATGTGTGTTTTCTGTAAAGAAACGTCCCATCTTTTCAATACCAAATGCATTCAGATACAGAATAAGACCTGCACCCATAATCGCTCCACCGGAAAAGCCGCCGCCTGGCGATAAGTGTCCATTTACCACAACATAGATTCCAAAAATCATAATCAGCGGAAACAGGATAAAGGTTACCTGCTGCAAAATAGTATCAAATCTAGGCTCAAAGCTCATATCCTTACTATCTGCCCCCTTCGTCCGCTTATCATCACGCATAAGGAGCATTACTACAACGGTTGCGATAAACAATACATTTGATTCTCCAAAGGTATCAAATGCACGATAATCCAAAATCATACCTGCAACAATATTTACCGCACCCGTATCCTGCATACCATCTTCTATATATTTATCAACCACTTCGTTATGTGCAGGATTATCCGGGTTACCCACTGGTGGCAAATACGATACCGTTACAATAAGCATCACAATAAGTGCCACGCAGCACACAACTGCTGCCAGCTTGTAAAAACGAAGAAATGCCTTGTACACCCAGTTATGTTCTTCATCATAGATTTCCGCAAGGAGTTTTTCCTGATCTCGTTTGTGTCGCCTTAATTCATGTTCATTGACACCAGTTTCTTCCTGGCGCTGCATCTCTACGATGCCAACATACTGGTCTACCTCACCCTTCATCCATTGCATGAAACGGTAAGATTTCTTTTGGTTTAATTCGTTCTGTGGAATTGGTTTACTCATTTTTCACGTCCTCCTCCATCGCACGAATTTTTTTCAACGTTATGAAGAACAACAAGCTGGTAACACCAGCTCCTACCGCAGCTTCTGTAATCGCTAAATCTGGAGATTCTAAAAGAATCCATATGATAGACATCATTAAGCTGTAGGACATAAAAATCAAGACTGAATTTAATAGCTTTTTGGAGAAGCTAACTGCAATGGCACACGACACCAGACCAAGCAGTAAAATGGTTTCAAAAATCTTTATCATTTATGCTTCCTCCTCTTCTTTTTCAACTCTGCAGTACTTCTCTAATTCTTCATTTGTAGTCACTTCCAAACGAGAAATCAAATGTGAAGATACTGGTGAAGCGAGCCATAAAAATGCTACAATAAGCGCAATCTTTAACGAAGTAAAACCCCATCCAAACAAGAACATCGTACCAATTAGGCAAAGTGAAATACCCATCGTATCTCCCATACCCGCAGCATGCATACGATTTAATATGTATTTAAATTTATATACACCAACTAACTGAACTACAAATACAAGGAGTCCCATAAGAATAAATGCAATTCCTAATATAAAACGTAAAACTTCCATCTTATACATCCTCCCCCTTTTCTTTCTTCGACTTATGCTCCAGATATACACCTGTGTAAACCTTTGTCAGCACAACAACTGCAAGAAAGCTAATCATCGCATAGATAAGAGCAATATCCGCCAGATATCCTTCGTCCATGATAACGCCAAGAATTACAATGATACACATAATCATTGTACCCATCATGTTAACCGAAACCAAACGATCCGCCACGCGTGGACCAATCACAGCACGAATCAGACAAAGTACAAGCATAATTGCCAAAATAATTAAAATGATATGAAAAATCCATTCAAACTGTTGTACCAAAGCCATATACCTATACCTCCTCGTCCAATTTCTTTAATGCTTTCTCGAAATCTGAGTTCTCGAGTCCCTCTGCCAAACTCGTATCCAGACAATGAACGGTATATTCATCCTCTTCCATAGACACAGTAATTGTACCAGGAGTAAGGGTAATGGAATTTGCTAGTAGCATTCTCGTAAAATCTGACTTTAAACTAGTACGGAACTTTACAATAACAGGATCCATCTCTTCTTCAATTGTTAAAATTCTTGGAATAATAGCAAGATTTGCTTTGACAATTTCGCGAATCAACAAAGCAACATATGCTAAGAACCAAATGGATTTTTTATACACATTTAGCTCTTTTTTTAAACTGTAATCCATAAAATTACACATGAAAGCAAGCATTACTGCATCAATCACCACACCAAAAATAACTATTTCCAATGTGATGTTACCATTAAAAATAATCCATGCCGCTAAGAATAATAGATACATATATAATTCCCCCAATACATACATCTACCCTCCCTAGGGTAGACTTCCCCTATAATATTTTTATTCTATCATAATTGCGCAGGATTGTCTATCCGCTTACCATCCCGCGTATACCTAGAACCATGGCAAGGGCAGTCCCAGCTTTCTTCCTCTTCATTCCATTCAAGAGCACATCCCATGTGCTTACATCTACGCTCTTTCTTTACAAATACACCTCTTGTAAGCCCTATCATACTTTCCCATACATCTATAAACCACTTTTTATATCCTGCTCTAATGTGCAGTCTTTGCGGTGAAAACACGGATGCATATGGGTTTTCTTTACCACATATTAAATCACTGATTATCATAGCCGATACCATTGCAGATGTCATACCCCATTTCTGAAAACCTGTGGCAACATACCAATTGTCATGTTTCATTGAGAAATATCCAATAAAAGGAATGCCGTCATGTGGCATACAATCCTGTGCTGCCCAACACGTCGCCTCCTCTGCTTGTGGATAATACTGTTTTATCTTTTTTCTTAGAAAACAAAAGCCTTCTGTCCCTGTTTTTTTCTTCTTTCCTGTCCGGTGCGAACCCCCGCCCAATAAGAGTTTGCCATCTGCATGACGAAATGACAAACCATCCTTATCTATTCCATAATACATCCCATCTAATTGTTCTGGCACACCTTCTCCCTCTATTGCAACTACATAGCTCCTGCTTTGATGCTGACGCAAAAAATAATATCCTGGTACAATTGGAAACGGATAATGCGTTGCAAATATGACATTATCCGCTACAAGCACATGCTTATCAGTAATAACAAAGTGTTCATCCACTTCTAAAACCTGGGCATGTTCATAAATAGTGAGTTTATCTACGATTCCCTTAATAAATTCAAGTGGATGAAACTGTGCCTGCCCTTCAAATCTTACAGTTCCCATTACCCCAAATGGTAAGGCATCTATCTTCTCTCCTCGCACATACTGCGCCTTAATCCCAAGTTTTTTTGCCGCTTCTGCCTCTTTTTTTAATCTATCATTTCCTGTTTCTTTTTGCGAATATAAAAAAGAAGGTAACTCCTCCCAGTGACAAGCAATCCCTTCTTTTGTAACAATGTCCTTATATAATTGTATTGCTGCCTCATTCGCCTTAGCATATCCCTTTGCCTTTTCAAAGCCAATGTTCTTAATCATATCATAATAAATACAACCATGCTGACTTGTAATTTTCGCAGTGGTATTTTGGGTCTGCCCACTAGCAATCTCAGCCGCTTCAAGAACAATCACTTCCCGCCCCTTTTGCTGCAACAGATATGCAATCAAAAGACCTGCCATTCCCGCACCGATTACCACATTCTGACATCGGATATCCGCCTCAAGCTGTTTTCGATTCGATATCTGTGATGATTTGTTCCACAATGATTTCATATTTTAAGTCTCCTGCACTTCCTATCTTTTCCAATAGTATGTGCAGAAGCTATCACATTTATGAAAAAAGGCACTCCAATCTGGAGTGCCTTAAAAAATTTCATTTGTTAAATTGAGAACTCTTCTACCAAATCGTTCAAGCTAATTGCCTGTGCGGTAAGCTCTTCACATACTGCAGAAGATTCCTGTGCTGTTGCAGAGTTACTCTGAACAACATCGGTAATCTGGCTGATTTCAGCCTCAATACCACGCATTGCCTCTGCCTGCTCTTCTGAAAGTCTAGCAGATGCTTCTGTATCCTGACGTACTTCCGCAAGGATTTCTACAACCTTCTTAAGGGATTCTGCTGTACGTTCTGTAATCTGATTACCAACTTCCACTTCTGCGATTGACGCATCAATTAAGTTCTTTGTGTTGAGTGCAGACTGTGAACTGCTTTCTGCAAGCTTACGAATTTCTTCTGCTACTACGGCAAAACCTCTACCTGCTTCTCCCGCTCTTGCTGCTTCAATAGAAGCATTGAGTGATAAGAGGTTCGTCTGTGACGCGATATTTTCGATTTCTGTAACAATATTAGCAATTTCCATAGATGTTGCAGAAATACGTTCCATAGCTGCTGTCATGCTAGACATTTCTTCATTACTTTCTACAGTTGCTCTTTCTACTTCATCCATCTTAGCAAGTGCCATACGGCTCTGCTGTGCATTCTGTCCAACACCATCTGCAATTTCCATAATAGTCTGTGTCAAAGAATGAACCGCATCCGTCTGGTTTGCAGCGCCATCAGCAAGATCCTGTGAGCTGGTTGCCATCTGGTTAGAACCGTGCATAACCTGTGTCGCAGATTCCTGAATATGATGTAAGGTTTCACTTAATTTTACTCGAAGCTCTCTTACAGAAGCCAAAAGATTTGTAAAATCACCAATGTAGCTCTCTTCACTCTTGCTTCTAACAATGAAGTTACCTTTCGAAAGCTCAGACAACAGATAATCCATATCCTGAATCAAGGCAGTTAAGCTTGCTGCAAATTCCTTCGCAGCAGTTGTTAAAACCTCTGCTTCTTTCAATGAATCGTCTACGACTACTTCTGTATGTAAATCACCTTCTGCCAAAAGTTTGATACGCTGTGTACATGCATCAATTGGAGCTGCAATATTGGAACCAAGCTGTTTTGCAATCTTAACAGACATAAGGCTGGCTACAATCATTACCAGGAAAATCCCAATGATACTGAAGAAGAATGCACCTACATAATCCATCTGTGAAACGGTTACGATTACACTCCATCCATCGGTACCTTCTACAGGAGCATATGCAGCATAGCGGCCATCAAATTCCGCAAATCCTGTCTGTCCAGCAACCATTTTCTCTGCTATAGAAGCAAAGCCATTATATGAGCTATCTTCTTTTGCTAATTCAATTGTATTGATAATCTCTGTCAATGTTTCCTGATTCGAGTCCGCAATGGTATTACCATGCTGATCTAATAAGAGCACCTGACATGTGTTACTAAGAGAAATCTCTTTTACCATATCCTGTAAGAAATAATCATTGGACATGAAAATAACACTACCGATAATTTCTGTGTTTGCAATACCATCTTTCCACAATGGAGCAGAGAAATATGATGTAAGAGGCACGCCTTCTCTAATCTTTGGTTCTGAGAAATATACCTTTCCTGCTAACGCCTGCACTACAGTATCCTGTGTGGTACAATCCCATCCACTTACAATATCGATATTATCCTGCATAGTTAAACCGCAACCTGTATATTCATACTGAGTTACCTTACTCTGTAAGATAGTAATTTTTTCTTCATTACTAGCATCTGATGCAAGCACTGGATTACATCCCATTTCGTATGTAATGTCTTTCATCTTTTGAATTTCTGCACCAATGAGTGTAGAAGAAATCTTTGCAATTTCTGTCATATTATTTGTGATAATCGTTTTGGATGCTACTGCTGTACATATCAATGATACCACACCTAATCCTGCAAGACAGATAATACTTGTTTTCACCATCGCACTTTTGATACGACCAGCAATGGAATTGTCTTTTACCTTTTTGTTGCTTTGATTCTTTGCCATTTGTTTGCCCCTTAGATAGTTATTTTTTTAACAATAATATATCTAGTATATTCTATCTCGTTTGAAATAATTATGCAACTAGATTTTGCAAAATATATTCCCACAAAAAAGAGGCTATTATTTACGCAACACAAATTTTTCAAGCATTTCCTCTAAGCCAGTTGCCTGTGCCGCAAGCTCTTCACTAACCGCTGAAGTCTCTTCCGCAGTAGCAGAGTTACTTTGTACACCAAGTGTAATCTGACCTATTCCATCTTCTATCTGCTTTAACATCTCCACCTGTTCCTTGGATGCTTCAGCTGCACCAGAAGCCATATTTGCGAAGCTTTCCATGTTTGCAAGCACCGTTGTAATTGCATCCATGGATTTTTCTACTATATAATTTCCCTGTTCAATTTCGCCCAATGATTTTACAATAAGCTCACGTGTAGTAACTGCAGACTGTGCACTATCTGTTGCAAGTTTTCCAATTTGATCTGCTACAACCGCAAAACCACGTCCTGCTTCTCCCGCACGTGCCGCCTCAATAGAAGCATTTAGTGAAAGAAGGTTGGTCTGAGATGCAATATCTTCAATCGCGACAATAATCTTTTCAATTTCTTTTGATGTGTCTGTAATGCGTTCCATTGCTTCTGTAAGCTTATTCATTTCTTCGCGAGTACCCTTCGCATCTTCTGATGCATTTTTGGCACTTGTCGCTGCTAACACAGCATTATTAGCACTCTCTTCTGAGATATTCGTAACGTTATCAATTGTAACCGAAAGCTCTTCTACTGCACTCGCCTGAGTCGTTGCACCTTCTGCCAATGCTTGCGCACTATCCGCCAACTGCTCTGACCCCACTTTTACCTGAGAAGAAGATTCATGAATCTCTTTTAACATAGCATCCATCTGACGATTTAATTTTCTTATTCCTGCAATCAAATTATGAAAGTCACCAACATAGTACTCTTCTGCTTTAGTAGTTATGTCAAAACGGCCATCTGCCATCTCGCCTAACAAGTATCCTGCATCGGAAACCACTATATGCATCTGAGCACTTGCTTCTCTCAAATCATTTGCCAAATCTCCAATTTCATCTTTACCTTCATATGTAATATCAAAATCAAATTCCCCAACTTTGATTTTTTGAACTGCTGTCTGCAATTCATGAATTGGCTCTACGATTGCATTCGAAAGCGATTTTGAAATCACTCCAAGCATACAAATATTTAAAATCACTGCCGCAAACAATAAAATAATACCAACTGAACGCGAAAAGGTAGAAAATAACCCTACACCCGCAATGCCTGCATAAATAATAATATTCAGCATTGCCAAAACTGTAACAACTACAAATCCTATAATAATTGCCTTAAAAGATGTCTTAAATTTGTCTTCCATTCTGACATTTAACAGCCTTTTGTTCATTTTTACATTCTTCTGTTCTTTATCCATCGTTTCTCCCCCCATTTATGGATTTTCGCATAACTAAATTTTGTGCGTGCAGTTCTTTGTGGATTACTTCACAACCCAAAGGCCACCGTAGTTTCTAATCTTAAATACACTACATGCACCTGCACCATAAATCTGATTCATACATGTTTGATATTCTTTTACAGCTTCATTCTTTACAAATGCCTGAATGGTTCCTGCAAATCCACCACCATGTACACGACATACACCATTGTCTGCTAAAAGCATTTCACTAACTGCAAGAGCTAATGACACATTCTGCTGATGTACATCTTTTACGGAGTATACATTCTGTAAATATTTGTAAGAAGAGTCTCCTGAGGCTTTTACTGTTGCAAAGAAATCTGCAATATTGCCTTCTTTTAATGCAGCTACTTCTTTTTCTACTCTCTTGTTTTCTGCAAGGAAATGAAGGGCTCTTAAAACACATCTGTCACTTGTCTTTTCACGAATTTCTGTCATATTTCCTAAAAGCTCATCAAAAGATACATCTGCCAATACTTCTTTTCCGAAATATCTTGCCACACGTTTCATTTCTTCTGGAACAGCGGCATATTCATCTGTTAAATCTGCATGAGAACCTTTTGTATCTGTAATACATAAGCTGTATCCGTAGCTTTCCATATCAAATGCAACTCTTTCTACCACAGGATTCTTTGGATTATAGAAATCAATATATACCAAGCTTCCTGTTGAACACGCCATCTGATCCATAAGTCCGCATGGTTTTCCGAAATATACGTTTTCCGCATACTGACCGATGATGGCAATGTCGGTAGATGAAATAGTCATTTCATTGTATAAACCAGAAAGAATAGAGCCAATTAATGTTTCAAATGCCGCAGATGATGAAACCCCAGAACCGATTAATACATCACTTGTGATGTATGCGCAGAAACCACCAATCTTGTAGTTTCTTTCCTGGAAACCAGCTAATACACCCTTAACCAACGCTAAGGTAGTGCCTTTTTCTTCCTCTTTGATTGCAATGTCTGCAATATCTACTACATATTCTTCAGAGCCATCCGAAATCAGTCTAACTACACCTTCTAATGGTTTTACAACACCGATCGCATCACGGTTGATTGCGCAAGCTAAAACTTTACCATGCTGATGGTCTGTGTGGTTTCCACCAATTTCACTTCTACCAGGAGCACTAAAAATCTGTACTTCTCCATCACCATAGTGTTCTTCAAACTTTGTAATGGTATTGATATATCTCTTTTTCTGATACTCTAACTGCTCTGTATCTACATAGATATCGATGAATTTTTCATCAAGACTACCATTTTCGATTAATTCAATAATTTTCTTTGTATCCATCTTATACTCCTAACTAATTGTTTTTATTTTTTAATACAATTGTATCAAATTTCTGTATTTTACCGTTAGAATAATCACCTAAAATTATTTCTGCATTATCTACATCAAGTTCAACTTCTACTTCATGATTATTAAAATTCTGAACAAAAATATATGTATTTTCTTCTGATTTTCTGGATGTAATCTCTATTCCTTCCGGAACGGCTTTTATAGGTACTTCTACATTCGTCTCTTTTACAATTTTCGAAATTACATCATCATAAAATGCCTGTTCAAAATCTGCACAAATGTAGTACGCATCACCTTCACCATATCGGTTTCTCGTAATAGCTGGCATTCCTTCATAAAAATCATTCCTATAAACACCTAATACTTCTGCCGTTGTAACTTTAACAAGATCGCAGAGATTTTTACATTTCCAACTTGAAGATAAGCCCAACGAATTACCCTCAACCGGAATTGAAATATTATTTTCCCAGTCATACAATCCATCGATTTCAGTACTTCTTAAACCAAATACATCCATCAAGCCATGTGGTGTACCTTCGAGATAACATAAATCCGTATCATCCACAATTCCGGACCAATATGTCATGATAACAATTCCACCTTTTTCAACAAAAGCTCTTACCTTTCTATCAAATCCGTCTCTAAACATATACACCATTGGGAGTGCAACAATCGTATACTGTTCCAATTCCTGCTCCGCATCAATCACATCCACATCAAGCCCCAGTTTACGAAATGCATAATAGGATTTTTCCACTGTTTCTTTATAAAAGAGTCCACTATTTCTTGGTCCCTGGGCATCTTCCATCGCCCAACGGTTTTCCCAATCAAATAATACGGCCACTTTAGCATCCACGCGTGTTCCAACAATCTCTCTCAACTGTTCTAACGAAGCGCCCACTTGCGTAACTTCTGCAAACACTCTTGTATCACTGCCACCATAATGATCAATCACTGCTCCATGAAACTTTTCAGATGAACCTCTACTTTGACGTAACTGGAAATACTGCACACTGTCTGAACCATGTGCAACGGCTTGTAATGAAGCCGCGTGAAGCATACCTGGTTTTTTCAGTTTGCTTACCGATTGCCAGTTAGTCGCGGACGGACAACTTTCCATCAGAAGAAACGGAGCCTGCTTAATGCTTCTCATAATATCATGCTGCATACCATTATCCATAGCAGTTAAATATTCTTCTTTTTTGTGCCACAGTGGGTAGGAATCCCAGGAAATAATATCAACCACATCTTTAAACTTAAAATAATTAAGCCCCTGAAAATCATACATAAGATTGATTGTTGTCGGCTTGTCTGAACCACCATCCCGAATTGCCTGAATCTCATGCTTCACAAAATCAACCGTTCTATCAGTTATGAATCGCTTCCAATCAAGATTTAAACCATGCAACCCATTCTCACCCTGTGAAGAAGGACTTTCTATCTGTTCAAAGTTATTATATTTATGGCTCCAAAAGGTTGTTGCCCATGCGAAGTTTAATTCATCTATCGTCTTATATTTTTTTCGGAGCCAATTACGGAACTCTTCCTGGCAAAGCGGACAATGGCATTCCCCTCCAAACTCATTAGAAATATGCCATGCAATAACCCCCGGATGATTTCCAAATCGTTTTGCTAATTCCATATTGATTTTTCTGGTTTTTTCCCTATATATCGGTGATGTATAGCAATGATTATGTCTTGCACCGAACAAATAGCGATTACGCTTCTCATCGACACGTAAAACTTCCGGATATTTATCTGCCATCCATTTTGGTCTTGCCCCAGAAGGAGTTGCCAAAAACACGGATATACCATTTTCATATAATTTGTTAATAATTGATTCCATCCACTCAAAATCAAATTTATTTTCTTCCGGCTCGAGCATTGACCATGAAAAAATCCCCAAAGAAACTTCATTGATATGTGCCTTTTTAAAATATTCAATATCGGTTTCTAAAATAGAAGGATCATGCAACCATTGTTCTGGATTATAATCGCCTCCATGTATCATATGATTAAAATAATATTTCTTCATATTACCCCTCCATAACTTGAAATTTTTGCTCTCCTCGAACTCTTTAATTATATCACATCATTTACCGTTTTTCCATCTACTATTCTGTCAGTGGCTTTAATAAAATTTCTTTTTCCATTTTCAATGATTTTTCTGCACTACGTAATAAGAAACCTAGCTTCTTGCCGCCTCGGACAATCTACACTCGGCAGTCACCGCTTAGAAATAGGTATAAGCCGAGCGCGAACTCGCGACATAGTCGCTCGTACGCGGACATGCGCCCAATAAAAAGGCAAAAAAATACGAGGAAGAATGCAAGCACTCTTCCTCGATTATTTTGCTTTTTGCTCGGCTTATTGCTTTCGCGATTATTCTACGATTGTAGCAACACGGCCAGAACCTACAGTACGTCCACCTTCACGCTCCCGGTTTTGGATTTGTCGCTATCTTCTTCCATGTTTTTTGTTGATTTTATGCTATTTTCTAATATTATCTACACTGTGTATTTTTATTTCCCAAAATTATTGGAGCCATTTTGGAGCCACAATGTAGTTGAATGATAGCATATGAATATTGCGAATGCAAGTAGGAAAAATATTTAATCAGCTACCTTGTCACCTTTTTCTTGCATCCATTTATCACATTCTTTTTCTAATGCTATAAAATCCAAACAGCTCTGTACTACTCGATTCTGCTCACCGGATTTTCTTTTACTATATAAAACCCTAGCATTCCTAATGATATTCTTTTCGTGCTTACGAATATAAATTATCTCTTCAGTAACAAGGTCTTTATATGCTTGGTCAGTTTCGCTGTCCACATCATATAATTCAATCGCTTCATCTGGTACAGGAATCATAGTTCCAATCTGTAATGTACCCTTTAACTCTGCGTTTTCCCCACTCCCAGACACAATTCTCATAACAATAAGCGAATCTTTTCGAATCGTTTTCTTTCCATCCATCATTATGTAATCATGTTTATCCTTAGGTGACGATAGTGGAATATAATATTTATGCGAATCAATTTCTATTACAGCACCTAAATACTTTCTTGTGTGCACACGTGTATCCTCTTTATTCGAATACACTCTAGGGAAATTTTTTCTAAGATAACTTATATATTCATCACTAACACTATATAACTGCATATAATTTATCTCCTATGTAAAAAAGAAGCATCCAAGGGATGCCTCTTGTTGTTAAAATCCTCCACTTAAACGGCAGGAGCTCTCCGGTTGTTAAACCTTCCACTTAAACGGCAGGAACTCTCCGGTTGTTAAACCCTCCACTTAAACGGCAGGAGCTCTCCTGAAGATAGAAACTCTATCTGTAACTATATTATATGTCGAACATATAAAAATATCAATATTTTTTTCAAACTATTCGACATATTGGAATTTATCTAATTATATTAGCATCTACATATAAACACAAATATCCAAATTCTGTTATTCATAAAATAACCCCTTGTACCAATATTAGATACAAGGGGTTTGTCTTTACTTATAGTTTGTCTAGCAATCTACACTTGCAATGCTTATTTTGCATTGATAGCAGCCTGTGTTGCTAAGTATGGAAGATATGTATCGTAATCGTTATTTCTGAAATTAAACTTTTCACATCTTCCACAACCTATAGTTTACCAGTTTAACGAAATTAGAACTTTCGGCTTTGTCTAACTAAAAATTTCTATTCTCTTAATTGGAATGTAGCCACTAAATCATCCATACTAATCGCCTGTGCAGACAACTCTTCACTAGTTGCAGATGATTCTTGAGCTGTTGCAGAGTTGCTCTGTACAACTTCTGAAATTCTATTCATTCCTTCGTCAGCCTGTTCAATTGCATCCACCTGTACTTTGATATTTTCACTTAATACTTTCGCAATTTCTGCAATTTCTTTTACAGATACTACCACAGTTTTTAAAACTTCTGCTGTTCTTAATGCAACTTCACTACCTTCATTAATTTTATTTACAGAATTTCCAATCAATGCTCTGGTGTTTACAGCAGAATTTGCACTCTGCTCTGCAAGATTACGAATTTCATCTGCTACTACTGCAAATCCACGACCCGCTTCTCCTGCACGAGCAGCCTCAATGGATGCATTAAGAGATAAAAGGTTTGTCTGAGATGCAATGCTTTCAATCTCACCAATAATACCTTCAATCTTGCTTGAAGTCTCTCTAATATCTTCCATTGTAGAAACCATATTTTCCATTTCAGACTGACCGAGTTCAGCATCTACCGAACATGCTTGTGCTTTCTGATATGCTTCATCTACATCTACAGCACATTTTTCCAAACCGCTTGTCAGCTCATTCATAGTTGCCAACATTTCTTCAACTGAAGCAGCTTGATCAGTAGCACCTTCCGCTAATGCCTGAGCACCTTCTGCCATATTTGTAGAGCCAACAGATACCATTTCGGATGCATTTCTTACGTCTTTAAGCGCAGAATCCATTTTACGGTTCATCTGACGGATTGCCATTAATAAGGGGTGGTATTCACCAATATATTCTTCTTCACAAGATGTTCTAATATTAAAGTTACCATCTGCCATTGCATTTAATAATTGTTCTAAATCTTCAAAAATCTTCTGCAATTTTGTAGTTGTTGCAGAAACAACTGCAACCATATCTCCCACTTCATCATCATCATGATAATCTGGAAATGGAGAAGAAATATCTCCTTTTTCAAAGGCTTCCAAACGACCCTCTAAATCATTTAATGGATTTGCAATTCCTTTCGCAATCGCAGCACTTATTTTTTGAGAAATAACAACAATACAAACAGTCAAAATCACCATAAGTGCCATAGCACCATATTCTAGGATATTACAAAACTGTTCCATCTCATGTTCTTTTTCAATATTGACATTCATCAAATTTAACGTTACCGCATCCAAGTTTTCATATGCTGGTGCTAACTCTGCAAATGCCATACTCTGAGCTTGCGCGCGCTTCTGTGGCTCGCCTGAAGAACCTAATTCGATAATTTCTGCCTCTATTGCAAAATAAGTTTCCAGCGCTTCACTAATCTGTGCATAGGCAGCATGTCCTTCCTCAGTTACCATTGTTTTTCCAATAGCGCTCAAACGCTCATATGTTTTTTCTTTACGAGCAACATGTTTTTCTAATAATGAGTTAATATCTTCCTGCTTATCATAACCGATAATACCTCGCATATTAGAACGGCATTCTGCATATTCATTCATAAACAATGCAATATCCCCCTGTGGCAATGCATAGTTAGCCATAGCATTCTTAAAATTTGATGTTACTACTAGAATAGCAATCAATCCAACTAGAGACGCCACTGCGGAAATAACAGTAACAATATTGAAAGCTTTCTTTAATCTCTTTTCAATACGCATTCCACTAAAACTTAATAATCCATTTGTAGTATTTCCTTTCTTTTTTCCCATAATACATTCTCTCCTTTGTCAATATATTTCCAGTAAATATTAAGTATATAGTACAACCCAAGCAAGCAATTGTCAATCAAACCCAAGATAAAACATATTGTCAGACACTTTATTATCTTGATGCACTCTCCCCTTAATTGGATTTCAGCACTTCTATAATTTCCTACAATAAGTCTATATAAATTCTTATTCATCAAAAACTTCCTTTATTTTGTCCTCCTCTAGTTGCATCGTAAGTTCTTCTGGATTTACATCCCTTACAATATTCTCAAAATTAAGTAATATAACTAGCTTTTTATTTATTCTTATAGCACCATCTGTATATCCATCTTTGGGTACAAAATGACCCATATCTCTTATTTCCTCTTTTTCCACTTTATGAATCCCTACTACACTATCAATATGAAAAGCAACTTCAGTATCATCTACTTGCGCAACCACAAAAAAACCATTACTATTTGCTGTTCCTATTTGTAGACAACCTCCCAAATCAATTGCAGTAATCATTTTATTTCTTGGCATAAATATTCCTTCCACACATGAATGTGCATTGGGAATAGGTGTCACACTTTGATATGCTAATATCTCATTTATTAAACTTGTAGAAACGCCATAGTAATTATTGCATAACATAAATTCAATAATCTCTAAACTATTTAATTCATTACTTATACCCATGAGCACTCCCCTCCATCTGTTTTGTATAACATAATTGTAAGCTTTCCATCTCTTAAATTCAAGTTTGTCGAACTGTTTAACAGTTCTTTTTACACCCCTATTATACACGATACCATAAAAAATAGAAACCCTTTCGGATTTCTATCTTCCTCGCCCTCTGTATATTCTTTGTACTTCTTGCTCTATCTGATTTTCACTTGGCATATTCTCGCAAACATTCTCCTCTATCTTAGAGCCAATGTCCAACTTATCAACTAATCGGTCAACTGTTCTGTCTATTGCTCCGGTTAATATTCTTTTATCACTATCATTTAACTTAAAGTAATGTCCCCGCATCATTTCATCTATGGCATCATAAATCGGTTCAATAAGCCATTCTTTCAAAGTATCGAAAATCTCTCTTTTAATAAATCCGAGCATATTGGTTATAAGGTTCTTTTGCACGGTCGCTACAATTTCCTCTTTTGCTTCTTCAAGAACCTGCTGACCTTCCTCTGTTTCTAATAGCCTTGCAGGATCTTG
>JAZSCQ010000038.1:0-10119 GCA_045530745.1 Agathobacter sp.
CGTACTTGGTGATAAGACAAGTAGCGAGTGTCAGCACATCGGTACGAGGTGCATGATTGCGTAGCAATCGACACGAGCTAGCTTTTCTCTTTATCTTGGAGCGCAAAAATAGACGCGCGGAGAAGGTGTTGATTCATAATAATAATTTCTCCGCGCGTGATTTTCAAAAAGTATCTATACACAAAAATTTACTCCTGAGATACCAAATTAGCAAAAAAAGGCCCGTTTTTGGCCTATTTTAGGCAAAAAAATTATCTATACATCAAAAGTTTGTCTCTAGATACCAAAATAATGAAAAAGTGGTATCCCAGCAACAACTTTTTATGTATAGATAATTGTTCGCGCGACGAGGTTTGTTTTAAGAATATAATTCCATTCCGCGCGGTGATTTGTGCTACAATTTATTAGCCAAGTAAGCTCGACCCACGCCACGAAGTGGCTTTTCGTCGCTTTTCAAGCGACTCGGCTCTCGCTATTTGGCGAAACGCCAAATTACACGGATAAAAATAAAAGGAGATTGCATGCAAGCATGCATCTCCTTTATTTTTTCCGTTTACTTGGCTAAATCGTTATTTTACTTTCTTCTTGCTGGATTTACGAACTTCTCTTCGCAATATTTGCAGCGATATACTTCCTTCATAGGGTCGGTCAGCTGGAACACCTGATCAAGTTCCTGCTCAATAGAAGTAATACATCTAGGATTCTTACACTTAATTACATTTTTTACTTCAGTAGGAAGTGTGAGCACTTTCTTTTCCACAATACGGTCACCCTGAATTACATTTACTGTAATATTGTGGTCAATAAAACCAAGGATGTCCAAATCCAATGCCTCAACTGGACATTCTACCTTGATGATATCTTTCTTGCCCATCTTGTTGCTGCGGGCATTTTTGATGATGGCTACGGTACAATCCAGTTTATCTAATTTTAAATCATGATAAATCTGAAGACTCATACCTGCCTGAATATGGTCTAATACAAACCCTTCATGAATTCCGCTAATATTCAACATATGCTTACACCTCGATTCCTAAAAGTGTCAAAATCAGAGCCATACGAACATATACACCGTACTGTGCCTGTTTGAAATATACTGCTCTTGGGTCATCATCAACTTCTACTGCAATTTCATTTACACGTGGGAGTGGATGAAGCACGAGCATATCTTCTTTTGCCATTTCCATCTTTGCTTTATTGAGTACATAAAAATCTTTTAAGCGAATGTAGTCTTCTTCGTTGAAGAAACGTTCTCTCTGTACTCGAGTCATATAAAGAGCATCTAATTCACCGATGGCATCTTCTAAACGCTCTACTTCTTTGTACTCGATATCGTTTGCCTTTAACACATCTTCGCGGATGTATTCTGGCACACGAAGCTCTTCTGGAGAAATGAGCACGAATTTGACATTTTCATAACGTACCAATGCATGAATCAAAGAATGTACGGTACGTCCAAACTTTAAGTCACCACAAAGACCGATTGTGATATTATCTAATCTACCTTTTAAAGAACGGATAGTAAGAAGATCTGTCAGAGTCTGGGTTGGATGCTGATGTCCACCATCACCTGCATTAATCACTGGAATATCCGATTTGGAAGCGGCTACCAACGCAGCTCCTTCCTTTGGATGACGAATTGCACAAATATCAGCGTAGCTGGAAATAACACGAATGGTATCCGAAACGCTTTCTCCCTTTGCTGCAGATGAGGAATCTGCTCCTGCAAAGCCTAATACAGAACCACCAAGATTTAACATAGCAGCTTCAAACGAAAGTCTAGTTCTTGTACTTGGTTCGTAGAAACATGTTGCAAGTTTCTTTCTCTTGCAGCTTTCCGCATATTTATCCGGATTATTCTCAATGTCGTTAGCAAGGTCTAAGAGCTTGTCTAACTCTTCCACTGAGAAATCCAATGGACTAATCAAGTGTCTCATTTTCTTCCTCCTAATTTTACACAAATTTTTTCTATCATACCGCAATCATATATAGATTTCAAGATAAAATTATTGCATTTTGAAAGTTTTATAGTACAATTAAATTGATATATTATTTCCACACTGATTTAAACAAAATCAGAGAAAAGAGGTATGAAATGGCAGAACAAAAAACATATGAATCTAATGTAGATATGGACATGACACCAGTATATAACGAAAGAAAGCGTCTTCTTTTCTTCGGTCTTCCACTTACATTTACAAAATACAAAATCACACCATCCTTCCTTACTATTACGCAGGGACTTCTCAATACAACAGAAGACGATTGCTATATGTACAAAATTCAGGATGTGAAGCTTACAAAAACTTTGTTAGAACGCCTTTTTGGTCTTGCAACTATCACCTGCTACACAGGTGACGTTACACACCACGAAGTAAAATTAGAGCATATCAAAAATGCCGATGAAATCAAAGCTTACTTATTAAAGACTTCCGAAGAGGCTCGTATCAAACGTCGAACCTTAAGCACTATCGATATCAGTGCTCACGACTGTGATGGAGATACATGTGCTGAAGATATTACAGATGCATTCTAATTTATTTTTATCATTACATTAGACCAAAAGAGGGACAATCACACAATAGACGAAACCGTCTGTGGTGGGATGTCCCTCTCTTTTATTTCTACTATTTATTCAGTTTCCTCTATCGCTCGTACTGTACCATCATCTTCTATGACCGTATTTAGACCTTCGGAATATTTGTTGAGATTATTTATAACCTGCTGAGCCTTATCTCCTTCTAATACAATTGGCGAATAATCATTCTTGCTTGTTACAGATGATAACTGGCAAGGGATGACTTTTCCTTCTGTCTGTGACTGTAAAACACCATCTACAAATGTAAAGGTTGTCTGGAAAATCATAGATTCCTTTTCTGGAGGATTCTTGTTGCCACCATAACAGAAATTACCCATACTATAGACGATAAACTTACCCTTGTACTCTTCAATCCCCTGAAGTACATGTGGGTGACAGCCTAAGACTAAATCATATCCTAGATCAATACACCACTTGCCCATATCTTTTTGTGCATCTTCTAGCTCATGAGTCTTGTCTCCGCCCCAGTGAGTTGCAGCGATAACTATATCTGCGCCTTTTTCACGAAGCTTATTCAGGCCTTTTTCCAGCCAATTATAACAACGCTTGCCATCATAATATTCGTTGACAGATACAAAGCCTATCTTAATCCCCTGTTCGGTTTCATATAATCCATAATGATTACCCCAGTCGCCACTTAAGGCATATTCTAGTCCAGCATCCTTTACTGTTGCAATTGTATCTGCTACACCATCCTCCTGATAATCCATAATATGATTATTACCAAGTGTCACTGCTTCTACAGATGCCTTTGTAAGAATATTCACATACTCTGGGCGGCCTTTATGATTCCACGTCTTAGACGCTCTGATATTGTCCGAATTGGTTAGTGTCCCTTCTAGATTAACAATCGTAAAATCATCTTCTTCAAAAATATGCTTTACATTCTTAAGGAAATACTCATCTCCCTTTTGGTCATAATAATAATGGAAGGAATATGAATTATACTTCTGCTTCTGATTCGTCCCAAGGGTACAATCTCCAACTGCACTTACCACAATTTCAACCACTTCAGGCTCTGGCACTGTTTCTGAACCCTGTTCAGCTTGTGTATCTTCTTGTGTTTGAGTATCTTCCGACGTTTGTGAACTAGATACACCTTCTGTCTCCGTTTCACTTTCCGCCTCCAGCTCAGTATCCACCTGTTCTGTTTCACTTGCTTGCTGGCTTCCTGTTTGCTCCTGTGGAGCCTTACCACATGCCGTACACAATAATATTACTGCTAGGAACCATAACCATTTTCTTTTCATATCACTTCTCCTACTATCTAGAAAATTACCCCTACATACTTCAATACTTTTCTTTATCGTATCAAAAAAGGGCTGCCAATGGCAACCCTTTTTCTTATAAAGCTATTGCTTTATGCTGTTTTTTTCTTTTTTACTACTACAAGTGCAACACCTGCAACAGCTATGATAGCGATAATTGCTACGATAATAATTGGATTAAATCCAGGTTCCTGAACAAGAACTACAGCTGAGATAGCATCTACTGTGATTTCACCACTGGCTGTACCAAGCTTGGTTGTACCAGCATCTTCACCATTGATGTAGATATTCCAGTTTCCTTCTGGAAGTGTAATCTTAGCCGCTTCTGGATTTGGGTTAAAGATTACGCAGATTGCGTCTGCCTTTTCACCTTCCATACCACCAGTGATAACAAAACCTTTTACTTCGTTTGGAGTATTTTCCATTGTAGTAATGTGTGCGTTAACATCTTCTGCTGTTGTCATACGAAGAGCTGCATGCTCTTTACGGAAAGCAATTAAGCCTTTGTAATAGTTTACTACATCCATATAAGTATCATTCTCTAATGTATCCCATTTAAGGCTGTTTACTTCATCCGTTGAATTATAACTATTGTGATTGAAAGAACCATCTGCATTTACTTTCGTACGAAGCATTTCTTCACCTGCATGAATAAATGGTGTACCCTGTGAAAGCATATAAATTGCAGCTGCAAGATTATTCATCTTAATTAAATCTTCCTGCGATGCATCTGTTCTAGATGCCTGTAATCTATCCCACAATGTATTGTTGTCATGACAAGATGCGTAGTTAATTGTCTGTGCAGGTGTTTTACACCAATTATCGAGACCATAGAAACATCTTTCAATCTTTGGAGCATTTCCAGCAGCACCCTGAACATAACCCTTTCCTGTTTCCTGGAATACACTACCTTTTATTCCATCACGGATTGTATCGTTAAAGAATGCAAATCCTGGTACCAATTCTGAGTTGGTCTGAGTTGTCATATCGTAACCATCTTTTGTTACATTTGTGGTCATAGTCCAGCCTTCACCATAGAAGATTACATCTGGACGAACCTTGTGTACTTCTTCCATAATTTCGTTGATTGTTACTGTATCAATCAAGCCTACTAAGTCAAAACGGAAACCATCAATATGGTATTCCTCTACCCAGTATAAAACGGAATCTACGATATATTTCTTAACCATAGAACGTTCTGATGCTGTATCATTACCACAGCCAGAGCCGTTGGAATATGTACCACTGTCACTAATACGTGAGAAGTATCCTGGAACAATCTGATTGAAACAGAAAGAACCTGCGTCGTATACATGATTATAAACAACGTCCATAACTACGCTGATACCATCCTTATGTAATGACTGAACCATCTGTTTTGCTTCATTTACTCTTACCGCTCCATCCTTTGGGTCTGTAGAATAAGAACCTTCTGGAACATTATAGTTCTTTGGATCATAGCCCCAGTTAAACTGGTTGCCTGTGCCCATTTCATTTACAGAACCATAATCGTACATTGGTAAAATATGCAAATGAGTAATACCTAAATCTTTGATATGGTCAATACCTGTTTTCACACCATTTGGTGTTGTAGTACCATGTTCTGTTAAGCTTAAGAATTTACCTACATTTTTGATACCAGAGCTTTCATCGGAACCTAAATCACGAATATGTAATTCATAGATAATTGCATCGTTGATTGTAAGGTCTGCATTTGGATTCGTATCTTTATCCCAGCCCTCTGGGTCTGTAGAATCCATATCAATAATCATTGCACGCTCACCATTAACACCTGTGGATTTTGCATAAGGGTCGTTAGCTTTTACTTTTTGTCCGTCAACGGTAACCTCATAAACATAGTAGTTACCATTCCAATCACCGTCTGCTTTTGCTACCCATGTACCATTTATATCTGGTGTCATCTCTATTTTCTTTGTGATATTTACAATAGAAGGTGAGCCGCTACTATAAATCAACACACTTACCGCTTCTGCTGTAGGAGCCCATACACGGAAAGTAGTAGCATCTTTTGTCCATGTAGCACCTAAATCATCACCTGTATATGTGTATTTGGATTCAAATTCATCTGTTGAATACCAATTAGGCATTGTAACTGAGAATGTCTCTTCTTCATATGCAACCTGATAACTCTGTGCTAAATCTAATGCATCCTTTAGTTTCAGTGTATAAGTACCTTTGATGCCATCTAATTTTCCAGTTACCGAATCGATAGCCACTTCACCATTTTTATTACTTAAAATGATTGCCTCTTCTACACCTTCCTTTGGATTTACAATAGTTACTGTAACTTCTTTCTTATCCATGTCATAGGTAGCACCTGTAATCTTTGTTCCCATCTTAACGTCTGAACCAGGCTTTACTGTTTCTCCCTTTACACCTGACTCTACATATACGTCAATCGTACCAGACACATATGCTGCTACGTCGATGAACTGGTCTTCTCCCCAGTCCTTCTGCTGCCAGTCGCCAAGTTTTACAATATAACCTACTTCTGTTGTTCCTGCTGGTACCGTAAAGGTACTAACCATTTCTCCGTTTTCTTCAGCAAAAGGATAGTCTTTACCACTACCATTTTTTGGCCAAAACCAAACAGACCAATTCTCATAATTTCCATCTGGTCGATTGTAATGGAGCTTAATTACTAATTGGTCTGCCTTAAATACGCTCACATCTCCTAAGGTAGCCGCTACTGTTGTAAACAGCATAACGAATGCCAAAAGAAATGCTCTTATTCTTTTTTTCATAGTCCCTTCTCCTTTTTCGTTATTTTTCGTAACTGGTACTTTTAATATAACGCAAAAGGAAATTTTTAGCAAGGTCTGCAACAACAAAAATTGCAGAATAAATTAAGTAAAATCATTCGTAAACACCAGCTCTGACCCGAGTATGGTCTTTCATAGCTGCTGCCCATGGTTGTATACCAGGTTCCACCATATTCCAAGTTCTGCTGGAACTGGCGATACTGGATATTGCTAGGCTCTAATTCTACTGCACGACGGATATGTTCAAGGGCTGTTGCTGTGTTACCAACTCGCTGGTTAACCACTGCACTGTAATAATACCAGCGGCCATTTCTCTCAGAAGCAGGCATATCATTTAAGACATTCATCGCTTCCCTATAGTAGCCATTTCTAATATAGTTTGCCGCAGCCTGAAGTCGGCTGTTTTCTTCCTGATAAGTATTTCTACTGTTATAATATCCACCAAAACCGCCAAAATCTCCGTATCCACTATAACTGCTGCCACCGTAAGCGCCGCCATAGCTATTGCCGTAGCCACCATCATAGCTACTACCCTGCTGCTTCTCTTTCATAATCTGATCATAGGCCTGCTGCACCTGCTTAAAGCGTTCCTCTGCAGCATCCTTATTTGGATTGTTCACATTCGCATCTGGGTGATACTTGCGGCTCAAGCTTCTATATGCTTTTTTTATCTCTTCATCCGAGGCACCACGGGAAACCCCCAGTACCTGATATGGATCTCTCATTATTTTGTCCTCTTCTTCTTTTTCAGCTGGATGTACTCGTACTGTGTCCATACACCTGAATAAATAATATTACGTAAAATATCTGCATGCAAAATAATAGGAAGTCTCTCAAAGGATTTTGCACACTCTGACATCATACTTGTCATCATAAGTCTCGTCAAGGTCTCAAAGTCTTTTGGATTGTCTTTTTTGAGCTTTCTAAGTGGATTGTAATTATTTTTTCTCTCATCCTTGTCGACATCCTCATAAGCATCCATCAGATAAATGAATTTGCCCATGTAGTATCCTAAGGTCTTAAGCTCCTGATACCACTCGTCCTCTTTCCATGCAAAGACTTCACCTAGCATCTCGCCAGTCAGCCCTGCTACCAGGTCGATATTGCTCTCTCCTGCTTTCTCATACTCTGCAAGCTTTCTCATATAATCTTCAATTGCCTTTACCTGACGTGGATATTCCTTCGCAAAGTTATCATAATCCTTACGAATAATGTTCGCAGCCTGTCGTTTCGACAGCTTCTTCTCATCCTTCCAGTCATCTACCAGATTATGATAAGCCAGCATCACATTGATAGCGGCACAGTAATCGGAAACCTCATTCTCGATAGCCGTCTGCTTCTTGGTTGGGTGAATCATACAAGTAAATTCATATTCCCATTTCTCCGGCTCGTAAAGTCCTGTCAGAAGCAGCTCCATAAAGGTCACATCATAACTAAGGAGTACCTGACCCTTTTTGCCGCATTTGGATTTTAGAGTCTGACACAAACCACAGTAATAAGACTGATATATTTTTTGATTTTCCTCGGATAGCTCCGATTTATTTACATTGATATAGCCAAACATACAGCCTCCGATTATGAGCGTCTAATAAATTCCTGTCTGCATTTTGGGCAGGTGATACAGATTTTGCCGCGGCCCTTTGGTACGCGCACCTTCTGATGACACATTGGACAACGGAAAAAACGATAAATTTTACGCTGTTCCCATTCTTTCTTCCAATTATTCTTCTTGATTGCTAGGTCATAACGCATATTGCAGAACTTCTGATTTTCCATAGAACGCTTTGGAATGTTCTTGGAGAAAATACGGAAGTACATATATCCCATAATCACAAATGGAAGCCAGTCTAAGATTAGTGATTTCGTAAAAATTGCAACTATGAGCAAAATCATCACTATGATATTTAAAAACTGGGATAACTGATCTACACCATTTCTGCCCTGCATAAAACGCGCAAATTTCATTTTTAAATTATTTAACATTTATCTTTCCTCACTTATGTATATAGGCAAATTTAACCTTCTTTTTGCATCTTACATGGGAAAAAGTTCCACGTCAATGGAGTTATTATCTTTTAAGGAAGAATTTAGATTTAATTTACAAAATAAAAGACGCAGCTCCAAAACTACGTCCTTTTGCACAAGAATGTCACTGTAAAAGATAGCTCTGTGCATCCTCTGTCGATAATGAAAATTCGTTCTTAATTCTAATTATAATATCTTCATCTAACACATGAAATTCTCGTAATGTTTTAACAAGTGTTCTTATTCCTTCTTCTCTGCCTTCTTCTCTGCCTTCTTCTCTGCCTTCTTCTCTGCCTTTTTCTCTACTATCATCCATCAAGTCTCTAATTGCTTTACACATATCTTTCTTTCCTTCCTCTAATAAATACTCTTTTACCTGTACTAATTCCTTTGAATTCGTATACTTTGTAACTACATCAAATGCATCTTCATCCATTTTTTTATAATATGCATCACTTTCTACTAAATCCAATAATTTATCCATATCTTCGGAATAACGAATAAAATCAAACACCTGCTTCACATCCGTTTTAGATTCCTATAATCGCAAAGTTCACACCTAATGCTACCTTACGTAAAATATCTCGGCTTTTCTTTTTGACTGTAGGATCAACTTCAGTCAAATCCATATCCTTAACTAATTGTACGCCTCCACAACCGATACCGTTGATAATGTCAGCGTATCTGTGGTTATCCTGGAAAAAGGATTTCCATTCTACATCTTTTCCCATAGGGCTCCTTCCTGTAACCTATGCAGAAAACACATCTGTACTAAATTATACGAAAATGAAATACAACAGACAACGTATTACATATATTTATTTCGTTATATAAGCTTCAAATTGGAATATTTCCCAGAGCATGGGAAGATTCTAATTTAGATTGTCCATAAGAAATTTGGACATGAGACGTCGAATACATCTCGATTTAAACCGTATAACCCTACAGACAGTCCTCCACACGCATCGTCTGCTGATGCAACCATTTTAACGCATACGCAAATCCGTGTCAAGTAAATAAATTCCTCCAAACAACAAAAAAGACGTTTTTATTATTCAAACACATTTGACTAATAAAAACGTCACATTTTCTATCATGCAGGACGATAAGCCGGGTTATGTCGTTGGGTGATCATCTATCTAGGACGACTGTTACCAGCCGCCTCAAGCGACCTACCTAAAGCTAGCGGGCCACGTCAAACGCTTTGTTTCGGTCTTGCTTCGAATGGGGTTTACATGTGCCCTCTCTGTTACCAGCGAGGCGGTAGTCTCTTACACTGCCATTCCACCCTTACCAGACAAGTCTGGCGGTATATTTCTGTTGCACTTTCCTTAGAGTTTCCTCCACCGGCCGTTAACCGGCATCCTGCCCTATGAAGCCCGGACTTTCCTCACCTGCGGCCTTTCGGCACTTGCAGCCGCGATCACCTGTCCTGCAAGTTATT
>JAZSCQ010000053.1:0-2434 GCA_045530745.1 Agathobacter sp.
AGGCCGTCGTCCACGTATCATGATTGCCAAGATGGGTCAGGACGGACACGACCGTGGTGCTAAGGTTGTAGCTACAGGTTATGCCGACTGTGGTTTCGACGTGGATATGGGACCGTTGTTCCAGACTCCGGAAGAAGCTGCCCGCGATGCCGTAGAAAACGACGTTCACGCAGTAGGTGTTTCTTCACTCGCTGCCGGTCACAAGACTTTGATTCCGCAGTTGATGGAAGAACTCAAGAAGTTGGGTCGTGAAGACATCCTCGTATTTGCCGGTGGTGTTATCCCAGCACAAGACTATGACTTCTTGTATCAAGCTGGTGTAGTAGCCATCTTCGGTCCGGGTACTTCCGTCGCTAAGGCTGCTTGTCAGATTATGGAGATTATGTTGGAAGACTGATTTTTCTGACGATAAATAATAGAATTAAAGGCTATCCGATTGGGTAGCCTTTAATCTTATCATGTCCAAACTAGAAGAACTGGCAGGTGGATTCGAACCACCTTCTATACAGCGAATAGAACTCCCTTCGTACCAGCACTAATTTTAAGATGTTCAAAGTTTTATATCCCACATATTAGCAGAACTCTATTTTCTCACTTTTTCAGCAGCTCCCAACAACTTAAACTCATACTTAAGTTTGTTGTAAAGTGTCGGTTGCTACAAATTCTCGTGATAAGCACGCTATAGGTTTACAAAACACAATACAAAAGATGTAATGAGAACGAATTTCTCGATCAAGTGCATTGCAGATTGAGCCATCTTTTCACACTCAATCTATGCACGAATAAAAATTTTATTCATAATATAAATTGTTTTAAAGCCAAGTTAAGCATCGGGCCAATGCCTTGGCTGTGTTAAACATATACCCAATTGCAAATATACAATTTTTCCAATAAGAAAGGCTTATTATCAGTATATATTCATTAGATTTGCATCTAATTATAATCATATAATAGATAAATTTCGTTCTATATTCAATTAACTTATTGATCATGAATATTCAAAGTAAAATAAAATTCTGGGGATGGCAGTTTATTATATTCATAGCCTTCGCTATATTCGCTATATGTATTATACTTTTTACAGAGCATGGTTATACGCCTGATTCGTATATAAGAATTGGGAATATAATATTCCAATTAGACTATCGTTTTTATAGCTGGGGAATTTTGCCGGCATTATTTGTAATAGCCATCAACCTTGTATACCATTTCTTTGCAAAAAGAATAAACTACAATTACATAAGTAAGTATCAATCTGTCTATTCTGTACTGATTGAAGGCCTTAAATACGTTGTCATACTTTGTATTATATTCGTTCTTATAATAGCTTGGATTGGGACTGGATTTATCACACATCCAATAAACTTATTAATTACCACAATGATTGTCACTTTGACTATTTATAGTTTATTAAAGAAAGAACAATGGACATTTTGGGTGTGCACAATACTCATATTCACAGCAACAGGACTATATTTCATTTTTAACAATGAATTGCCAGGAGAAACAACGTGGAGAATATCGGACAGACCAATCAATGTTCCCGGAGAATGGCTTTACAATTATCGTTTCTTCTGGTGGGGAGTTATCATTAACCAAACCTTCCAATACGCCGGTATTATATCTTTTTGTTTCCTTTTTACTATCAAGTTAGCTAAGTCCATACTAAATAAGCGGCAATAAAAAATCAAGATTTATAGAAATAAAGTCTTTCAAGAAACCGTGTTTCTCCCCTAATTCATCCCCATAGGAGAAACACAGTTTCACTTTTACACAAAGCCTTCAACTACCCCAAAACCACAATATCAAACCGAAAAACAACTTTCATCCACTCCCAACCTAAAATTTCAACTTGAAAAGCCATTTCCCAGCACCCCAAAACACGAATTTCAAAATGAAATTCCACTTTCAGAAACAATGAAAGCCATATTTCAAGTTGAAATATCATTGTCATACAAAAAGAAGGTCATTTCTCAAAAATATATCGTATTTTCGCATTGGACGAAAGTCTGAACGAGAACTGACAAACTATTTAGTTAACCCTTAAAATGTGAAGATTATGGGAATTTGAAAACCAACCCCATCAGACTGGGGAAATTCAACAATGCCGAGTACAGTAACTTTATGAACCAGACGCTAAACTATGCTATAAGCGTAGGAGAAGGTAAATACAGAATCTAAAAAAGATAAATTTGAGCAGACTAATCACCCAATAACCGCTTTTTAAGAATCGCCATTGAGGGTCTATAAAAGTTATAGTTTCAACAATTCACACACCGAATAAACCTTGCTTAAATCGGCAAAGGTAAAATATTGGTCGTCCAATATCATCCATTCGGAACGCTGTTTCAAAGAAAGGTTCTTAATCTCCGGAAAGAAACTAAGCGGCACAATGATTTGGCGACCGTCCGTCAAGAAAGCAGCCATTTTTCCA
>JAZSCQ010000037.1:0-27757 GCA_045530745.1 Agathobacter sp.
CATACTTCGCAGATAGTAAAATAATTGAAAGACATACAATTTAAGAAGAAAGCGTGATTCAAGAAATATAAGAGTTTTCCTTAAATGTTCGTAATTTACAGAAATATATAGTGGCATATGTATTTTCAACCATAAAATAAGGCTGCCGCAAATTTATATTTGTAGTAATCAATCGCTATTGGTGTTTTTTTGAAAGTGTGGTATACTTTAGGTATCTATAAGCAAGGAGAAGCGACAATGCTTTTTGGAGAAGATAGTTTAAAGGGATTGAAAAAAGAATTAAAAAATACAGATGCAGATATGAGCTTTGTCAAGAAGTGGCAGAAAACTTATGATAAGGTAAAAAAGGGTAGCGGACAGATGGAGGCGCAGTACGTGCAGGCGAAGACAGAGCTGGAGCAGGTGCATGCTGTGTTAAAACAGATGGAAGAAATCTTGATTGCCAAAGAAGGAAAGATGAGTGAGTGCGAAAGAGAACTTAAAAAATATCAGGGGCATTTTAATCATGAATTTTTAATCGGAAAAGAGGATAAGGATTTTCATTTGACTTATCAGACCATCTTAAACCTCTGCGGAAATGCACATAAGACACAAAAGGATGTGCTGATTATGCAGAGTGAAGTAGAAAATATCCTTGCTGTAACAGAGGAAGCACTAGCAAAAGAATGGCCGGATATGCGAGCGATGACATATTTTTATTTGGATAGAACGGATAAAGAGATTTTTGATTTACCACATGCGGATAAAGTTGCAGAAGTAGGTCGCATTTATGAGAATGAATTTTTGTCTCCGATTAGAGAGATTTTGATAAAGAGCCTCGGTGAGGAAAGAGCAAGACAAATATTGGAGGTAGAATTATGGTAGAACTGATATTTATCATTGCAATCATTGCATATATTGTGAAAGGGGCAAAAAAAGCCGAAGAAAACCAACGACGATACGAAAGAGCTAATGCCAATAATAACCCATGGGAAGGCGCTTATAAGCCTCCAAAACAAGCGACACGTGTACAGTCTGCAAAAGTACAGGTGCAACAGCAGACTTCGCAGGCAGTACAGGAACAGATTGCAAAAACCAAGCAACGCATCATGCAAAGCAGAGGTATGACAAGCTCTGTGACGAATACAGAAGAGAACGTACATTTCCAGCAGGCGAATATGCATCGTCAGCAAGAGAATCGTGAAGCGATGCAGCAGGTACATGCATCTCGAATGGAAGCACGTAATACTTCGATTTTACAGCGTGCAAAATCAAATGCAGATGAAGATAAAGTGGATATAACATTAGAAACAATGGAAGCAGAACATAATCATTCGGAGAGAGTGTCTGCAGCGGTGCATCATCATCCAGAAGATACGATTCCAGAAAGCATGCTTGGAAACATAGAGGACTTGATGATAAAAGGTTATGATGGAAATCTTTGTTTTGAGCGTGATTTCGTGGGCGAAGGATTAGATATGATTAGCCGATTTACGGTGCCATCGGATATTTCGGAGTTTTCAAGTGACGATGTTGTATAATAGTAAGAAATAGAGGTAATAAAATGGAACGTAGACCAGTTGTCGGGGAAACTTACCGACATTTTAAAAATAAGAATTATAAGATAATTGCGATTGCACATCATTCTGAGACTGGTGAGGAATTGGTGATTTATCAGGCGCTTTATGGTGATGGGATGGTATGTGCAAGACCGCTCGATATGTTTGTCAGTGAAGTGGATCATGAGAAATATCCAGAGGTAAAACAGAAATATCGTTTTGAGAAAATCGAGACACCTGTTTTGGAAATGACAATTGAAGACCGTATGATGAAGTTCTTTGACGAGGACTCATTAGAGGGCAAATATCAGATACTTCTTACCATGCGTGAGGAGGTTACCGATACCATGATTGATAATATGGCAGTTGTATTAGATATCGTAATTGAAGATGGTCCAATTGCGAAACGCTTTGATGAATTAAAACATGCGATTCAGACAAAACAGCGTTATGAACAGACAAATCGACTAAGATAAAATGAAAAGAGTCGCAGTGCGGCTCTTTCTTTTAAATTGAGTAAAGCTGATGATGGGGGAGTAGAGATGGAAATCGAAAGAAAATATTTGGTAAAAGCGTTGCCTGAGAATTTAGAACAATATGAACAAAAACGGATTGCACAGGGGTATTTGTGTACAAATCCAGTGCTTCGTATTCGTCGAAGTAATGATGATTATTTTTTGACATATAAAGGACAGGGACTTATGGCTCGCGAGGAGCATGAATTTCCAATTTCGGAGGAAGCGTTTGAACATTTGCTCAGAAAAACAGATGGTGTTCTATTAAGTAAAACTCGATATATGATTCCATTAGATGAGAAGCATACAGCGGAACTTGATATTTTTCATGGCATACATGAACCTCTACGTCTGGTGGAGGTGGAATTTGAATCCATGGAAGATGCTGAAAGTTTTGTAGCTCCAGAATGGTTTGGCGATGATGTAACAAATTCTGGCGAGTATCATAACAGTAATCTAAGTAAAAGATAATAGTTGGAAAGGGAGAATAGATTATGAAAAAATTAGGCGTATTTATGGCAGATGGATGTGAGGAAATCGAAGCACTCACCGTGGTAGATATTGCAAGACGTGCGGGAATTGAGGTTGCCATGATTTCTATTACAGGAGAAAAAATTGTAAAAGGTGCACATGCTATCCATTTTGAAACTGACATTCCAGCGGAATTTATGGATTTTGATATGTTGGATGGCATCGTTCTTCCAGGTGGTATGCCAGGTACATTAAACTTAGGCGCAAATAAATATGTGTTGCAGACCATTGTAGATTTTAATCTTAAAGGCAAACTGGTATCTGCTATTTGCGCAGCACCTAGTGTCCTCGGAGAAGCAGGACTTTTAAAAGGAAAAAAAGCAACCTCTTATCCAGGCTTTGAAGATAAACTCATCGGTGCAGAGCTTAGTACAGAACCTGTTGTTGTAGATGGAAACATCATCACAAGTAGAGGCATGGGAACAGCAATTCCTTTTGCGTTGGAAATAGTTCGTTATTTAGTAGATGATGAAACTGCCGACAATCTTGGACATGGTATTATCTACAACTAGACAGAAGAATAGATGAAGTAATTTTTATCTATAAATTATTTAAAGTAAGAAAAAGAGCCCTATTATATACAATTGGAAGCCTTATGGCAATACAGCGACAATTGTATATAATAGGGCCCTTTTTCGTAGCCCTTAGACAAAATATATAGTTAACCTATTATTTCATCTGTTCTTCCTGGCGTTTAATCATCTTTTTCACCATTTCACCACCGATAGATCCGGCTTCTCTAGATGTTAAGTCACCATTATAACCACTTTTAAGGTTTACACCTACTTCGTTGGCACATTCCTGTTTGAAACGATTCATCGCTTCAGATTTTTTTGAACTAGAGTTGTTACTTGAATTACTCATTTTGTTCACCTCCTTACAAGATTTAATTTGTGCAAATCGGGAAAAAATATGTTATTAAGAGGTTGACAATTATTGGTAGTGGTGTTTTACTAGAAGAGTAGTAATAAAATCAAATATAAAAGAAAGCGAGGTAAAAATAATGATTAACACTACATACATGAACATGAAACAGAATAAGAATCATGAAATTACCTCGGTGTCTATGTGTAGCTGATTTGATTTTTAATTGTAGTATTTGGAGTTTTTAAAAATTGAATCAGGCGTGGATATGTTTTTTGCGTATTCATTTTTTCAGCAGTAGTGCTCGGGTAAATTCTAGGTTTACTCGAGCTTTTTTTATTTTCGTTATCCTGTGTCAGATGAAAATAAGAAGCTGTAAGACACCGAAACTGTAACTATGAAATGGAGGGTATTATGAAAAAATTACATACATATGTGCTAAAGCACTGGCCTTTTTATCTGCTTGCACTGATTAGTATGTTCATTGCAATTGGATTAGATATGTTATATCCACAAATTACAAAAATTATCGTGAATGAAGTTTTTAAAAGTGGTGATATGAGTCGTTTGCCGAAACTTTTAGCTGCAATTGTGCTTTGTGATGTAGGAAGAGCCGTGTTTGGCTATATGAAAGAGTTTACGTTTGACAGAACTGGTTCTACGATTGGAACCGAGATGCGAAGAGATATTTTTTCTCATGTGCAGGGATTGTCCATGGATTATTTCGACCAGACCAACACAGGTGAACTCATGGCACGAGTTAAGGATGACGTGGACAAAATCTGGAATATTTTAGGTTATGTGGGAATGTTGGTAATTGAAGTAGTTGTACACGTAATCAGCGTATTGTACTGCATGTTCCGTTTAAATTGGAAACTTACTTTTGTGCCAATTGCATTTATGATTGCTTGTGCAGCAGTTGCAATTATTATGGAGAAAAAATTAGATAAAGTGTACGAGGATATCAGTGAAGAAAATGCGATTCTGACTACCGTTGCAGAAGAAAATCTCGCGGGTGTTCGTACGGTAAAGGCATTTGCGAGGGAAAAATTTGAGATAGAGAAATTCTTATCACACAACAAACGCTACTATGAACTGAATATGCGGCAGTCCAAGACTTTGGTGCGTTATTATCCATTTTTTCAGTTTGTAGGAACAATGCTTCCAGTTGTATGTACCGTGTTAGGAGGATTTTCGGTATTAAAGCATGAGATGGATATCGGTTCTTTAGTGGCCTACGTGGAATATAGTCGTAACTGTACATGGCCAATGCAGATGCTTGGCTGGCTGGCTAACGACGTGTCGAGTGCGTTTGCATCAAAGAAGAAAATTGATAAGATTGTAAAGCAGCATGCGAATCTGACAGAGCCAGAAGAGCCAGTAGTTTTGGACGAGGTAAAGGGCGAAATTACATTTGAAGATGTAAGCTTTTCCGTCGAGGATAAGGAAATTTTGAAGGATATTTCTTTTACGGTTCCACAGGGAAAAACACTTGGTATTATGGGAGCAACAGGTTCTGGGAAATCTACAATTGTAAATCTCATGCAGCGATTCTTTGATCCAGTAGAAGGTAAAATTAGCTTAGATGGCGTGGATATCAAGGAGCTGTCATTTAAACAGGTGCGAGGCAGTAATGCAGTCGTGATGCAGGATGTGTTCCTGTTTTCTGATACGATTGCAGAAAATATCAAAATGGGAAAACGTGTGACGATGCCGCTTGAGGATATTCAAAAAGCATCTGCTTTTGCACAGGCAAAGGATTTTATTGAAGATTTAGAAAACGAATACGATACAGTTATTGGAGAACGAGGCGTGGGACTTTCTGGCGGACAGAAGCAGCGTATCAGTATTGCAAGAGCTGTATCAAAACACACACCAATTCTGGTTATGGACGATTCGACTTCAGCTCTCGATATGGAGACAGAACGCGAAATCCAAAAAGAATTGGAACAGTTAGAAGAAACAACAAAGATTATTATTGCACATAGAATTTCTGCGGTTCGTCATGCGGATGAAATCATTTATCTGGAGAATGGCCGCATTGCAGAACGTGGTACACATGAGGAACTTCTTGCACAGAAGGGACTCTATTACGATACATATGTAGTTCAATATGGTGTACCAATGCACGCATAATTATGTGCATTTCGTAAAAAGAAATGAGGTGAATTTATGGCAGTAAATTCTTTTCGTGAGGACGAACAGGTCAAAAGCCAGGGCAAATGGAAAGTCATTGTCCGTTTGTTCTCATATTTGAAAGATCATATAAAAGGGGTAATCGGTGTTCTGTTTTGCATGGGCATTACTGTGGCGATTAGCCTTGTAAATCCATTGTTAATCGAAAGTGCTATTGACGATTACATTGGTGTAGGAAATATGGAAGGACTCTTAAAGCTTGGTATTTTTGCATTGTGGTTAAACATTCTTTTTATCATCATGGTAAAAGTGCGTATGTATGTGATGTCTTTGATTTCGAATCAGATATTGTTAAAGGTACGCCAGGAGCTTTATGAGCATATTCAGAAGCTGTCCTTTGCATTTTTTGACAGCAGACCAACAGGAAAAATCTTGGCGCGAATTATTGGTGACGTAAATTCGTTAAAGGATGTGTTATCTAGTGCGGTTACAACTTTGATTCCAGATTTTATTACTTTGGTGGGTGTGCTTGCCATTATGTTTGTGAAGGATTGGAGGCTGGCGGTTGCAGCACTTTGTACCATTCCACTCATGATGATTGCTGTGTTTGTGATTCAGAGTTTTTCACATAAGAGATGGCATGATTATCGTAAGAAATCATCCAATCTCAATGCTTTTGTGCATGAAGATATTGCAGGGATTCGCGTGGTGCAGAGCCTTTGTGCAGGTGATGAAACGCAGGCGACATTTCGTGAGTTGACTGAGGAACACAAGAACTCCTTTATCAATGCTTGTCGTGTTGCGGATATGTTTGGACCAGCGATTGATTTTTGTTGGGGCATCAGTGCTATGATGCTTTATCTGGTAGGGGTAAAATATATTGGATTTCCAGAGATTTCCGTAGGTCTTTTGGTCGCATTCGGAACCTACATCAATATGTTTTGGAATCCGATTATGAACCTTTCCAACTTTTACAATCAGTTAGTGACGAATATTTCGGCTGCAGAACGTATTTTTGATATTTTGGATACCGAGCCTGATATCGTAGATGAAACCAATGCGGTGGAACTTCCAGAGGTGGAAGGTGCAGTGGAATTTCAGAATGTTTCCTTTACCTATGACGAAGGAACCGAAGCAGAGACGAAAGTATTAGAAGATGTAAGCTTCTCCGTAAAACCAGGAGAAACGATTGCGTTAGTAGGGCCAACAGGTGCAGGAAAAACGACAATCGTAAACTTAATCAGTCGTTTCTATGATATTCAAAAAGGTACAATTTTGATCGATGGATATGATTTGAAGGAGGTGTCTTTACATAGCCTTCGTAAGCAGATGGGCGTTATGACGCAGGATAATTTTATTTTCCAGGGAACCGTGCGTGAAAACATCATGTATGGTAAACTAGATGCAACAGAAGAAGAAATGATTGCTGCTGCAAAAGCAGTCAACGCCCATGACTTTATCATGAAAATGGAAAAGGGATATGATACGGAGCTACGCGAGCGTGGTGCAGGAATTTCTATCGGACAGCGTCAGCTTATCGCGTTTGCCAGAACGATGATTTCTATGCCAAAGATTCTAATTTTGGATGAGGCGACCTCTAGTATTGATACGCATACAGAGCGCATGGTACAAGAAGGTATTGCAGGGCTTTTGAAAGGGCGTACTAGTTTTGTTATTGCTCATCGTTTATCTACGATTCAAAATGCAGACCGCATTTTTGTGGTAAGTGACAATGGAATTATTGAGTCGGGAACGCCTGCAGAACTCATGGAGAAACGCGGGGCATATTATAGACTATATATGGCACAGGTGGTGTAAAAATAAATGATATATGTAATTTGAGATTGAATAAGAGGTAGCAGTGTGATACAATAACCTTACAAAGAAGCAACCGCCACACAAGGTGGTTAGCCTCGGTTGGTAAATCGAATGCCTACCTTGACCTGGCTAAAGTATCAAGGTAGGCATTTTTATTTTCGCTTATTCTTCCTATCTATGTAGGTAAGCAGTGCAATTAGAAAAGTTGCAAATAAGATTAAATCTTGGAATGTAAACAGTTCCATCCACACCACCTCCCTTCTGTTCTAGTACGGGAGGCTACCACCTTGTACACGATTGCTTAAATTCAATATTATCATAAAGTATTACTTATGTCTATACGCAATAACGTATTTGGAAGAGGGGGGATATTATGACCAATTTATATGTAGAAGGAATCCAGGGAATGGGCAAATCCACCTTGGTAAATCGCATATATAGAGAAAAACCAGCGCTTCATGTTTGTAGAGAAGGTGATTATTCACCAGTCGATTTAGCATGGTGTACATGGATGACAAAGAAAGAATACGAAACGGTATTGGAACGATACGCAGAGATTCGTGGCGAAATCGAAAAATATACCGTTGAAGAAAATGAGCACTTTGTAGTTGCTTACACGAAAATAATTACAGACATTCCAAACTTTCATAAGGATTTGGAAAGATACGAAATCTACAATGGAAGAAAAGCCTTTTCAGAATGGAAAGATATTATTTTCACGAGGTTTGAGAAGTTTAGAGGGAAAGGATATCTGTTTGAGTGTGCTTTTTTCCAAAATATTATGGAAGATTTGATTTTGTTCCATGAGCTTAGTGATGAGCAAATTGTGAATTTTTATCGTGAGTTGTTTGACGTGATGGATAAGGAGAATTTCTGCCTGTTTTATCTGTATAGCGAAAACATAGAAGAAATTTTACAGGTAGTAAAAAAGGAACGCAGCGATAACGCAGGAAATGAAATGTGGTATCCGCTCATGATGAATTATTTAAAGGATTCACCCTATGGAAAGAAACATGGATATGAAGGATTTGACGATATGGTGGCACATTTTAAACATCGCCAGATGTTAGAGTTGCGAGTGATAGAAGAAGTGCTGGGAGAATGTGCAGTAGTGTTGTCTGCGAAAGAGTGGAAACTGGGGGATGTATTAGCTAGATGCATTTTAGTGTAAGATGAGTTATAATTATGAAAATGGAAGAATTTCGTGAGGTGTAGGGTATGAACTATATTAAAATAGAAGGCATACAGGATGCTTATCCAGAAAGAATTGAAGGAACCAGCGAATGGTATTGTTGTAAGATAGCTGCGAATTGTTTCTGTGATTTGTATGAAGCAGAAGAAATCGTAAAAGCAGGACATGTGTACGAAGGAATGAACTGTGTACTGATTCACTATCCAGACGGACAGGTGTATTATCCATTTGTGGCAAAGGAAAATGTGTATGTGGAAAAGCCTGCATATTGTGATGGTGTACTGTATTTTATCGTGGCAGATTTTGACGAAAAACTGATACAGGTAGTGGTATTTAATGCAGAAGATTTCGAGCAAAAGACCGTCTTTGAGCTTCCTTTAGATGAGGTTCCAAGCTGTTATAATCTTAGGATTCATGTGGCACCAGCGATGTTGTTTTGCGAAAGTGAAAATAATGTGATGGAGCTTCTTTGGCCAGAGAAAAAGAAATTTAAATTGAAGGATCGAGAAGTACTAAATTTCCGCGATGGAGACAGAGTGTACTCCAGCGAATGGTTTGAAGATGAGGAACCAGATTACAATTATTACGAACAGGTGGTAGTGCGTGATTGGGAAACAGGTGAAGAGATCGAACGTTTTGATGGACAGATGCACAGGATGCCAAATGGGGATATTTGGAGAATGTAAATACATATTAAGGGGGATTTAGAAATGGCATATTTTGACGAAAGATTAAAAGAATTACACAGACAAAAATTGCAGAAAAAACGTTTACAGGCTATGGAGCTTGAACTTGAAGGACAGCGAGCGGAAGCTGCAAAAAAAGCTGCGGAACTGAATGAAATTAAGAAAAAAGAGCAGATGGATGTAGATAAACTAGAAGGCAAATCAATCAAAGCTTTGTTCGCGACCTTAGCTGGAAACAAAGAGGAAAAACTTTCGAAGGAACGTCAGGAAGCATATGCTGCAGCAATGAAATATGATGCTGCACAGCGTGATTTGCAGGGCATTATGCACGACCTTGAGATTTGTAAAATTGAGTTGGAAAAGATCGAAGGTATGGAAGAAGAGTATGAACATTTGCTAGAAGAGAGAAAGAATTCATTAAAGCAGGAAGCTTCGCGTCGTGCCAATGAAGTGATTGTTTTGGAAAAACAAATGGAAGACCTTTCACATGAAATCGTGGAGCTAGAAGAAGCCTTGGATGCAGGTTACCGTGCATTTGATGTCGTGGAGCAAATTTTAAGTGAGCTGAATGAGGCATACAATTTGGCGGAGTGGGATACTTTTACAGATAGCTTTTGGGTGGATATGCAAAAACATGAACATTTACATACTGCACAGGATTTGATTCAGGATTTAAGAAATGAGCTTCGTCATTTCAAAACAGAGCTTGCAGATGTAAATATTGAAGGGGATATTCAGATTGAAATGGATGACTTTTCAGAGTTTGCAGATTGGTTTTTTGATAATATTTTTACCGATTGGGATATCAAAGATAAGATTGCCAATTCTTTGACACAAGCAGATGATACAAGAAGTCAGGTTACAACTACGATTAATCTGTTAAAAGATATGCGCGATGAGAGAATGAAACGTCGCATTGAGTTAGAAGAGGATTTGGAAGAGGTAATTGTAGGAGACTAGCTGTAGGAGTAACTATGACAGAAAAAGAGAAAATGGAAGCGAAGCTTTGGTATGATGCCAATTACGATAACGAGTTATTGGAGATTCGATTAAAGGCAGAAGACCTATGTTTTGAATTAAACAATACTAGACCAAGTGAGGCAGAAAAACGAGCAGAGATATTAAAAGAATTATTACCACAGATGGAGGAAAACTGCGTCGTACTTTCTCCATTATATGCAGACTATGGTGTTTACACAAAGATCGGGCATGATACCTTTATCAATCATAATGCATATTTGATGGATGGTGGTGGCATCACAATTGGAAGTCATTGTTTTATTGGGCCAAATTGTGGAATGTATACGGCGGTACATGCAACAGTTGCTGAGGAACGCAATAAAGGACTAGAAAAAGCTTTGCCTATCGTGATAGGAGATAATTGCTGGCTTGGTGGTGATGTAACCATTTTACCAGGTGTTACCATCGGAAATGATACAATTATTGGAGCTGGAAGTGTAGTGACAAAGGATATTCCAGATCATGTGGTTGCGGTAGGGAATCCATGTCGCGTGCTACGCGCGATTACGGAGGAGGATAGGATTGCAGAAATAGACTAGGTTGTCAAATTGTATTTCGAAAGAAGTAGGTATATAGTTATGTTTTGCAACATAAAAGAAGGAAAACTACATATTGGTGAAGTCAGCTTTGATTACATCCAGTTTGGAACAGGCAAAAAGAATTTAGTTATGATTCAAGGTCTAAATACCAATGGAATCAAAGGCGCGGCGTTTTCTCTTGCGTATATGTATCGTTTGTTCGTGAAGGAGTATACGGTGTATTTGTTTGACCGTAGGGCAGAAGTATATGAAGGAATTACGGTCAAGGATTTTGCTATGGATATTGCGGCTTCGATGGACGAGCTAGGACTGAAAAATGTAGATGTGTTTGGAGTGTCACAGGGCGGAATGATAGCACAGTATTTGGCGATGGAGCGTCCAGATTTAGTGAATAAAATAGTGCTTGCGGTGACTGCGTCGCGAAACAATGAGACAATAGAAAACGTTGTGCATAATTGGATTGCAATGACGGAACAGGGCGATTTTAAGGCGCTTGTTATAGACATGGCAGAGAAGATGTATTCGGATGAGTATGTGAAAAGATATCAACTCTTTATGCCACTTCTTACGCTGCTTCAGAAGCCAAAGGACGTGAAACGATTCCCCATTCTCGCCAAATCCTGTCTTACCTGTAATGCGTTTGATTTGCTAGAGAAAATACAATGTCCAGTTATGGTTATTGGTGGAAAACAGGATAAGGTAGTGAGTGGAGAAGCTTCTGAAGAAATCGCAGAGAAGCTCGGCTGCGAGATTTATATGTATGAGGAATTGGGGCATGCGGCTTATGAAGAAGCGGCAGATTTCAATCAGAGGGTATTAATTTTTTTGAAGAAATAAATAGGGTAGGAAATATGATTACAATTCGAAAAATGGTAAGAGAAGATAAAAACGTTGTCATAGATATGATGCGTGTGTTTTACGCGTCTCCTGCAGTTCTAAGCAATGGTTCGGAAGAAATTTTCGAAGCGGATGTGGAAAATTGTGTGAATGAAAGTCCATATTTGGAAGGTTTTGTATTTGAAGAGAAGGACGAAATCCTTGGTTATGGGATGATTGCCAAAAGCTTTTCAACAGAGTTTGGAAAGGCTTGCATCTGGGTGGAAGATTTGTATATGAAACCAGAGTACAGAGGTAAGGGAATAGGAAGTAAATTCTTTGATTACTTGGAACAGACATATACGGACTGTATTTTCCGTTTAGAGGTGGAAGAGGAAAATGAAAGAGCGATTCATGTGTATGAGAAAAATGGCTTTGCGGTATTACCATACATGGAGATGAAGAAGGGATAGAGTTATGACAATCAATGAATATCAGAAATTAGCGATGACAACCTTAAATCCTGCTTTGGATAAAAAGGATGTCCTCATTAATGGTGTCATGGGACTTTGTGGAGAATCGGGTGAAGTCATTGACATCGTGAAGAAGCATCTGGCGCAGGGACATGAGCTGGATAAAGACAAAATCATAAAAGAGCTCGGTGATGTGGCCTGGTATATGGCAGAAATTGCGACAGTACTTGATGTGGAACTGGAAGATGTGCTGATGCAGAATATTGAGAAGCTTAAGAAGAGATATCCAGAAGGATTTTCTACAGAAAAGTCAGTAAATCGTGCCGATTAATTGGATTAGAACTTAAAAGAAGAGAGAGTTAGAAGATACAGAATGGATAAAAAAATCTTTTACAGTCAGTTAAAAAAATTAGCAATACCAATCGCATTGCAGACCTTTATGACCGCTGCGATTAGCGCTGGCGATTCGGCGATGCTGGGATTTGTGAATCAGGATTCCTTAGCAGCAGTTTCGTTGGCGACAAGAATTAGCTTTGTGCTGCATTTGTTTACAGGTTCATTTGCGGGTGGTGCCGGTGTTATCTGCGCACAGTACTGGGGAAAAAAGGATGAGAAAACCATACAGAAAATATTTGGTCTAATCGTGCGATATATGGTAGGGGTGTCAGGAGTGTTTGCACTGGCGTCTTTTTTCTGCCCAGAATTTTTAATGCATATTTTTACATCAGATGCTGAGATGGTTCGTATTGGTGCGTCGTACCTTAAGATAGCGGCTCCATCATTTGTATTTGCTGGATTATCACAGTGCTATTTGGTTTTGATGCAGAGTATGGGAAATGCGAAAAAGAGTGCCACTATTTCGACTTCTATCGTAGTACTGGATTTGATTTTAAATGCAATTTTTATTTTTGGTTTGCTTGGCATGCCAAAAATGGGAGCAGATGGTGCGGCTCTTACAACAGTGCTTTCAAAAGGCTTGGAGCTTATTATTGTGGTAGCAGATTCCTATCGAAAGGGGAATATGCGTCCTTCGTTTAGACAGATTTTGTCTATTGACACCGAGATTGAAAAAGAGTTTTGGAAATACAGCTTCCATATCATGATGGACTATATGATTTGGGGTATTGGTATCACGATGTATTCTGTTATTATTGGACATCTAGGAAGTGATGCGACCGCTGCAAATTCCGTGGCAAGTATCGTAAAAGATCTGCTGACCTGTCTTTGTCGAGGCATGAGTACAGGTGGTGGAATTCTAATTGGAAACATTTTAGGGGCTGGTGATCTGAAACTGGCAAAAGAATACGGAGATAAGTTAGCTCGATTATCTCTTGTGTGCGGACTGATTTCAGGCGCACTGGTGCTGCTTGTGGCACCACCGATTTTTGCCTTTATGCAGCTTACCGAAACGGCAAGAGGATACCTTGGCAACATGCTCCTTATTTTGGCTGTGTATATGTTTGGAAAGTCGATTTGTGTAATTGTAGTTACGGGAATTTTCAATGCAGGAGGCGACACCAAATTTGATGCATACAGTGTAGGAGTGACGATGTGGGGAATCATTATTCCGTTGGCGGCATTGTCGGCCTTTGTTTGGAAGCTTCCAGTACTGGTGGTTTATTTTATCATCAGTATGGATGAGGTGATTAAGTTGCCTTGGGTATATCACCACTATAAGCGATATATCTGGGTAAAAGATATTACGAGGGATGATTTGTAGATGAATATTGTATTGGAATTGTTTTTAACATTTTTCAAGATTGGACTATTTACTTTTGGTGGTGGATATGCCATGATTTCGATTATTGAAAACAATTGTGTAGAGAAGAAAAAATGGATTACACATGATGAAATGATGGACATTACAGTAATCGCAGAGTCCACACCAGGACCAATTGCGATTAACTGTGCGACCTTCGTGGGATATAAAATAGCGGGAATACTTGGGGCAATAGCAGCCACGTTTGGTGTTGTAGTCCCATCTTTTGTGATTATATTTATAATATCCACTTTTCTTGATAATTTTTTGGAGATTCCTGTGATTGCGAATGCGTTTATGGGAATCAAAGTGGGGGTAGGTCTACTCATTTTTCGTGCTGGCCTTACCATGACAAAAAAGATGCAGGCGAAAGCTTTGTCTCGCATTATTTTGGCAGGTTCTTTCATGGTTATGTTTCTTGTGAACCTGTTTTCATGGAACTTCTCTTCTATCAGCATGATGCTTGTAGCGGCAGTGGTTAGTCTGATTTGTTTTGTTATCCAAGATGTAAAAAAGGAGGGCAAAGCATGATATATTTAGAATTGTTTTTTGCATTTTTAAAGGTCGGTTTGTTTTCCTTTGGTGGTGCATATGGTGCAATTCCTCTGATTCGAGATGTGGTGTTGTCGCACGGCTGGATGAGCGAAGAATATCTGACATATATGATTGCAGTAAGTGAAAGTACACCGGGACCGATTATGGTAAATATGGCGACCTTTGTGGGAAGCACACAAGCTGGATTTTTTGGGGCCGCGCTTGCGACGTTTGGTGTGGTGCTACCATCCTTCTGTGTGATTTTGCTGATAACAGCTATTTTAAAAAATCTTACTGACAATAAATATTTCCAGGCAGTTTTGCAGGGACTCAAACCTTGTATTATAGGAATTATTCTGGCGACGGGATTACATTTAATTGTTACAAATTGTGTAGTGATAAAAGAGAATATCGGTGCGGACGCAAAGGCTTGTTGTATCATGCTGATTTTACTTGGTGTTCTGTTTGGTTATCAGAAAATAACGAAGCGAACACTGTCTCCAATTATGCTGATTGTCATATCTGCGATTGTAGGTATCGGAGTTGGTGCGATTGGAATCTAGGAGAGGTGTTTATGAAAAAGTTGTACGAAAAAAGTGAAATCTGGTTTGCAGTGGCGTGGATTATTACTTATTGTGTTTTGCTTTCGTTAGGAGATAATATTTCTGCGAGTATTGGCATGATAAATGTGGCGACGTTTCCAATTGCGTTATTGCTTTCGATAGTGCTCTTTCTTTTCTTGAAAAGGAATGGATTGCTTGAAGTATATGGTTTGTGTAAATCCAAAGTACCAGCATCCAAGATGCTGTTTTATATTCCGGTACTGATGATGCTTACGGCAAATCTTATGTTTGGAGTTGGAATTTATGTATCGCCTTTGGAAGCAGTTTTTTATGTATTGACCATGCTTTGCGTAGGATTTTTGGAAGAGGTTATTTTCCGTGGACTTTTGTTTAATGCAATGAGAAAAGACGGTATAAAGTCTGCGATAATCGTGTCCAGCTTGACATTCGGAATAGGACATATCGTAAATTTATTTAATGGCTCCGGTGCAGAACTTTTGCCTAATTTCTTGCAGGTCGTGTATGCGACTGCCGCAGGCTTTATGTTTGTGATGATTTATTACAAGACGGACAGTCTTATTATCTGTGTTGTGGCACATGGTGTGTTTAACGCGCTAAGTGTATTCGTGAATGAGGCAGCGGTGACCGATGTGATGCGAATCCTTTCCTGCGTATTTTTGATTGTGGTTTGTGGAGGTTACGGAATGTGTCTTGCAAATAAGGAGTTTGTGAGAAACAAAGTTTAAATGTGTGTAATTAGAGAAGATTATATTTAATAAATAATTCGCAAAAACGTCTTGAAAAGATGAAACTCATGTGATACTATAAAACAAAGGAGAACATATGTTCTTTTGCGAAAAAGGAGGTATCACTATGAGTAAGATTTTAAAAGAAACAATACATGCAAATGGTGTTGATATCGGAATTTATACAACTGATTATGAAAAAGAATATATTTCCTTGACAGATATTGCAAGACATAGAAGTATAGATCCAAGAGTAACTATACATAACTGGTTAAGAAGTCGTGATGTTGTTGAATTCTTAGGACTATGGGAAGTTTTAAATAATCCCACTTTTAAACGTATCGATTTCGATACGTTTAAACAAGATGCTGGGGCAAATGCATTTGTGTTTTCTATAAAGAAGTGGGAAAAAGATTTAAATGCAATTGGGCTAGTTTCTAAATCAGGTCGATATGGAGGCGGTATATATGGTCATGTTGACATAGCCTTTGAATTTGCTTCATGGATTTCTCCTGAGTTTAAGTTATACATTATAAAGGATTACCAGAGATTAAAGCATGACGAAAATAGTCGTCTTTCATTAAACTGGAATCTAAACAGGGAAATTTCGAAGTTAAATTATCGCATTCACACAGATGCAATAAAAGATAATTTAATTCCGCCAGAATTAACACACAAACAGATTTCATATACATATGCAAATGAGGCTGATTTATTAAATGTTGTTCTATTTGGTAAAACAGCGAAGCAATGGAGAGATGAGAATACGAAATTAGAGGGAAATATTAGAGATTATGCTTCATTACAACAGTTGCTGGTGTTAGCAAATATGGAAAGTTACAATGCTATTTTGATTAAGCAGGGTTGTGTCCAGGAAGAAAGAATGAAATTACTACATGATTTGGCAGTTCAGCAAATGAAGACTCTTGGAAGTTTAGATGTGAGTGGATTGCCACAAATAGAGGAAAAATAAATGACAAAGTTATTAGAAAAAATTAAAAACTATATACCAACCAACGAGCAGGAACAGCACGATAAAGAGCAGATGCTAGCATTTATGCAGGCAAACGACAACTGCCTAACTCGTGAAAATACAGTAGCTCATTTTACAACCTCCATTTGGACTGTAAACAAGGAACGCACCAAGACACTGATGGTATATCATAACATTTACAATTCATGGTCATGGATTGGTGGACATGCCGACGGCGTAGAAAATTTGGCGGAAGTAGCATTACGAGAATTACAGGAAGAAACTGGAGTAAAAAATGCCAGATTAGTAAGTGACGAAATTTTCAGTATCGAGACCCTTACCGTAGATGGGCATATCAAAAAAGGTGTATACGTCCCATGCCATTTACACTTTAATGTTACATATCTGGCAGAAGCAGATGAGGCGGAAACTTTGGTTGTAAAAGAAGACGAAAATCAGGCAGTGAAATGGTTTTCTTTTGAAGAGGCATTGGATGCATCTACAGAGCCTTGGATGGTGGAACATGTGTATAAGAAATTGGTTGAGAAGAGTGAATAAAGAGATTATATCAAATGTAGGAGCTTTCGGGAGGAATGAACAATGAAATGGTTTATCGCATCCGACATTCATGGGTCGGCATATTACTGTGAGAAATTACTAGAAGCGTACAAAAGAGAAGGAGCAGATAAAATGCTCTTGTTAGGAGATGTTTTATATCATGGTCCACGAAATGACTTGCCAGAAGGATATGCACCAAAGAAGGTAATCGCTATGTTAAACGAATTGGAAAACGAGATTTTATGTGTGCGTGGGAACTGCGAGGCAGAAGTAGATCAGATGGTGTTGAATTTTCCAGTATTGGCAGATTATGCGATTTTGACAGTGGGAAAGAAAATGATTTTCGTGACACATGGACATGTATTCAATAACAGCAATTTACCACCAATCAAATCAGGTGATATCTTGTTACATGGACATACTCATGTGCCGGTTTGTGAAGAATATGATACACATATCTACATGAATCCAGGTTCGGTTTCCATTCCAAAAGAAAACTCACCACATAGCTACATGACATTTGATGGAGAGCATTTTGAATGGAAGACATTAGAGGGAGAAGTATATAAGGAGCACATCATTCATGAATAATGTAAACAAAACACTCTATATTCCTTTATATGGCAAAGCCTATGTAAGCCAAAAGGGCATCATTTTAAACGATAAAAAAGCAGAAGAAATTTGGGGAGCAGAAGGTTTTGAATTAAAAGGAAAATCAAAGTCCAAATGGCTGGCATATTACATGGGAATGCGTTCTGCGGTGTTTGATAAATGGCTATTGGAAGAGATGAAAAAAGACAGTAAAGCAGTCGTGTTACATATTGGTTGTGGCATGGATAGCCGCGTGCTTCGTGTAGGAGCAGATGAACATCAGTGGTATGATATTGATTTTCCAAGTGTGATTTGTGAGCGTAAGAGATACTATGCAGAAAATGATACTTATCACATGGTTGAAGCAGATGTGCGCCAAAAAGATTGGTTAGCTACAATTTCTAAACAAAAGCATGCTATCGTAGTCATGGAAGGTGTGAGTATGTATTTCGAACCACAGGAGTTAAAGGTGGTGTTGGAACAGATTTCTTCTCATTTTGAAGTGGTAAATCTTTTGATGGACTGCTACACGACAATGGCTGCAAAAGCATCGAAATACAAGAATCCAATCAACGATGTTGGTGTTACGGATGTTTATGGCTTGGATGAGCCAAGAGAATTAGAAAGTAGCAGTTTCAAATTCTTAAAAGAGCATGAGATGACACCAGATGTATTGATAGATGAATTAGAAGGATTTGAAAAAGCAGTCTTTAAAAAGTTGTATAGCGGTGGTATTGCGAAGAAAATGTACCGTATGTATGAATATATCCAAGGGTAAACCGTAGGAGGAATTCTTATGCAGACTTTATTTGTTTTTGATGAGAAAAACTATACGGAAGATATGCCTGTCTTTGAGCGTTTCGTTGTGCGTGCTTTGATTGAAAAGGACGGTCTGTTTGCAATGCAGCAGGGCAAACATGGCGAATATAAGATTCCTGGCGGAGGCATGGATGAAGGTGAGACGATTGTAGAGGCTCTGATGCGAGAAGTGCAGGAGGAAACAGGTCTTTTGATTATTCCAGAATCAATGAAGGAGTTGGGAGAGATTGTGGAAATACGTCGAGATACCTTTGATAAAAATATCAAGTACATCGCACATTCTATGCATTATGCCTGTGAAGTGAAAGAAGAAATGGTAGAGACTGCTATGACGGAAAGCGAAAAGGAAAAAGGCTTTCAGTTAGCGTGGGCAGACATCGATACTATTATAGAGACCAATGAACGACTGATGACAGAAAAGTGGCAGTTTCGTGATGTGGAGTTTCTAAAATGGTATAAAGAGCATCTGAAGGAGAGAAGATAGATATGTTTTTTAATCAAGTACATCATGTGGCAATTATTGTTTCAGACTATGAAAAGTCTAGAAAATTTTATGTGGAACAGCTAGAACTCCCGATTATTCGTGAAAATTATCGCAAAGAACGAGACGATTATAAACTCGATTTGCAAGTGGGCGATATAGAATTAGAAATTTTCGGTGTAAAAAATCCACCACAAAGAGTGACGAATCCAGAAGCTTGTGGGTTAAGACATTTGGCATTCAAGGTAGAGGATATTGAGACAGCAGTAAAATGGTTAAATAAGAAGGGTATTGAAACAGAACCAATTCGTATGGACCCTTATACTCAGAAAAGAATGACCTTCTTCCGTGACCCAGATGATTTGCCATTGGAGTTACATGAATAGGAGTGTCTGAAAATGCAGATTAGAAGAGCAAAAATAACAGATATGGATGGCTTAAATAAATTGCTTATGCAGGTGCTTATGGTGCACCATTATGGCAGACCTGATTTGTTTAAACCAGATGTAAAGAAATACACAGATGAAGAATTGGCGGCAATCATTGCCGACGATAATATCCCTATTTTTGTGGGTGTAGATGAAAATGATGAGGTGCTGGGATATGCATTTTGCAAATTTATTCAGCACACCGATAGCAATATATTTACAGCTGTTAAGACTTTGTACATAGATGACTTATGTGTAGATGAAGACAAGCGCGGTATGCATATTGGAACACAGTTGTATGATTACGTTCTTGCTTTTGCAAAAGAAAACGGCTGCTATAACGTGACTTTAAATGTATGGTCCTGTAATGAAAGTGCAATGGAGTTTTACGAGAAATGTGGACTGGTGCCACAGAAGGTTGGAATGGAGAAGATTTTATAAAAAACACTAGTATTTTCCTAGAGCATGTGCTATAATCTTTGGTAATTGTGATGGTGGAAGTATGCCCAGATGCGGATATGTGCACAATCACTCGATAAAGAATTACTTGTATTTCATATATATGAAGGAGGAAACAGTTAGTAATGAGTGTACAGGTTGAAAAATTAGAAAAAAATATGGTGAAACTTACAATTGAAGTTCCAGCAGAAGAAGTAGAAAAAGCTTTAAACGCAGCTTACCAGAAACAGAAAAACAGCATTAGCGTTCCAGGCTTCCGTAAAGGTAAAGTGCCACGCGCTATGATCGAAAAAATGTATGGTGTAGAAGTATTCTATGAAGAAGCAGCAAACAACTTAATGCAGAACAGCTATGCTGGAGCAGTTGAAGAAAGCGGTGTTGATGTAGTATCTCGTCCAGAAGTAGACGTAGTACAGATTGAAAAAGGCAAAGCTTTCATCTACACAGCAGAAGTTGCTGTTAAGCCAGAAGTAAAACTTGGCAAATACAAAGGTGTTAACGTAACAAAAGCAAATGTAAAAGTTACAGCAGCAGAAGTAAAAGAAGCTTTAGAAGCTGAAAGAAACAAAAACGCTAGAACAGTATCTGTAACAAGAGCTGCTAAACTTGGCGATACAGTTATGATTGATTACGAAGGTTCTGTAGATGGTGTACCATTTGATGGTGGTAAAGCAGAAAACTCTCCACTTGAACTTGGTTCTCACTCATTCATCGACACATTTGAAGATCAGTTAGTAGGACACAAAGCTGGTGAAGAAGTAGACGTAAACGTTACATTCCCAGAACAGTACCATGCAGCTGACCTTGCTGGCAAACCAGCACTCTTCAAAGTTAAAATTAATGATGTAACTACAAAAGAACTTCCAAAATTAGATGATGAATTCGCTTCAGATGTATCTGAATTTGAAACATTAGCTGAATACAAAGAAGACTTAAAGAAACAGCTTGAAGAAAAGAAAACAGCAGAAGCAAAACGTGAACAGGAAGACGAAGCTATTGCAGCTATCGTAGAAGCTTCAGAAATGGAAATTCCAGAAGCTATGATCCAGACACAGTGCGAAGACATGGTAAATGAATTTGCACAGAGAATCGCTCAGAGCGGTCTTACAATGGAACAGTACATGCAGTTCTCAGGACAGACAATTCAGGGCTTAATGGATCAGGTTCGTCCAGAAGCTGAAACACGTATCAAAACAAGCCTTGTACTTGAAGCTATCGTAAAAGCTGAAGGCATTGAAGCTACAGACGCTGACGTAGATGCAGAAATCGAAAAGATGGCTGGCATGTACGGCATGGATGTAGAACAGTTAAAGGGCTACATGGGAGAAGCAGAAAAAGCTTCTATGAAGAACCAGATGGCTATCACAAAAGCTGTTGAATTCATTATGGAAAACGTAAAAGAAAAAGCTGCTAAGAAAGCAAAGGCTGAAGAAGTAGCAACAGAAGAATAAGATTTACGATTTATGAAATCAAAAGAGGGGTTGTCGCTGGAAAGCGACAGCCCTTTTAGAACTTTTATTGAAGGAGGCATTTTACATGAGTTTAGTACCTTATGTCGTTGAACAAACCAGCAGAGGAGAAAGAAATTACGATATTTACTCCCGTTTATTAAAAGATAGAATTATTTTCCTTGGAGAAGAAGTAAATGAAACAACAGCTAGCCTTGTTGTAGCTCAGCTCCTTTTCCTTGAGTCAGAAGACCCAGGAAAAGACATCCAGTTATATATTAACTCTCCAGGTGGTTCTGTAACTGCAGGCATGGCAATTTATGATACAATGCAGTACATCAAATGTGATGTTTCTACAATCTGTATCGGTATGGCTGCAAGTATGGGCGCATTCCTTTTAGCTGGTGGTACAAAAGGAAAGAGATTTGCTCTTCCAAATGCAGAAATCATGATTCATCAGCCACTTGGCGGTGCAAAGGGTCAGGCAACTGAAATTCAGATTGCAGCAGAACATATCTTAAAAACTAGAAAGAAATTAAATGATATCTTGGCTGAAAATACCGGCAAACCATTTGAACAGATTGCAGCTGATACAGAAAGAGATAACTACATGACAGCTGAAGAAGCTTGTGAATATGGACTTATCGATGGTGTTATCACCAAACGCTAATTTTAGAATCTAGGAGAATCAAAATGGCAGGAAAGAAAAATGATGTAATCCGTTGTTCTTTCTGTGGTAAGACACAGGAGCAGGCTGGCGGAAAATTGATTGTAGGGCCAAATAATAGTGCCTATATCTGCTATCAGTGTGTAGACGTTTGTGCAGAAATTGTAGATGAAGAAGAATTCGGTGCAGGACGAGAAGTTCCTACTGCAAAAGAAGAAATCAATCTTTTAAAACCAGAAGAATTAAAAGGATTCTTAGATGAATATGTAATCGGTCAGGATCAGGCAAAGAAAGTATTATCCGTAGCTGTTTACAACCACTACAAACGTGTGCTTGCAGATGCAGATTTGGGCGTTGAACTTCAGAAGAGTAACGTACTTATGCTTGGACCAACAGGTTCTGGTAAAACACTGTTGGCACAGACACTTGCAAGAGTGATTAACGTACCATTTGCTATCGCGGATGCAACTACTCTTACAGAAGCAGGTTATGTAGGTGAGGACGTAGAAAATATTCTGCTTAAGCTGATTCAGGCAGCTGATTATGATGTAGAGCGTGCGGAGCATGGTATCGTATATATTGATGAAATTGACAAGATTACGAAAAAGTCAGAAAACGTATCTATTACAAGAGACGTATCTGGAGAGGGTGTACAGCAGGCGCTCCTTAAAATTTTAGAAGGTACAACTGCATCTGTTCCACCACAGGGCGGAAGAAAGCATCCACAACAGGAACTTATTCCAATCGATACCACAAATATTCTTTTCATTTGTGGTGGTGCGTTTGATGGTTTGGAAAAAATCATTGAAAAGAGAATGGACACAGCCTCTATCGGTTTCAATGCAGAAGTACACAGCAAGCATGACCTTAATGTAGGGGAAGCATTTAAACATGCGCTTCCACAGGATTTCGTGAAGTTTGGATTAATTCCAGAATTTATTGGTCGTGTGCCAATTACAGTTTCATTAGATAACTTGGATAGAGACGCTTTGGTTCGTATTTTACAGGAACCAAAGAATTCATTGGTAAAACAGTACACCAAATTATTTGAATTAGACGACGTAGAGCTTAGATTTGAGCCAGATGCAATTGAAGCAATTGCAGACAAAGCGTTAGAACGTAAAACAGGTGCACGAGGACTTCGTGCAATTATGGAAAATGTTATGTTGGATTTGATGTATAGCATCCCATCTGCAGATGACATTTCTGAATGTATTATCACAAAGGACATGGTAGAGGAATTACTATGATAAAAATAGCGGCGATTGCCCTTAGAGGCATGACAATCTTGCCGGGTATGGTTGCCCATTTTGATATTAGCCGCGACAAATCCATAAAGGCAGTGGAAGCTGCAATGAACAACAATCAGCGCATCTTTTTGGTGACTCAGCGTGATGCTGAGGTAGACAACCCAAAGATGGCTGATTTGTTTGAAGTAGGGATTGTTGCGGAAATCAAGCAAGTGATTAAATTACAAAATAATATTGTACGCGTTTTAGCTGAAGGAGAAGCGCGTGGCAAGCTGACTGGATTTGGAGAATGCGATGAGTTTCTTTTGGCGGAGATTGAAGAAATCGAAGAAATCGAGGAACATCTCCCACCAACAGCGTTATCTGCCATGAATAAAAGTATCCGTGATAATTTCTCCAGATATGCAAAGCTTCATGGAAAGATTGCACCAGATGCTGTAAAGCATGCACATGCATTTGAAGATTTGACAAAGCTTATCAACTATGTTGCAAATACACTTCCAGTAGGCTATGCAGACAAACAGCACATCTTGGAAGCAAATAGTTTAGGTGAAAGATACGAGGTTTTACTCGCACTTATGTTCAGAGAGATGGACGTAATGGCTATCCAGAAGGATTTCCAGGATAAGGTAAAACAGCGCGTAGATAAGAACCAGAAGGATTACATTCTTCGTGAACAGATGAATGTAATTCGTGAAGAATTAGGTGAAGTAAATACCCAGTCGGATGCGGATGGATATTTAGATGAGCTACTCAAATTAGAAGCATCGGATGAAGTGAAGGAACGTATCAACAAAGAGATTCTTCGCTTCAAGAGTATTAATTCCAATTCGTCGGAAAGTAATGTAAGCCGTGGATATATTGAGACTCTTTTGGAACTTCCATGGGATAAGGTGTCAGAGGACAACAATGACTTAGACCACGCACAGGAAGTTTTAGATGCAGATCATTATGGTTTGGAAAAAGTAAAAGAGCGTATGTTAGAATTCTTAGCAGTGCGTAATCTTACCAGCAAAGGGGAGAGCCCTATTATATGTCTGGTGGGCCCTCCAGGAACAGGTAAGACAAGTATTGCTCGCTCGGTGGCAAGAGCACTAAACAAAGAATATGTACGTATCTGTCTCGGTGGTGTACGTGATGAAGCAGAAATTCGCGGACACAGACGTACCTATGTGGGCGCAATGCCAGGACGTATTGTAAATGGTCTTCGTACCGCTGGTGTCAAAAATCCACTGATGCTTTTAGACGAAATCGATAAAGTAAGTAGTGACTACAAGGGAGACACTTCAGCAGCACTTCTTGAAGTATTAGACTCTGAACAGAATAGTAAATTCCGTGATCACTATGTAGAGCTTCCTGTGGATTTATCGGAAGTGCTTTTCATTGCGACAGCGAATGAGATGCAGAATATTCCAAAGCCACTTTTGGATCGTATGGAAATTATTGAAGTAAGCAGCTATATGGAAAATGAGAAGTTCCACATCGCAAAGGAACATCTGATTCCAAAGCAGCTAGAGAAAAATGGTATCCAGCCAGAACAGCTAGCAATTAGCGATAAAGCACTTACAAAGATGATACGCAGCTACACCAAAGAAGCTGGTGTGCGTGGATTAGAGCGTAAGATTGGAGAAATCTGCCGTAAGAGTGCAAGAGAAATCTATCAGAATAAAAAAGATAAAATCCGTGTAACGGACACTAATCTGACGAAGTTCCTAGGCAAAGAGAAATACAGTCAGGAAGAGAAGAATGATACGGATGAAATCGGTGTAGTTCGTGGTCTTGCATGGACAAGTGTAGGTGGAACTACCTTAGAAATTGAAGTAAATATCATGCCAGGAAAGGGTGAAGTGAAGCTGACAGGTAAGATGGGAGATGTAATGAAGGAATCTGCTATGACAGGTATTAGCTACATCCGCTCTATCAGCCCAGAATATCACATTGACAAGGACTTTTTCAGTGAGCATGATATCCATATCCATATTCCAGAAGGAGCTGTTCCTAAGGATGGCCCATCCGCTGGAATTACAATGGCGACAGCAGTACTTTCAGCCGTTATTAAACAGCCTGTACGAGCAGATGTGGCTATGACCGGTGAAATCACCTTAAGAGGTCGAGTGCTTCCTATCGGTGGTTTAAAAGAAAAGCTACTTGCAGCAAAAACTGCAGGTATGAAAACTGTTTGCGTACCAGCAAAGAATGAGAAAGACTTGTATGAGATTTCTGAGGAAATCAAGAGAGGCCTTGAAATTGTGCTGGTAGAAAAGTTAGATCAGGTGCTGGAAGTAGCACTGGTAAAGTAAAGTTAAAATTGCCGTCTGTATTTCATGTGCAGGCGGCATGCGTTTGAAAAAAAGGAGTTTGACATGGTAATTAAGAATGTAAGCTTAGAAACCGTATGCGGTATTACAAGCGTTATTCCAGATAACCCACATTATGAAGTAGCTTTTGCAGGAAAATCCAACGTAGGAAAATCATCCCTTATCAATGCACTTATGAATCGTAAGGCATTGGCGCGTACTTCTTCCCAGCCTGGAAAGACACAGACCATCAACTTTTACAATATAAATGATGCCATGTATCTGGTAGACCTTCCAGGTTATGGATATGCAAATGCCAACGTAGAGATTAAGGCAAAATGGGGTAAGATGATTGAAAAATATCTTCATACCTCTAGCAAATTAAAAGCAGTATTTCTGCTCATTGACATTCGTCATCAGCCATCCGACAACGATTGTTTGATGTACGAATGGATGGTGGAACAGGGCTTTGCTCCTATTATTATTGCCACGAAAATGGACAAGATTAGTCGTGGTGCAGTGCCAAAGCACATGAAGATGATTGCGGATACCTTAAAGGTAGAGGAAGATACAATCATGATTCCATTTTCTGCAGAAACAAAGCAGGGAAGAGAAGAAATCTGGGAGCTGATTGATTCACTTGTGTTGCCAGAAGAAGAGGAAGAAGCTGCAATAAATGATGCAGAAATGTCGGCACAGGAAGGCATAGTTGCAGATGAATCTTCGGTTGCAAAACAGACAAATTCTGCAAGTTTAGAACCAGAAAAACAGCGCAAACCTCGTTGGAAGGCAACAGGAAAAGAAACTGCAAAGAAGACTAAGAAGTTGCAGGAGAAGAAAGCTGCAAAGATAGCTTCAAAATCTGGTAAGAAATCCAAAAAGAAATAGATATATTTTGAAAATAGAAAGTAAGATTGAACATATATGAGAAATAAGTATGTTTTTGTACTCGTCATGCTGTTTTCTATCTTGATAGTTAGCTTTGGCTTTACGAATATTTATGTAAGCCAACATCAGCAAACCGATGACGAGGATTTTGTAGTTGTTACATCCTTTTATCCTATGTACATTGCAACCATGAATGTGATTGGAGATACCGAAGGTGTGACCTTGAAAAACTTAAGTGAACCACAGACAGGGTGTTTGCATGATTTTCAACTGACACCTGCGGATATGAAGCTTCTTTCCACGGCGGATGTACTTGTTATCAATGGCGGTGGAATCGAATCCTTTATGGAGGATATTGCAAAGCAGTATCCAGAGCTTGTAATTATTGAGGCATGTGAAGGAATCGAGCTTTTGTGCGAGACTGAATCACATGGACATGCACATGAAGATGAAGGTGCAGACAACCATGACACAGAGGATGAGAATGATGCAGAAAATGCGCATGATGGTCACAACCATGATGTTAATGCTCACGCTTGGATGAGTATAGCAAATTACCGCAAGCAGGTTGAAAATATTGCAAGTGGCTTGGCACAAAATGCTCCACAAGCTGCTGAAAGTTTTCTTGCAAATGCAGGAGATTACGACGGAAAATTGGAGGCACTTCAGGTTGAACAAGAGAAACTTTTAACTTTAACCAGAGGAAAAGAAGTAATAATGTTCCACTGTGCTTACGATTATGTAGCAGAAGATTTAGGGCTAAAAGCAGCCTTTTGTATGGACTTGGATGAGGAACGACAAGTTAGTGCAGGTGAAGTTGCAGAAGTTTTAGAAGTCATTAAAGAACATGGAGTAAAGTACATTTTCGCGGAAGCACTTTATGGTACAAATATGTGTGAAATGGTGCAGAAGGAAGCGGATGTGGAAGTGATTTATTTAGATCCGCTGAACCGTGGGGAATATGAAAAAGACAGTTATCTTGAAGGCATGAGAAATAACTTGAAGCTGATAAGTGAAGCGTTCAGATAAACTTGAATAGGTCGAATAGGTGGGAAATTGAATTTTACGGAGGTATTCGCTATATGAAAAAATTTCTTATAAAATATAATCTGGAAATATTGAGCACATTGATGTTTTTATTCGTTACAGCCAGTGCAATTTTTAATGT
>JAZSCQ010000016.1:0-11824 GCA_045530745.1 Agathobacter sp.
ATGATACATAGGGCCAAACAATAATGTAACATCAAACTGATTATCTTCAAATCGGCTAAGATTTAAAGCATCTCCCTGATAAGAAACAATATCTTCAATATCACTACTATTTTTTCTCAAAACATCAAGGTTACTTTCCACCAATTCAACAGCCGTTACATTATATCCCTCTTTTGCCAACGCTATGGAATATCTACCGGTTCCTGCACCAATCTCTAACACCTTTGCTCCCGGCTTCGCATACCGATGAATATATTCCATTGTAGTCGCATACTCCAACTGTCCATGACGACTTTTGTCTAATCTGCTGTCCTCGTCAATATCATCATAAAATGAACTTACAATTTCTATTCTTTTGCTCATGTCCTATTCCTCCGATTTCTACTTCGTATTGTTAATCCAATATCTTTGTTCTACAACACCATCAACCTCTACTTCATTTTCAAGCACACCGCCATTATTAATAATACTTTTTGCTGAACCAATATTGTCCTTATCGCATACCATCAAGACTTTTTCAATTCCTAATTTTCTACATTCATCTAATGCGAGAGCTATCATTTTTGTGGCAATTCCTTTTCTTCTCTCAGATGGTCTTACACCATCACCAATATGACCTCCATTAAGTAATAGTGATTCATTCAAATAGAGTCTGATATTTACAGCTCCAACCATAATATTTCTATCTTCATCTAAACAGAAAAAGGTGGAAGACGACACTTTTCCGCTGCTGTCGCCCTTTCTATCTAAGCTATTACAGTAATTTTCAAAATCCCTATAATCCACTCGACAGACTGCATGTGGAACAATTTTCTCATCAAAACTATTCCATTCCTCCATCATCTCAATTATCTGGCTACGATATTCTTCCGAAGCCTTCACTAATCTCAAATTCATATTCAATTACTCCTTTCGATAAATTCATTAATTCATCGGACCCTGATGAATAAAAAAAGACCACCTATCCGAAAAGATAAGTGGTCAAAAACAACTATACATATATTCTGTCTCTGAAAGCTTATTTTTCTTCGTAACTAAAATATTCACATACAACAATAAGACCATGCCCATTATTCTGCATCGCCTGTTTAGAATTGTATGAATTTTTAGTAACAAATAAATACATATCTGTGCTTCCTTTCAAATTATTAGGTCTAATATAAGCCTTGCGATTCTTTTTGTCAACTGCCTTTTTATGGTCTAACTCTTAGCTTTTATTTACCTTCTTCGAAATTTATCATTTTTCCAGAAACTGGGACTCTCTCTATTGGTTCTTTTTTTGTTTTGAAATAAATTTTTGTTCTAAAACTTTCCAAACTTTCCTCTACGTCATCAAATTGTTTCTGATAAATACAAACACTTTCGAACTGGTTTTTCTTTGTTTTTTCCACTGAAAAAAGAGTTTTACTAATATCTATTGCCTTATTCATACAAACAACAAAGTTCCCCTTTTCTTCCTTCCACAGATTAAAATGAAATGCTTCCATAAGAATTTTATTTCTTATTGTTCTTATCTTATCATAAATCTCATTATATGCTTTCAGTCTAATTGATTTATTTGCAAAGATAAAATTTAGATTTCCATAAGCACTGTCTAATTCAGATAAACTTATCTGTGACAATTCAATATAGTTTTCTATTACATTTTTTATTAGGTCTTCATACGATTCCATACGGCTCACATAAATTTTGTCTAATATCTCGCTTATGTCGTCATTTTCTGAAAATGACATAGCTTCATGTTCTTCCATCCACTGTATATATTTACTTTGATTTTCGTGTGATTCTACTCTCCCCAAAAATCGGGCGATTGTCGGATCACACTCCTGAACCAATTTATTCTCATAATTCTCAGCAATACAAGAAACCACAATATATTCCGGTTCATCAAATTGTATATGCTTAGCTTTACGAAACTGCACAAGAACACGCCTTGCTTCTATCCAAAACTGTTCCATTGCTTTTCTTCGCTCTGTAAAATATTCTACAAGAGACATAATAAAACCAAGCAAAGCACTTCCGAAAATAGCAAGTGAGATATCATAACCCATATCACATTTACAATACTTAAAAATTGGCAATAAAACTATCGCTAATATCGTACATAAAAATGTAACTATCGTTACCCATTTCTTCGCACTCATCCTCTAGTCCTCCTATCTAATAACTTAATTATTATTTTTTAAATCGTATCTCTTTTTGCTTTCAACAACTGCAATAATTATTTTGTAGTACAATTTAACAAAATGAATAAATGCTTCTAACATTTCGACCAATATCTGATTCCTTTTTTCCGGCAACTCTCTACCCACTTGAAATTCTATTGCATTATTATCACAACTAATTACCGTTTCATAGAAAGCCTTATCTGACAGATGAATATAGCCACTTGCATTATCATATATCATAGCAATAGAAACATCCATTTGCTCAAGATTCTTTTTGAGATATCCATCTGTCATCTTACACCCATGTGTATCTTTTTCTTTGTCAATTCTCTTTCCATTTATAATACAATCAATTACCTTATTTCTATCCTCTGCTATAAATGCTGCGTATGTCCTCAAACAATTATCTATCTGCAGACGCAATATTACCCCTGCGCAGGTTAAATTTCTTGTATTAAGCAAAAGAATAAAACCATCTATTAGATTTATACATCTATTCAAAGATGCGCAGAAAAACAAATCATCTTTAAATAAAGTTCCCCCAATAACACCCTCTGCTAATTTCACCCCTTGTTTTCTTAATTCATTCAATGTTTCTTTTTCTTTATTTAGGCAAACAAAATATTCTTCATTATTCAATTACTTCTCCTCCTAATCATGTTCTCTATGTTGACAGCATGAACCCGCTGACGTGCTTATAGGCATATGCACAAAGGCTCAGATTCCTTCAACAGAAACCTGAGCCTATCGCTTTTTTACAGCTTAGCACATCAGCCCCTGCTGTAAACATATTTATTACTACACCATCCCAAAATGCTCCAACGCATCCTTAATAGCCTTTTCCTTATCTTCTGGACACTGTGGTTGCTTTGCATCTTCCTTCTGAGACTTATTATAATTTTCCCTCTCAATAATACCGCACTTTCTCTTTACCTGTGCAATATAGAGATTCGTAACTTGTAATCCATGTTTCTCCAACACATAATCCTTTATCTCTTCATAAGTTGCCTTGCTCTCCGCAGAAGTTATATCCAGCTCGTCCATATCAAGAGTAACATTCACATGATGCTTTGCCCCATGGAGTTTGGACAATAAACATACGGTTTCAATGTGCCCTGTATGTGGGAACTGGTCCACAGCTCTTACTTTCACTAACTGATATCCTCCATCACAAAGGATACGCAAATCCCTCGCGAGTGTTGCTGAGTCGCAGCTTACATATACGATACGCTTTGGCTGCATCTTAAGCATCGTATCAAGGCAGGCGGTATCGCAGCCTTTACGTGGTGGATCTACCACAATGACATCTGGTGTGAGCATCGCATCGCCTTCCTTTAAATTCTCATAGAATTCCGGAAGCACTTCTTCTGCTTTTCCAACGAAAAATTCTGCATTTTCAATGCCGTTTAATTTGGCATTGTTCTTTGCATCTTCAATCGCCTGTGGCACGATTTCCACGCCATATACTTTCTTTGCCTTCTGTGCAAGGAAAAGAGAAATCGTACCGATTCCACAGTACAAATCCCATACATATTCTTCACCAGTAAGTCCCACATAATCAAGCGCTGTACTGTAAAGTTTCTCTGTCTGTACTGGGTTTACCTGATAGAAAGACTGTGGCGAGATACGATAAGCTACCGCTGTATCGGCCAAAGCAAATTCATCCTTTGCACCCACTAACGAGTCACTTGTTTCTCTTAAGTGGATATAATCTGTAATATATGCCTGTCCCCAGATACATTCGGTGACATCACCTAAAATTACATTTGTATTCTTTGTATTGATGTTGATAGAAATCGAAGTCATGCCTTCCATCTTTTCAAGTCGCGCAATCAAATCTGCCTGTGCTGGAAGTGTACGTCCATTAATAATCAGACATACCATAATTTCCTTTGTGGTAAAACCGTAACGTACTAACACATGACGAAGGAGGCCTTTGCCTGTTTCCTCGTTATACGCAGTTACACCATTTGCAATCATCCACTCTTTCACTGCCGCCAAAATAGGTGCATTTTCTTCCACGCCTAATAGGCAGTCCTCCACAGGAATGATGCTGTGTGTTCTTGCCGCATAAAAACCTGTCACAAGGTTGCCGTCTTTATCTGTTCCGACTGGAAACTGCGCCTTATTACGATAACGGAATGGTTCTTCCATTCCTACGACCGGAAGCATCTTTGCATCAATTTCCTCTGCAGAAAAACCACCGATACGAATCAGATTGCCACGCACCTTGTCCTGTTTAAACTCTAACTGTTTCTCATAGGAAAGTGCCTGTATCTGGCAACCACCGCAACGTCTGTGATGAGGACATTTTGGTTCAACACGAAAAGTGGAAGGAGTAACTACCTCTTCCACTCTTGCATATCCATAATTCTTTTTTAGCTTTGTCGCACGAGCACGAATCACATCACCAATTAATGCATCTTTTACAAAAAAGGTCATGCCATCGTAGTGACCGATGCCTTCTCCGTCCACACCCATGTCGGTTATTTCTAAATCGAAAATATCATTCTTTTTCATGTTTTATATTCTCCCCGAAATGCTTTCACACTTCGCAGCATAGTAATCCCACTTTAGTTTTTTGGCAGTTCAGAACTTGTTCTGCGAACGTTTGATTCGAGCAATCGGTTATATCCCTGCCACTCTAAATTGTTCTCTGGCACACCGTTAAAGATTTCTTTCATCGTCTGCATCTTTGCATCCAGATTGTCTGCAAAGCTTAAGCATAACGCTTCCACAAGCGCTGGTTTCTTTGGTGAGCCAAATTCAAGTTCTCCATGGTGCGCCAAAATACAGTGCTTAAGTTCGTTTGCAAGCACAACTGGAAAACCTTCTATTTGACGAATCTGGTCATTTAACATCTCTACGCCCATTACAATATGTCCCAAGAGATTCCCTGCATCGGTGTAATCATTCTCTGGGAAAGTCGAAAGCTCTTTAAGCTTTCCTACATCATGAAACATAGCTGCTGTAAGCAGTAAATCTCTATTTAAAATTGCATAATTTTTTGCAAAAAAATCGCAGTTTCTGGTCACGCTTAAAGTATGCTCCAAAAGCCCACCTACGAATCCATGGTGCACGCTTTTTGCCGCTGAATGGAACTTAAACTTTTTCTCAAACGCAGCATTATCAAAAAATGCATGCAAAAGCTGACTATAGTATGGATTCTTAATAGAATTTATGTAGCCCATCAATTCTACAAACATACCGTCAATATCGTATTCACTGACAGGAAGATAATCACTTGGATTGTATTCACCTTCGCTCACCTTTCTTGCACGCTTGATAGAAAGCTGTGGACTACCATTATAGATGGACACATCCCCTGTGATACATACATAATCCATTACATCAAAATCATCAATTCCGATAGAGCCTGGATCCCAAATCTTAGAATCAATCGTTCCTGTCTTATCCTGTAAGATTACAATATCATAAGGCTTTCCCGCCTTAGTAAGGGCCGCCTGCTTGAATTTGCAAAGGTAGACATCATTGATTCTATCTCCTTCACGAAAACTTTCTATATATTTCATACTTCCTCCATCTATTCCTTTAACACGTCAATTGTTACTTCGCATGTTACGTTATAATATTCTTTTCCATTCTGTCGTTTAACTGCAATTTCACATTTCGTTCCTGGAATAAGCTGACTGATTTTCTCAGAAAACATCGTATCCGTCATTATTACTTCTCCATTGATATGTGTAATTACATCACCGTTTTGCAACCCTGCCTTCATTGCAGGTGAATCTGCAACTACTTCCTTGATAAATACACCCTTTGGAATATTATAATCTTTTGCAATATCCTCAGTAACCGTCGCCAAATATACACCTACGTATGGCACATCTTTTCCATTTCTAAGGCTCATAATAGTGGCATGAATTTCTTTCATTGCAACGGCTGTAATTGTACTCACATCCTGTGAACTACTATATGTCTGCATTACCATTCCTACAACTTCACCGTTGGTATTAATTAATACTCCACTCGCATTTTTACTAGCAACAATGTCCGTTGTGTATACAGAATAATTCTTATCCTTCGTCATAACTTCTTTATCAACAGAAGTAATGTTTCCTGTCAAAATAGAGTAATTTGTTCCAAGCGGAGAACCCAATGCAATTACCAATGCACCGTTTTTCACATCTGTCATTGCACCCATTCTGGCAACCGTAATTGCCCGCTTGGTTTCTGGCTTTAACTGGCGCTTTTCTACTGCCAGAACTGCAATTCCTGTATTCGCATCATACTTAAATAAAGTCGCTTCTGCTCCTGTTTTGTCTACAAAAGCTACTCGAATATGTGCCGCTTCCGCAACAATTCTACGTTCTGTTAGAATATAGACATAATTACTATCCTCCGAAAAAATGATTCCTGACCCCTGATTTTCTACCAATTGATTGTTCTCTGTCCAATCGTCTTTGTTCTCCATTGGCATAACGGTAACCACTGCTTTGTTTGCCATGCTGCCAATCTGATAGAGCTCATCCTGCAAAGTTTCATAATCCGAAATTGTAAGATTCAAATCCGGCGGAAGTATCAAACCACCATTCGGACCTTGTGTATCCTGCGTAGATGTATCTGGCTGTGTATCTTCCTGCGTACCAGCAACCTCGCTTTCATTTTGTGGTGGTACAATAATCGGTACTGCTATCACCAGCACAACACACACTACCGCTGCAAATACAAGACCACATAAAGCCGCCATTCCCAGGTTCATTGCAATACGTCTTTTGCTTATAGGTTTTTCCTTAATTTTCTCTCGTATAAATTCCATAAAATCCCTCTTATTCTCTAGAAAGATGTAACGACAATATACCGATTATATTATATGGTCATTTCTGTTAGCTTGCAAGTATTTTTGCCTTTTCCAAACGTGCATAATAGGATATAATATATTTAAGTATGCTTAAGGATTAGAGGTTATTATGAATCAAAAAGTTTTTAAAACATTAGAATACTATAAAATACTAGAACAACTTGCAGGATATGCTGCTGCAACAGAAACAAAGAAACGAATTGAAGAATTGGTTCCATCTACTGACATCAATGAAATCAACCATTTACAGGAGACAACCGCAGATGCACTGACTCGTATTTACAAAAGTCAGCGACTTTCCTTTGCCGGACTTCACAACATAAATGGGTCCTTGAAACGTCTTTCTATCGGCGGCACCCTAAATACTGTCGAGCTTTTGCAGGTTGGTTCTCTTTTGGAGGTAGCAAAACGTGCCAAGGCGTATGATCGTGGCGAACGTTCTGAAGAGAAAACGGACTCTTTGACGGAATTGTTCGCACAAATTGAACCACTTACACCACTTCACGATGAAATCAAACGCTGCATTCTGGGCGAAGAAGAAATCGCAGATGATGCAAGCCCTACACTATTTAAGATCCGCAAATCAATCCGCGGAATGAACGACCGCATCCATGCACAGCTTGCTTCTCTTATGAACAATGCAACCACGCGTGAATATTTGCAGGATGCTGTTGTTACCATGCGAGATGGACGCTACTGTCTTCCTGTTAAAGCCGGAAACAAATCTTCAGTTCCAGGCATGGTACATGACCAGTCATCCTCTGGATCAACCGTATTTATCGAGCCAATGGCAGTCGTAAACTTAAACAACGAATTAAAAGAACTATTCATCAAAGAAAAAGATGAAATCAACGTAATCCTAGCTAAGCTTAGTGAAATGGTAGCCGGATACGAAATGGCACTTGCTAACAACTGGACCGTGCTTTCTGAACTTGACTTCATCTTCGCCAAAGCAGCTTTGGCAAAATCCTACAACGGTGTGGCTCCTATTTTTAACGAACGTGGCTACATCAATATTCGTAAAGGTCGTCATCCACTACTTGATCCTAAAAAGGTAGTTCCTATTGACGTATACCTTGGCGACGGATTTAAACAGCTTATTGTAACTGGTCCAAACACCGGTGGTAAAACTGTCAGCTTAAAGACAGTAGGCTTACTTACCCTTATGGGACAGGCAGGACTGCACATTCCAGCAGGAGACCGTTCGGAACTTGCTATTTTTGAAGAGGTATTTGCAGACATTGGCGATGAGCAAAGTATTGAACAAAGCCTTAGTACCTTCTCCTCTCACATGGTAAACATTGTGAAGATTTTAGAAAAAGCAGATGATAGAAGCCTTGTTCTTTTCGACGAATTGTGCGCAGGAACTGACCCAACAGAAGGAGCTGCTCTGGCCATCTCCATCTTACACAAGCTCCATCTCTATGGTGCAATTACGATGGCAACCACACATTACAGCGAATTAAAGGTTTACGCGCTTACCACAGAAGGCATCGAAAATGCATCCTGTGAATTTGATGTAGAAACCCTTAGTCCAACCTATCGACTTCTTATCGGTATTCCAGGTAAAAGTAATGCCTTTGCAATCTCATCCAAGCTTGGCTTAGATGACTCTGTCATTGAAGACGCCAAGACTCGTCTTACTAAAAAGGACGTAGAATTTGAAGACGTGCTTTCTAACTTGGAAGCAAGTCGAATCACGATTGAAAAAGAACAGCTAGAGGTTAACAAATACAAGGCTGAAATTGAGGAGTTAAAAAAGAAATTAGAAAACAAACATGAACGTTTGGATCAATCTAAAGAAAAGATTCTTCGTGAAGCAAATGAAGAAGCCCTTAAGATTATCAAAGAAGCAAAAGACTTAGCCGACGAAACAATCCGTAACTTTAACAAGTACGGTCAGGGACTCGGTGACATGAGTCAGATGGAAAAAGAACGTACCAACCTTCGTAACAAGATGTCGGAAAAAGAGAAAAAACTTACCAGCATCAAAAAACAGGAGGTCAACCACAAAGCACCAAAGAAGCTTCGCATCGGTGATACCGTAAAGGTACTTTCCATGAACTTAAAAGGAACAGTGCACACTTTACCTGACGCAAAAGGAAATCTCTTCGTACAGATGGGCATCTTACGTTCCCAGGTAAATATCAGTGATCTGATTCTCATGGATGAAGATGTACTTTCTCCAACTAAGAAATACGGAGGCAGCACAAGCAAGCTTAAAATGAGCAAGGCCGCTACTGCTTCTACCGAAATCAAACTTATCGGCATGCGTGCAGATGAAGCCATTGCGAAATTAGACAAATACTTAGATGATGCGTATATTGCTCACCTTCCTTCTGTGCGTATCGTACACGGAAAAGGAACTGGTGCCCTTCGCGATGCCGTACATCAGCATTTGAAACGTCAGAATTATGTCAAGAGCTATAAGCTTGCAGAATTTGGCGAGGGTGATGCAGGTGTAACAATTGTCGAATTTAAGTAATACCATTTTTAAAAACAGGGAGATTTTTATGGCAACAAAAACAAAAATTTTAATCGTAGATGATGACAACAATATCGCAGAGCTTATCTCTTTGTATCTTACCAAGGAATGCTACGATACTCATATTGTAAACGACGGAGAAGAAGCACTTGCCGCTTTTGATTCTTATGCTCCAAATATGATTTTACTAGACCTAATGCTTCCAGGAATTGATGGCTATCAGGTATGCCGTGAAATCCGCACAAAATCCAATGTGCCAATTATCATGCTCTCTGCGAAGGGCGAAATCTTTGATAAGGTGCTTGGACTTGAACTTGGAGCAGATGATTATATCATGAAACCATTCGACTCCAAAGAGCTGGTTGCCCGTGTCAAAGCTGTACTTCGCAGATATCAGCCAATTAAAACCGTATCTGCGCCTGCACCTGCAGCTAAATGTGTGGAATATCCAGATTTAACCATCAACCTTTCCAACTACTCCGTTATCTACAACGGAACACAAGTAGATATGCCACCAAAGGAATTAGAACTCCTCTACTTCCTAGCCGCTTCACCAAATCAGGTGTTTACCCGCGAACAGCTCTTAGACCACATCTGGGGATATGAATATATCGGCGATACCCGTACTGTAGATGTGCACGTAAAACGTCTCCGCGAGAAAATCAAGGACCATAAAAATTGGCAGATTTCAACCGTATGGGGAATTGGCTACAAATTTGAGGTTAAATAATGAAACGAAAACTACACATAAAACTTCTGGCCGCCTATCTGGTTTTTGGTGTAATTGCAATTGCTTTGCTTAGCACACTTACAAAAGGGATGACTGACCAGTTTCTTCGCCAGAACGAAGCACAACAAATGTACCGCGAGTCCACTCTCATGGCATCCGACTTAAAGGATGTCTTTTCCAAGGACTCTACAAAACTCAAGGACATCCGCAACAGCCTTGAGGTATCTGCCAAATACATGTCTGCAGAAATCTGGATTATTGATATAAATGGCAATATATATTTCGACTCTAATACACCATATATTCTGACCTATGCAGAGACTGGCGAACCTAAAGCCCTAGAAGGCTTTAGCATCCAGCATTTTGGAAGCAGTTATTACCAAAGCGGAACCTTTTATGACAGTTTTGATGAAGAAATGCTAACTGTGTTCTCCACCATTACTAATGAATACAGGGTACAAGGATATGTGCTTATTCACAAACCAATGACGGAGGTATTGGAAGAGTCTACTGGCATTGTAGACATTGCCTTTCTCTCTGTAATGATTGTATTTGTATGTGCCGCTATTCTTTTGGTTGTCTTTAACTTTATTGTTTACAAGCCTATCCAAAAGATTACCAATGCAGCCGAACAATATGCACGTGGAGATTTCTCCAACCGAATCGCCATCCAGACCAACGATGAAATTGGTTATCTGGCAAACACCTTAAACTATATGGCAACAGAGCTCGATACGTTCGAAGAAGAACAACGCAAGTTCATTTCGAACGTATCTCACGACTTCCGCTCCCCACTAACCTCCATCAAAGGCTACATAGAAGCCATGATAGACGGCACCATTCCCGTGGAAATGCAGGAAAAATATTTAAACATTATCTTGTTTGAAACAGAGCGTTTGAACAAATTAACACAGAACATTTTAGACTTAAATCAATTTGGAAATCGAGGTATGTCTCTTGAAATCACCGAGTTCGACATTAATCAGATAATTCGTACTACCACGATGACCTTTGAAGGCGTCTGTAGCAAAAAGGGCTTATCCTTTGATTTGCTTTTAACCGGTTCCGAACTTTTTGTAAAAGGGGATATGGGCAAAATCCAGCAGGTTCTTTATAACCTCATTGACAATGCCACCAAATTCGCCAACAATAACACTGCAATCACAATTGAAACCAACGTCCGTAACGAAAAAGTACTTATTTCCGTTAAAGATAAGGGCATCGGTATTCCAAGTGACAGTGTAAAAAAAGTCTGGGAACGCTTCTACAAAACAGACCTATCTCGCGGACGTGACAAAAAGGGCTCTGGGCTTGGGCTTGCTATCGTAAAAGAAATTGTGCAGGCACACAATGAAAACATCAATGTAATTAGCACCGAAGGCGTAGGCACTGAATTTATCTTCACCTTACCACTGTCTGAAAAAGAAGTCTAATAATTAAGTTATCTAAGGCTGTCGCAAATATAAATTTGCGGCAGTCTTATTTTATGGTTGAAAATACATATGCCACTATATATTTCTGTAAATTACGAACATTTAAGGAAAACTCTTATATTTCTTGAATCACGCTTTCTTCTTAAATTGTATGTCTTTCAATTATTTTACTATCTGCGAAGTATG
>JAZSCQ010000006.1:0-33850 GCA_045530745.1 Agathobacter sp.
TGCAAGTGCTTTTACACCAGTCTGTACGTTTTCAATTGTAGGATTTGCTTTAATATTGGAATAGATTTCGTATGGAAGACCAGCGCCTTCTAATACATCTAATACTTTCTTTGTAACGCCAAATTTGATAAGGTCTGGGTCTGAGCATACGAATGCTTTTTTATAACCTCTCGCCTTCGCTTCATCTGCGATTGAAGCAATTGCTCCTGCTCCGTGGTAAGAGGTTTCGTTTAGAATGAATCTGTTTGCCATAGTGTTAATCTCCTTTTCTTGTTCATTATTTCATGTCTGACCACACATGTTAATTCATCTATTTTTAACCATTTGAGTGGCTAAGTACATTATAAACCTTTCTTCCCAAAATTGCACATATCAATTGTTAATAATTTAACACACTTTTATAAATAAATATTATATATTTGTATACAATTTAAAATTATAGCTTTCCAATTATTGTTATTTGTGCATTCTCTCTTTACCATTCGTCACAAAAATGGTATAATGTCTTATCTGTATCATGCAACGAAAGGAGAAATATCCCGTGAAAAAACCTGATAAAAAAACGATTTTTAACGTACTATTTCTCGTTATCGTATTTGCACTCACATTATGGTCCGTTTTTTCCGGAGTAGATTTCGGACAATTAGCCGCCTATCTATCAAATGCAAATCCGATTTATACGATACTAAGTATTGTGTGTGTGATTGGCTTTATATTAGGTGAGTCTGTTATTATTCATTATCTATTAAAAACCTTAGGCACGAACATCCAATTTTCGCATTGTTGCCTATATTCCTTTATCGGATTTTTTTACAGTTGTATTACACCATCCGCATCAGGTGGCCAGCCAATGCAAATAGTCGCTATGCGAAAGGACAAAATTCCAGTTGCGGTGTCTGCTGTAGTACTTGCGATTATCACTGTTACATACAAATTAGTTTTAGTGTTTATCGGAACTGTAATTCTTATCATCCGTCCAACCTCTATTATGCAATATCTGGATGGAGTAGAATGGCTTATGTACGTTGGCTTGATTCTCAATGTCATCTGTATCGTTCTCCTTCTGCTTTTGGTGTTCCGCGCAAGCTCTATTCGTGCAATTGCCCAGTGGGCACTTAATTTAGTGGATCGTATCCACCCACTTTCTAACAGAAAAAGCCTTGAACAACGGCTTGAAAATATCATTTCACAATATAATGGAACTGCTGAATTCTATCGAAGCAACCAGTGTATCATTTTAAATGTATTTGGTATTACGTTTGTACAACGATTCCTGCTCTTTTTCGTTACATGGCTTACCTACCTGGCATTCCATCTTTCAGGTGAGTCCATGTTTACCATTGTTTCACTACAAGGAATGATTTCAGTAGCAGTTGATATGCTCCCACTTCCTGGCGGAATGGGAATTAGCGAAAATCTATTCTTAACGATTTTCCAGCCTATCTTTGGAGAAGCACTCGTATTACCTGGCATGCTGGTTAGTCGAGGCATCAGCTTTTATACACAATTAATCATCTGCGCCATCATGACGGTTGCAGCATCATTTATACTCAAAAGAAAAGGGGACTAAACTATGTTACGTTTTATTGGTTTCTACGATTACACTGTTATTTTAACTTACCTTAGCCTTATCTCTGCTCTTTGCGGAATCACACAAGCCGCTTCAGGACATTTCAATGCAGCAGTTATTTGCTTAGGTATTTGCGGTGTATGTGATTCCTTCGACGGTCGTGTTGCTCGTAGCAAGAAAAATCGTACAGAAGACGAAAAAGCCTTTGGTGTTCAAATTGATTCCTTATGTGACCTTGTATGCTTCGGCGTATTTCCAGCAGTTTTCTGCTACTGTCTCGGACTTAAAAGCATCTTAGGTCTTGCTATTATCAGCTTCTTCTGTATCTGCGCTGTAATTCGCTTAGGCTACTACAATGTTTTAGATGAAAAGAAGAAAAATGGAACTTATACTGATACAGCTGCCTTTCATGGCTTACCAGTTACTATGAGTAGTATTTTGATTGCGCTTACCTACTGCTTAACCTTTATTGTTCCAGAAAGTGTATTTTTGGTTATTTTACATATCGTACCTTTACTTATTGGTTTCCTTAATATTTTAGACTTCCGCATCGAAAAGAAGCCTAGCCTAAAGAGTTTGATTTTACTTATCGTAGTAGTATCCGCTTTTGTAATCGGCACAATTCTTTTCAATGTATTAGGAGCATAAAATATGAAACAGAGATTTCGTAATGGAACTACAATTGAAACAGATAATGGACAAGACCGTCTCTTAAAACTGCTTTATGGCAGTACACTAGGACGCATATTATTAAAACCACTGGTAACCCCAGTGGTTTCTAAAGTTGCAGGTGCTTTTCTTTCAACAAAATGCTCCTGCGTCTTGATTAAGCCTTTTATCCGTAGCAATAATATCGATATGTCACAATTTGAAGATGTGAAATATAATAGCTACAACGAATTCTTCTCTAGAAAAATTCGAGAAGGTGCACGATCTATCGATATGAATCCCACACATTTCATCAGTCCAGCGGATAGTAAGTTAACCGTACTCCCTATCTCAGAAAATAGACGATTTACGTTAAAGCATACCGAATATTCCGTAGGCTCTCTTCTTCAAAACAAAGAGTTAGCACACAAATACGAAGGGGGCTATGCCTTTATCTTCCGTCTGACTGTAGATGATTATCACCGCTATGGATATGTGGATGATGGTGTAAAGGAACGCAACCTGCATATTCCAGGTAAATTCCACACTGTAAATCCAATTGCAAATGATTACTTTCCTATATATAAGGAAAACGAAAGAGAGTACTCCATCCTTCACAGCAAGCATTTCGGAGATATCGTGATGATGGAAGTCGGTGCACTTCTTGTTGGAAGGATTGTAAATCTACATGAAAAGGCTGAAGTAAACAGAGGACAGGAAAAGGGGTATTTCCAGTTTGGCGGCTCTACAGTTGTGCTTCTTACAAAAGCGAATACAGTAAAAGTAGATGATGATATTCTAGCGAATTCCAAAGAAGGTATTGAGACAGTTGTGAAATATGGGGAGAAGGTTGGAAGTTTGTTTTTATAAAAGAAAAATGGATGAATAAAATTAAATTTTTGTATAAATATGAGAACCGCCACCTCATGGGTGGCGGTTGCACTATTTCTCATATAAAAACTTCTCTGGAAGTGTAACTTTAAAATCTACTGCCAAGTTTCTAAAATCCTGTGGCGTAATAGTCTGTAATTTATCTGGTCTCATAGAAAGCATTTTTACTAGGATTTCTGCTGATTTTTCTACGGTGTGCATAAGTCCAAAGGTCAGGTCGAAGTCTTCGCCTGCTGCAAACATTCCATGATGTGCCCAGATAGCTACATCATACTGCTTCATGAGTTCACTGGTAGCTACTGCGATATCTCGACCGCCTGGTACCATCCAAGGAACTACGCCGATACCCTGTGGAAATACAACTGGACATTCGGTAGCCATTTCCCAAAGCTCTCTGGTAAACACTTCATCCGTAAGTGGAAGTACGAAGGTAAGGGCAATCACGTTTGTAGTATGTGCATGGTAAATCACACGGTATCTGCCATCTGTCGCAAGCATCTTTACTTCATGATTCATGAGGTGGCTTGGAAGCTCTGAGGTAGGTCTGCCACCATTTACAAGTCCCCAAACGATACGATAGTTTTCACCTTTGTCATCTAATTCAATCATGCAGATAGAATCTTCTGGCTTGATAATCACATTGCGGAAGAATTTTCCACTTCCTGTTACAAGGAAGTACTCTCCTGCCAGCTTTGGAACAGATGTGCCGATTGGCTGCCATTCTTTTGCTTCGAAGTTTTCTTTTACTAGTTCTACTTCTTCTGGTTTCACACGATAAGAAAGGTTTCCGCCATTTCTTTCATGCCATCCTAATTCCCATCCGTCATTTGCCATACGGATAAATCCCTGTACAAATTCTGCATCTAAAAAACTCATATGTATATCCTCCTACTTTCTTGCAACTAATACTTCTTTTTCATATTCAAGCACTTCTTCTAACCAGCTTTCATCTGCTGCTACCCCACATTCTTCGCAGTATTTTTCCCAGATATCGCCAAATGGAAGTGTCTTTATCTCTTCCTGCATTACCATAAGTTTCGTCATGTTGCCTGCCTCCTGAAGTTCACGAAGCATATCATGTGGAGTAATGAGTGCTGATAAAAGAGCTTTCTGCCAGCTACGGAAGCCTACGGTCCAAGCTGAGATACGGTTGATACTTGCATCGAAATAGTCAAGTGCCATATAAGTTCTGTCTAAACCATCGCAACGAACGATTTCTTTTGCCATTTCCTTGGTTTCATCGTCGAAAAGTACTACGTGGTCGCTGTCCCAACGAATAGGTCTGGTGATGTGAAGTGCGATTTCTGGGAAGAAACAAAGCAAAGCTGGAATCTTGTCAGAAACTACTTCAGTTGGATGATAATGTCCATTATCCATGAGTGGGAGACATCCTTCATGAGTAGCCGCAAAAGTAAGCGTAAACTCTGCACTTCCTGTGGTATACGCTTCTACACCGATACCGAACACTTTGGATTCTACACATGGTTTAACTAATGTTTTGTCAAACGAGATAGAAAGAATCTCTTCAATCGATTCTTTGTAACGCATACGTGGTCCCATGCGGTCTGCTGGGATATCCTTGTATCCATCACCCGTCCAGATGTTCATAACACATGGGATACCTGTTTCTTTTGCAAAGTATTCTGAGATACGTACACACGCCTGGCCATGACGAATCCAGAAGTCTCTTGTTTCTTTGTCTGGACTAGAAAGTGTAAGTCCGTCTTTTACTTTGTCATGAGAGAAGAAAGTAGGATTAAAATCAATGCCCATATTTCTTTCCTTCGCAAACTCTACCCATTTTGCAAAGTGCTTTGGTTCTAATGCATCACGATCGACGAATTCCCCTTCTTCGAAAACTGCATAACATGCGTGAATATTTAATTTCTTTTTACCAGGCATGAGGCTCATAGCCTTGTCCATATCCGCCATCAGTTCTTCTGGAGTGCGGGCTTTCCCTAGATAATCTCCTGTGGTCTGGATTCCACCAGTAAGTGGACCATCGTGGTCAAAACCGATAACATCATCCCCCTGCCAACAATGAAGAGATACTGGAATCTCTTTTAATTTTGCGATAGCTGCGTCTGTGTCTACGCCGTATTTTGCGTACTGTGCTTTAGCTAATTCATATCGTATCATGTTGTTTCTCCTTTGATTTTTCTAAATTCTACGCAAGTGAAATATGTCATAGAACGGCTCGAGGCTCCGCTTAACCTCGCCTTATCTATGCATATTTCACTTGCTTACCCTTTCTAATAAATCATAATTTGGAAAGACTCATAGATACGATTTCTCGCATCAGATAAGTCTTTTAATTCGCCTTCGGCAATCATCTGCGCAGATAGGTTTCCGATAGCAGTCGCTTCTGTAGGACCAGCATACACAGTCTTTCCTGTTGCTAACGCTGTAAGCTGATTTAAGTATTCTGCATTAGATCCACCACCTACGATGTGAATACCATCAAACTGTTTGCCTGTTAGTTTTTCAATTTCTACGATGGTTTTTCCATAGCATTTTGCTAAACTGTTGTATATAACTGCTGCTACTTCTGCAAGAGTTTCTGGAACGGGCTGACCAGATTCTTCGCAAGCCATTTTTACTTCTTCTGTCATATTCTTTGGTGCTAAAAAACGGCTAGCATTCGCATCCACAATCGATGGAATGGATGTCTTTGATGCCATTTCACCAATTTCTCCAAAGCTATAATCCTGTCCTATTTCTTTCTTCACGGACTGAATCATCCAAAGTCCCATAATATTTTTCAAATAGCGGAAACGATAATCATAACCACCCTCGTTCGTTAAATTGCAAGCCTTGCTTTCTGGCGAACAGTTTGCTTCCGTAAGTTCTGTACCCATAAGAGACCATGTACCGGAACTAATGTATAGAATATCCTTTTCGCCGCCCTCTTTCTTTACTGGCACTGCCATAACCGCAGAACCTGTATCGTGTGTCGCAGGAACCACGACCTTACAGTCGAAGCCAACTTCACGCTGCACCTCTTCTGTCAAGCCACCAAGACAGGTTCCTGGTAACACGATTTTTTGAAAGAGGGTTGGAGAGTAATTGAGGGTATTTATTAAATCAAAATCCCAATCCTTGGTAATTGGGCTAACTAGCTGTGTGGTAGACGCATTGGTATACTCTGTCACCTTCACTCCTGATAAAAGGAAATGCAAGTAGTCTGGCACCATAAGCATCGTCTTTGCCTTTGCATATTGCTCTGGTTTATTAGTCTTCCAGGCCATAAGCTGATAGATGGTATTAAAAATTTGTTTCTGAATACCAGTCTTTGCATAGAGCTCATCCTCTGGAATATGCTCGTATACCTTTATATCCATGTATCTAGTTCCTCTGTCACGATAAGCCACTGCGTTTCCGATTCGTTTGTCCTCTTCATCCAAAAGCACGATATCTACCGCCCAGGTATCGATTCCAACACTAACTGGAATCTTTCCTACTTCCTTGCATTTTTTCATGCCTACAAGGATTTCTCTAAAAAGTCCGTCGATGTCCCAAGTCAGCTCTCCATCTTTTTCTACATTTCCATTTGGAAAACGATGAATTTCTTCTAACACCATCTTCCCATTTTCCAAATGACCCAAGATGTGGCGTCCACTAGATGCACCGATATCAATCGCTAAATAATACTTGTTCATATATATCCCCCGCTTGTATATCTGTGGGAAAGCCCATAGGACTTTCCCACAAATCATGGCAATAACTAGTCTGTGTTTGACACAGTCTAGCAACTGTTTACATTGTACGTAAATAAATACAACAAAAAAAGGACACCTTTTATCCAAAAAAGTGTCCTTATTCGCCATATTTGATTATCTCATATTTTCCACTCTATATTTTCTAGGTGTCATTCCGAACTGTTTCTGGAAGATACGATGAAAATAACTGGTATTATCATATCCTACAGCTAATCCAATATCCAAAACATTCATATTGGTGGTCGCCAGTAGATATGCAGCTTGATTAAGCCTCTTATTCTGCACCAAATCCGTATAGTTAAGTCCTGTACGTTTCTTGATTTCTTTCGAAAGCCAACGCATATCATAGTGAAGCTGCCTTGCCAGACTATCCAAATCGCCATCACGATAATGCTCTTCTATGTAACTAAGCACATCCATCACCAGTTTCTGCTGCTTATCTGCTTCCGCAGTCTCCATTCGGTCAATCTGGTTCATCAGCTGTAGAAACAGAAGTCCCATCGTCACCTGCTGAATACTTCGTTTATTTGGCTCTTTTCGAATGATAGTCCAGATAAGATTTTCTATCAAATTCTGAATTGGAAGCACATCTGCTACCTTGAAATGCAGATAACCAGTATCCTCTTTCCCACCGGTCAGACAATCGATAACAAAGGAACGAAGCTGATTGTTTTCTGCTTCCATCATAGTAAGTCCGTAGTCAAAGAACTCTGGCAGAATAATAAAATTCACCGCAACATCCGACTCTGTGGCTGGGTAAATCTCCTGCTTCGCAGACTGGCTGATAAACAAAAGCTCCCCTGCATCCAAAATCACGTCATTTCCATTAATCACATGATGTGTACTTCCCTCACACATATATACCACTTCTACAAAATTGTGATTGTGGACTGGGAAATGCACGAACCTTGTATGTGTGCGAATCTGAATCAGTTTTCCATCCTCTAGAAGTTTTTCCGCATCGATATGTACGACATCCTCATTCTCTGACACATCCGAGCTATATATTTCTTTTTCTATATTTGTATTTCCACTACGCAGACGTTCCTCTTCTGGAGTAACTTGGCGTAGGACTTCGAGTAGTTCTTGGGTCATGTAAATTCCTCTATATCATTGCAATGATATAGTCCTTTGAATTCTAATTAATGATTTCCACAATTATGGCTTCCACATCCATGGTCACCACAGCTATGTCTTTCTTCATGCTCGTGGTCATGGTGATTACATCTCACATCTGGATTATAGCTTAAGTTACCTGCTACCAATGCTTCTACTGCTGCATCTGCATCACCACTTACACCACCAAATAATTTGATACCAGCCTGTGCCAATGCCATCTGTGCGCCACCACCGATACCACCACAGATGAGTACATCTACCTGCTGTCCATAAAGAATGCCCGCAAGTGCACCATGTCCATTACCATTGGTATCCATTACTTCGGATGATACAATTTTGCCATCCTCTACGTTATAGATTTTGAACTGTTCTGTATGTCCGAAGTGCTGAAAAATCTGTCCGTTTTCATATGTTACTGCAATTTTCATTTCAAATACCTCTTTCAAAAATTTGATCGGCGTGACGTGATTCGAACACGCGGCCTCTTCGTCCCGAACGAAGCGCTCTACCAAGCTGAGCCACACGCCGAAAAATGTAGCCACTTACTAATTTAGCACTTTTGGAGAAAAAGTCAAATAATAGCAAACGCCACCCACACGGGTGGCGTTCATACTTTAAACGATTACTCTATTTTCGCAGCACTTACTAATTTTTTTGCATCCTCACCAATGGTCTGAATCTGTCCAAACATCATTTCTGCATTCTTGGCCTGTGTCGTAGAAACATTCACAGTAGTACTGATTTTGTCTGCAATCGTGTCGAGCTGTGTAAAGATATTGTTCATCTCCTCGTTGATTGCTGTTGCCGAAGAACCACTGGTTTTTGCCAGCTTTCCCATTTTATCTGCAACTACGGCAAATCCGCTTCCTGCTATGCCTGCACGTGCAGCTTCTATGGAAGCATTTAATGCCAAAATATTCGATAATCTAGAGTTTTCTTGTATCTCGTGCACAATTTCTGTGGTTCTATTTACCAGGCTTCTAATTGCAATAGCATTTTGATTGATTCCCTCCATCTCATCTGCCAATTTCACAGAATTATCCATAATCTCAGCCGATTCCTCATGAATCTTTTCAAGACTATCATTCAAATCCTGCGCTGCTACTTCAATTTCCTTTTGATTTTCAATAGACACTGCACAACTTACTACACCGACAACCCTTCCATCCTCAAATACTGGTGATACAATTCCATTGACTGGTACACCATATACAAATTCTGGCAATATGCCACCATTACCTACTCCAGTCTCCATCGCTTTTAACATCATATCATGCCCTGGCTTGTTGATATCGAAATACTCTCCTACCTGAATGTCCATCTTAAACGTTTTTCCATACCATACGCCAATGGTCTTTTCTCTATCGCAAAGACAAATCTGTGCATCTAATCCAAAAAAATCTCTCGCCAAAGGAAGAGTCGTCATCAATGCATCTAAAACCTTACTTTCCATCCTAATTCTCCCTTCTCTCACGCTTACTCTTTTTCATTATGTACATATCCTTATCCGCTTGTTCCACGACACTTTCTAGTTTAAAATTATCGTTTATTGCACTTTCGTAATGACCAATACTAATGTCCATTGGATATGTCTTCTGTTCTTCTATCTGAATTCTGCGAATCGCAGATTTCATTTCTGCAATATCATTTAAATAAGAATCCTGCTTCCTATATCTTTTCAGGATAACAAACTCATCTCCACCATAACGCATGACGATACCCTGTTCACCAACATTTTGCTGGCATACCTTGGCAATACTTTTGATATAGAAATCGCCTTCCTCATGTCCAAAATTATCATTTACATATTTCAACCCATCTGCATCGACAAACATCAATAGAACGTCTTCCTGCGCTTCCTTACACAGCTCTATCACATGATCTGCTTTATTGTAAAATCCCGCACGGTTTAAAACCCCCGTCATCGTATCATAAATCCACATCTTATTAAGATGATGTATCATATCCTGCATTATCATTTGCTTTCGGATATTTTCCAACCCATTGCCTAGATTCATAATCCATGACTGAAACTGGATGGATTCCAGTGGAAAAGAACTATTTCCTACAACACAATATCCCATACAGTGCAAGCGAAAATGAATCGGTAATACTACCGCAAAAACTGCTTCTGATTGCTTCCAAAAACGCGAAGGTAATAATCCATTCTTAGAAATGATTTCTGGCTCATAAAATCTGCCATTTTCATATGCAATCGCAATCTGCATCTGTTCTGTATAATCTTTGTTCTCCGATTCCTGTAATTGGTAAATATCGCCTACCTGTTTCAATTTCCCATAAAATTTCTCCTCTTCACATAAGCACATATAAAAATATGGGAAATTGAGTCTTGTAATATAATATTTTAGTTTTCGAATAAATTCTTCCAAGGTACTCAACTCATTTAAATCAGCCGACATAGAATTCAAAACTTCTGCCCATCGAATGTTATTCGTCTTTTCTTTTATCATCTGAGCCTTAAACTTTCGTATGTCTGTCACCGTTTGTTCGCTACAGCCGCAGCTTTCTGAAAAAATACTCTTTACCGAAAAAGAATATTCTTTTTCCTGTAAATCGGCCTCTGCTAACCGACGACAAGCCTCTCTTCCCATTTCATACAATGGTTTTTGCACCGTAGTAATTCTTGGTAAATGATTCTGTCCATCGATAGAATTGTCAAACCCTGTTACAATTAAGTCTTCTGGTATTTGATAACCTGCTGCTATCATGCCATCTGCAACACCAATTGCCATATAGTCATTCGCACAGATAACTGCCTCTGGCAGTCCGAATTCTTCTAGGCATTCCTCCATCAGCACCTTGCCACTATCTACCCAAAAATCCCCATATAACACTCTATAGTCCTGCATTTCTAGCAAATTGTTATCTCGTACACAGTGCAAAAAACCTGACAAACGTTGGATACTTTCCACATTTTCTTTTGGACCTGAAATATATAGCAGTTTGGTCTTTCCATGCTCTGTTATCACATGGTTTGTCATATCATAAATTGCACCTTCGTTATCTACTCCAAAAGAACACAGATTTCCCATATGACTATCAATAACGATAACATCTACCGATAACAGCGATAATTTTCTTTCCAATTCTTTTACAACTTCCGCATTTTGAATAGTATTTGGTGCCACGATGACCCCATCAAACATGGACAAATCCGGCAGACTATAGATTTGGAACTCCCCTTTACTGTGATCATTAGCAGAATAAATATCACCACCACAGGTAAAGATAACTGTCTTGATGTTCTTTTCCTTTGCTACATCATTGATTCCCCGAATCAATTCTTTTTGACTATCATAAATAATTCCGCCTATTAAAATCGCAATTTTCATTCCTGTCCCCCATCAATTATTATAAAAAAACCCTTCCACAAACCACGTTCAATGATTCGCACAAAGGGTTTTCTCATTCTACTTTGTTACATCTAATAAATCCGCAAATGTATTTAATTTATACTGCGCCTTATCATTTGCAGTTGCTTCGCCAATTCCTGCTGGATGCATACCTCCTGCTACCGCAGCTTCAATACCCGCATCTGCATCTTCTACTACTACGCAATCCTTTGGCTCTAATCCCAAAAACTGTGCAGCCATAACAAATACTTCTGGATCTGGTTTTGATTTTGTAATATTTGTTCCATCCGAAATGACATCAAACAAATCTAATAACTCTACCTTTTCCAAAATAAATTTTGCATTTTTTGAGGAAGAACCGAGTGCAATCTTTACGCCACGATTGCGAAGCTCTTTTAAAGTGCTTCTCACTTCGTCAGTCACGTCTGCTGGTGACATTGTCTGTAAAAGTTCACGGTAAATATTGTTCTTCTTTTCTGCTAAAGCATTTTTCTCGTTCTGGGAAAGTGGTGTCCCCTCGTACCGCTCTAAGATGATATCTAGGCTATCCATACGACTTACACCACGAAGGCGGTGATTAATCTGTTCATCAAAGTAGATTCCCATTTCATCCGCAATCGCTTTCCACGCCTGATAGTGAAATTTATCTGTAAAAACAATTACTCCATCTAAGTCAAAAATGATTCCTTTGTAATTCATGATAAGTTCTCCTTTGTCAATCCGCACTTACGCATAAGGTATGTTGGTGTACAGCTCCATGCATGACAATAGCTGTTTACAATACTTGAACCATATGGTGATTCCAGTGGGTTTTCTGGATTATGAAGCTCATAGAATGTATCTGCTCCATTTTCTACCATACTGCCCCAATAATTCATCATTACATCATAGGCCTTTTCTTTTTCTCCACAGGTCATAAGTGCCTCAACAAAATGGTGATACATATATGGTGTCACCATCTTCTGTGCTGTTTCTTCCTGAGAAAGTCTATCTAATATCTTGCGATTGGTTTCATCATCCCAAATACCCGCAAGCACAGCCCAAGCATTCACCGCATAAGAAATCTGCTTTTCTACACCACTGATAAATAAAAGTTTTTCCTTATCAAATAAGTGTTCTTTTGCTGCTTCCGTTTTTAAATCTATCTCTGTCTGGATAGTTTCTATATTTTGTGCATCAACCAAATTCAAACCATATTCAAGCACGATATTTGCTAATTCAAGCAAAGCCTTTGCACTATAAATATATACAGCCTGCGCTCCTGTCTGCTTGTTTAATCCCAAATTCCAATCAAGGAAACACCAGCCTATCACATCTGAATCACGCATCACATGATTATCATCAAAGCTTTCTTTAGCAATCTCCAACTGTCTTGCTGCTGTTTCATATAAATCCACTACTGTATCGATATCCTTTGTTGCCTTATAATAGTTCAGTAAAGTATCAATAAAGAACAAGGAATAATCAAACATATATGTATCATCGCCCTCAATGACTGGTTCTGTAAAAAGACAAGAACGTACTCTACCATTATCATCTACAGTTCCTGCAAACAGATAAAGACATCTTTTCACTAAGTCATTTTGTCCAAAAGTTGCATAGTTTGCGAGAGCCTGCAATCTCAAGTCTCCTATCCAAAGTCGTCTATCACGTTTTGGACCATCTTCAAACACATCCTGCATACAGTTGCGAAGGGTGCGGATTGCTAATTCATCAATACGTTTTTCTGCATCTGTCAATCCTGCACAAGACACCAAATGATTCTCATCTGCCGAGGTAATAGTATTTGCTTCTACTCGGTCAATCACTAATGAGTATTTGCTAGAAACTGCCAACACTTCTACTTTGACATAACGAAATGCATATCGCCTTGGTAATTCCACTACAGTTGGAAGCACATCTACATGAAGCCACTCTTCCTGAATCCAGCCTTTACTGATCCAGCCTCGATAATCCGCAGAATCCTCATATAATTCTCTTTCTGCTTCACAAAATTTGATTTTAATAAATGCAGGAGCATCCTGATGACTTCCTACGGAAGAGAGTCCTAGCTTCACACGACCTACATAATGCGTTCCGAAATCAAAAAAGACGCTATCTCCATCCTGCAAAGCATTCGTTGGAACACCTACAACAGGAGATACTTTCTCCATTCGTATTTCTGGTTTGTATTTTTCAGCTGTCTGTATAAATTCAAGTCGTCTATCTGTCATAACTATCATCCTTTTTAGTAAGTCAACTCCTTACGACCACAGAATGGGTCTACTGGACTTACTCCTTTAAATTCACTCTTTCCAACGAGTTTTTCTACCACTGATTCCAGCATATAGTCATTGTTGGAATAACAGTTGATATAGGTCTTTATCATAGGTACATCCAATAAGTGATATGGATTTGCTACACTGATAAATACCACTGGTACTTCATTGGCAAACCAAGGAACATTGTTGCCCTGGCCCCAAAAGGTGTACCAGTTAATACGATTGGTGGTTTTATTACTTGCATTTTCTACATTTCCGATATAAACAACCGCATCGTATTTTTCTTTGAACATCGCTACATTATCTACACCACATTCAAAGTTCTCCTGCACATAATCAACAACTTCAAAACCATATTTTTCTAATTCTTCATGAACTTTTTTAATTACACGCTCATTAGATGAAAAATCTCCCAGAATTTCTAATAAAATACGTTTGGTTTTCTCTGGTGAAAGTGGCAAATGATTTGCCGTATCTTTTACCAATGTAATACATTTATCTGCTAACTCTTTTGCCCATTGTACGTGTTTTTCGCAATGAACTACCGACAGTGCTTCTTCACTTGGAACTAAGTTACCACTCTTTTGTTTTTCATGAAGGTGGAGGGCTGCCTTAAGTGCTAAGATTCGCATATTAGCTTCTTCTAAACGCTCTGGGGAAAGAACACCATTTTTGTAGCCCTCCATCATGAAGTTATAGTCTTCTTCCAAACTCTTGTTAAAAAGGAACATATCACAACCATTTTCGATAGAAAGGGGTACTGCTGTAGCACGATCCATCGCAGAGGTGAAGCCCACCATTGGAGTTGCGTCTGTAATAATCAAACCTTCAAATCCCAATTTCTCACGAAGTACATTCTTTAGCATTGCTTTCGATAGAGATGCTGGAACTATTTTCCCATTATTTTCTGGTGAGAAATGTTCTTCATATGCTGGCATCGCAATATGTCCTGCCATGACAGTTAGTGTACCTGCTTCTATCATTTCCTGATAAACTCTTCCGTAAGTTGTGTCCCATTCTTCCATAGACAAACTATTTACAGAAATAAGAAGATGCTGGTCTGTTTCATCTATTCCATCTCCTGGGAAGTGCTTTACAGAAGTAGCTACATCACATTCCGCTGCTGCACGAATATACTCTTTTGCATTTGCAATTACTACATCCGGATTATTGCCATATGTTCTTACATTTGTAATTGGGTTGTGATAGTTGTAATCAATATCAACCACTGGAGCAAAAGCCCAGTTAATACCTAATGCCGCACCTTCGGTACATGCGATTTTACCTAAGCGATAAGCATGCTTTGTATCATTTGCTGCTGCCACAGACATCTGCTTTCCAAATGGAGTACCATCAATTGCAGCTCCATCTCCACCAGCCTCAAGGTTTGATGGAATCAAAAGCGGAATTCTACTATGTGCTTGTGCATAAGCAAAAGTATCTCGCATCTCTTCGCTCATTCCGTCGCGGAAGAAAAGCCCTCCGATATGATGACGAAGCAATTCATATTCCAAATATCCACGATCTGTTGCATATCCAATTGGACAAAACAGCTGTCCAATTTTTTCTTCTAGGGTCATAGAGGCAAGTGTCTGCTCTACCCATGCAATATCCTCATCCTTTAGATAGAATGGTTTTTCTTTTAAATTCATAACTTACCCCTTTATTTCTTTTTCAATTTATTTTTAATCATCACTAATTCGATGACTTTGTTTTCGTTGTTTAAATAAATCAGGAACACAACTAATACCACTGCTGTCACAATCTGCTGAATAGAAGAATCTACCATGAGTCTTGCATATGTAAGTGACATAATGGCTGTTGTTACCGCACCCAAAAGATATCCAATCTTTTCATTACAGAATCTTCCGATAAATCCACCAATGAACATTGGAAGGAAGGCTGTAAACATAGCTCCAATAGAACCAAAGTTGAGTGCCATCTGAATAGTTCCTGAATTGGTAGCATTCAAAAATCCAACAACGCCCATTAATGCACCTGAGATTGCATAACAGGCTACTGCATTTTTCACTTCATTGATACCAGTATTTACAGCTACTTTCTGTCCTGATACTAATGCCTTATATTCATAACCAAATTTGGTATGATCAAATACGAAAATAAACACAATAAGCGCAACTACAATTACGCCAATATAATGAAACGGACTCTTTGCAAAGCTAGTTAATTCTGTATTTGTTACAAAAGAAACTCCATATCCATCTGTGATTGCAAAAGCAAGTCCTTCATAGAATAAAGCCACGCCCAAAGAAACAATAATAGGTGGCAATTTGATAAGCACATATACCAAGCCTGAAAGCAATCCAAGTACACCACCTGCTAAAATAGAAATAGCAAGCATCACTGGTGTTGGAAGCCCAGTATTGATACAAATCGTTGCACTAATTACTGACGAAACTAATGCAATTGAACCAATGGAGAAGTCAAATCTTCCACTATTTAAGTTCAGCGACAGCGCAAAAGTAGTAAGCATAACAGATGCTGTCGCGCGGAGGAACAGAATCCAGTTTCCTTTGGTTTCGAATAAAATGACACCCTGGTTGCTACAAAATACCAACGCAATCGCAAGTGCAATTCCCGGAATCGCCAGTGTTCCAACTATTCTTTTTAATAAATTGTTATTTCCTGTCTTCATAATTTCTTTCCTTTATATCTGTCTGCTTTTCCTTTGTTTCGGAACTGCCCGAAGGCAGTTCCGAATAAGTTTTAAAATTATTTTTTCAATCCCTGTATTTCTTCAAATGAATACTGTCCAACGAATTTTGCGAAATCGTCGTAAGAAGCTTCTAACAATGTATCAAGTACTTCTTTTGTATAAGCTGGAGCTTCAATACTGCTGTCTACTGAGTAGTAGCTGTTGAATTCTTCTGCACTTGTTGCAATCCAGTAACCCTGACTAAGTGCAAGAGCGTTTCCATCTGCTGTACGAACTGGAGAACCTAAGGCTGCTCTGTATGCTGCGATAAAGATAGGTCCAATGCTTGCAGAGAATTTACCAGCAAGGTAATGTAAAGCGTCACCCTTCATAGCATCCCCGTAGTTTGATGCATATGCATCTACGCTGGCGATTTCAACATCTGTATTTGCAATACCTGCACCAAAGAAATCAGAACCATTACCTACTGCAAGAATTACTTCGAGATTTGGAGTAGCTGTCATCTGTCCTACAGCACCAAACCAAGCATCTGTCATATCATATCCGCCAACGTAACCAACGATGTTGATTTTGCCAATAGATGTTACATCTACTTTACCGTCAGCAAAGATCTGACCGATGATGGCTTCTTTTGCTGTAGCACCTTTATAGTTTGCGCCATCTCCACCAGCTTCTACCATAGCTGTTAACATACCAGCTGCACGATAGATATGCATTTCTGTATAGTAAGGAATTGCTCCACCAAAGATTGCGAAGTTTGTTTTGCCTTTTTCAAGGTAGTATTTAGCCATGTCGTAGCCTGTCTGGAATTCTACTTCAAGAGAAGGTCCAATTGCGCCAACATAGTATTCATATGATTTGTATGTATCATATTCTTTGTCTGTAAGTGTTCCTGTTGCGATTGCATAGTAAACACTTGCATCCTGACACTGCTGAATCTGTGCAGCTCTGTCAAATGATGAGAATGAAATGATTGCTTTACAGTTGTTTGTAATCATTGTGTCAATTGCAGATTTTTCACCTGCTGCATCTACTAATACATCTGAGTAGATGAGTTCTACATTGTACTGTTTTCCAATGTATTCTTTGTAATAGTTCTGGAATGCAAGTGCTTCTGCACTTGTTGCGTCAGAAATGAGGATACCCATTTTTACTGTCTTGCTAGTGTCAAGTCCGCCTGCATTTCCTCCCGCTTCATTACCGTTGCCACCACATCCAACTAACATGGTAACTACCATTGCTACTGTGAGCAGTAATGCCCAAAATTTTTTCATAGTTTTTTCCTCCTTTTAACTATCTATGTATAAGTGTTCCGCACGTTATACCAGTTTTATCTTGGCAATAACTTTCCTCTTTGATCACTGGTTGCTAAAAACACAACCGAAAGGAAAATTGCTGCTTTTACCATCTGTCCAATTCCTGAGTTAAGATTGAACATAATCATCAGCTGTCCCAAAATTGTCATAGAAAATGCTCCTATAACAGCTGCATAAATCTTGCTTCTCGCTCCCCCTGATACTGGCATACCACCAAATACAATTGCGATGATAACATCCATACCTACGCTAGAAGCTGTATTTTTGGTAAGAGTTGGAGCGTAAATAATGGAGAGGAATGCTCCAAGTCCTACACCAATCCCTGACATTACAAAGGCAATAATCGCCATCTTCTTTTCTGAAATACCGCTAAGCTTTGCACAAAGTGGATTCCCGCCTTGGAATTTCTGCTTACGTCCTATCTTTGTAAAACTAAAAATAAATACACATAACAACAAGAAACCAACCAGCAAGAGCATCTTAAACTCTGTTGTGTTATAAGGTACTACCGCTGGAGCTGGAATTGCGATTTCCGAACCAGTTCCATTGATGTTAATCAAAAGCAATACCAAAGCATTTAAGAAACTCAGCATCGCAATTGTAGTTACGAATACCGGCAGGTTAAATACCGATGCGAGTACCGAGTTAAATAAACCAACAAACACAGCCACTCCAATACAAGCAGCCAACATAACCCAGATATTTTCTGTCTTGTTGTAAACCATTGCTCCTAGCAATGCACTTACTGCAGTAGAAGCACCAAGGCTGATATCAAAGGAGCCGAGTGTATAAATAAAAATTGCTCCAGTTGCAACCACTGCAACTACGATAGACTGATTCAAAATACTTTTTAAACCATACGCTACATTAATATCTTTCCAAGTTCCAAGAATCAGAAATGCTGCAAACAAAGCTATCAAACCAAATGCAGGCGCTAGATTCATGATGTATTTTTTTATATTTGCTTTTCCCATATCCTTTGCCTCCACTAAATCATGTACTGAATGATGTCCGATTCGCTAAGTTCTTTGCTTCTAGGGAATTCCTTCATCACTTCGCCATCTTTCATTACAAGTACTCTGTCTGCCATACCGATCAGTTCTGCCATTTCCTCAGAGATGATAATGATGGTCTTACCCTCTTTTTTCATCTGATACATCAGCTGATACATAGCCTGTTTCACACCAATGTCAACACCTCGTGTTGGGCAATCGAGCACTAAGATTTCACTGCCACGTCCAATCCATTTTCCAAATACGACCTTCTGCTTATTTCCACCAGATAAAGCAGATACATACTGGTTCATTCCCTGGCATTTGATACTTAAATCATCAATCTGCTTTGCCACATATTTCTTTTCCTTCCATGGAAGAATCAACAAACCTGCTGTCGCAAATTTATCTAAACCTCCAATGGCAATGTTGTCTTTGATACTGGCATTCAAGCAAAGCGATTCTGTATCTCTATCTTTTGCTGCATAACCAATCTGTTCCTTCATGGCGTGAGCTTCATTTTTTAGCTCTTTTCCATGAACCAAAACCTTTCCTGTCGCAGGCTTTAATGCTCCGAAAAGTATCTTTCCTAAGTCATGCATTCCGCAGTGAGACAATCCACCTACACCCAAAATCTCGCCTTTATGTATTTGAAGATTAAAGTTTTTTAACTGTTCTCCTAGATTTACATCCTTGAGCTCCAAGACCACTTCCTCGGAATAGCTTCCGTCATAATCACTACGGTAATAGTCTCCTTCCAACTCTCGGCCAATCATGCTTTGCTTGATTTTATCTTCGTCATACTCTGCCTTCTCATAGGTGGTAATAATTTTTCCATCTCGAAGTACCGTAAGCGAATCACATACACGCATGATTTCATCTAAATCATGGGAAATAAAAACAACTGCTTTGTTTTCCTCTCTCATCTTGTTCATAATGCCGTAAATGATGTCACGTCCTGTCTGAGAAAGTGATGTAGTTGTTTCATCTACTACCAATACTTCTGGCTGCTTATTCATAATTCGTGCAATTTCAATCAACTTTCTGTCCTGCATATCTAAGCTGGCAGTCATCTGTTCTGCATGAATATGTGTTGCTCCAATAGCATCCAAAGCTTCCTGTGCTTTTTTACAAAGTTCTTTTCTATCTACAAAACCGAATTTCTGAAATGATTTGGATTCACCCAAAAAAATATTTTCTGCAACTGAGATGCCGGGAACTGTACCGCTTTCCTGTACAATCATTCCAATTCCTCTTCCTAACGCAAATAACATTGATTCTGGATTCCATGCTTCTTTCTTAAAAAGCATTTCTCCCTTGTCAGCCTTCTGCATTCCCGCTACAATAGATGTAACTGTTGATTTTCCAGAACCATTTTCACCAATGAGTCCTAGAATTTCTCCACGGCAAACATCAATGTTTACATCATTTAATGCAACTGTTGAACCAAAGGTCTTGGTCATATTTCGAACTTTAACAATTACATCTTTTTTCATAATCCAAATTTCCTTTCTCGATATCGTTTCTGTTTGACTCTAGTATAAATTGTACACTAAAAAATACAATCATATATAAAACCCCATTTCATTGCTTTTTCTTGATATATATGTTAATATTATTCATATAAATTGATTTATTTTAATTCACTTGTATACAAGCTAATTCAATTTCATATATGTTGACTGATATTGGAATCGGAGGAAATTTTATGGATTATAAGACATTACAAATGTATATTTACGAAATGAATGAGGATGAGAAATTTTACAAAGAATATTACTTTGCGAAACAGCAGCAGTATTCTCTTGAGAAATTCCTCGCAGAATTAAATTTTGAAGAAGTGATGAAACGACATTTGCTGGTAACGGAAATTCCTGAAACGATTCCACCAGTATTTGAAGACTACTTTTTCTTTGATCCGACTGAAAATAACAGTATTACTGCTATGAAGCACAATCGCTATGCACCAGCACTTTTTCACAATCATACCTTCTTCGAACTGGTATATGTTTACGATGGCAAATGTAAGCAAAAATTTCTTCATACCGAATATGAGCTACACACCGGCGATATCTGTATCATTCCGCCTGGTATCGACCACTCCATCTGGGTAAATGACGAAAGTATTATCATAAATGTATTGATTAAAAAAGACCGCTTACATAATATCTTTTTTAACTTTTTGAATACGAAAAATATTTTATCTTCGTTCTTTTTAAATAATATTTATGCACATCGTGCTAATGACTATATTATTTTCCATACGGGTAACGATTATGAAATGCGAAGAGGATTTCTATACATACTTTGGGAAACGATAAACAAGGCTTTGTATTATGATGAATTGATGGGAAGTACATTAATGTTGATTTTTGGGCTTTTGATTCGAAACTATGAGAATACAGCAGAAATGCCTATTTTTGCCCATAAGACTGACGTACAAAGATATGCTTTGATTCACTATATTCAGGAAAACTATGCAACAGTTCGATTAGAGGATGTCGCACGCAGATTTCATTATACGCCAGAATATACCTCAAAGCTCATTAAAGAAACGACTGGTATGACCTTTACTGAAATCACCCAGCAGGTGCGTATTGAGAAAGCTCAGGATATGCTTGCTAATACGAACATGCCGATTTCAATGATTAGTGGAGATGTGGGGTATGAAGCGACTGAACACTTTATAAGAATCTTTAAGAAACATACAAAGATGACACCTTCACAGTTTCGGAAATCTCACAACAAATAACGAACAGCTCGTCACGTCCACTCGCGAACAAGTTCGCTCTTACAGCTCGTGAGCAAGCTCACTCATAACCAGCTCGCAAGAAACTTGCTCGCTGTTCCTCGAATTTGTTCATCAATGAGAAAGTAAATATAGCCAAGTGTAAAATGACCTGCTGAAATAGCAGGTCATTTTATTTGGCTACGCCAAATTACATAGCCAAAAATAAACCGTGGTTACATGCAAGCATGCACCACGGTTATTTCTGTCTATAACACTTGACTATTCAATTAAATTGACTCTTATTTAAGACCTGTCATGTCTACAGTTACTTTTTCAAGATGCCAAATATCATCTACATATTCCTGGATTGTTCTGTCTGATGAGAACTTACCTACGTGTGCAACGTTTAAGATAGCACTCTTAGCCCAGTTTTCTGTGTCTTTGTAATATTCTTCTACTTTCTTATGAGCATTTGCGTATGCACGGAAGTCAGCAAGTGTGAAGTATCTGTCTGCGACCTGACCGCCAATGTTTGAAAGAAGTGAATTGTAAAGTTCACGGAATAATTCTCTGTCGCCATAAGAATATGTTCCATCTACTAACTGATTTAATACCTTGCGGATTTCGTAATCGTTGTTGTAGATATCCATTGGATTGTAATCACGATATTTTTCGTGGTTAATTACTTCGTCTGCGCTCATACCGAAGATGAAGATATTATCAGCACCTACTTCTTCGTACATTTCTACGTTTGCACCGTCCATTGTACCGATTGTAAGGGCACCGTTAAGCATGAACTTCATGTTACCTGTACCAGAAGCTTCTTTGGATGCTGTAGAGATCTGTTCAGAAACGTCTGCTGCAGCTACTACCCATTCAGCAAGTGATACGCGGTAGTCTTCAAGGAATACCACTTTAAGTTTACCATTGATGCTTTCATCATTGTTGATTACATCAGCTACGCTGTTAATGAGCTTGATTGTCTTCTTAGCGTTAGCATAACCAGCTGCTGCTTTTGCACCAAAGATGAATGTTCTTGGGTAGAATTCCATACTTGGGTTTTCTTTAATCTGATTGTAAAGGTACATTACATGAAGAATGTTCATAAGCTGACGTTTGTATTCATGTAAACGTTTTACCTGTACGTCGAAGATAGAATTAGGATCTACTTCTACACCATTGTGTTCTTTGATGTATTTTGCAAGACGTACTTTATTCTGGAATTTGATTTCCATGAATTCTTTCTGAGATGTCTTCTGAGTTGCATTCTTGGTAAGCTTTTCAAGTAATGAAAGGTTTGTCATCCACTCATCTGTGCCGATTTTCTTTGTTACCCAGTCAGCAAGAAGTGGGTTACCATGTCCAAGGAAACGTCTCTGTGTGATACCGTTTGTCTTGTTATTGAATTTCTCTGGGAACATTTCGTAGAAGTCACGAAGTTCCTGATTCATAAGGATGTCTGTATGAAGTCTAGCAACACCGTTTACAGAGTAACCTGCACAGATTGCAAGGTGAGCCATCTTAACCTGACCATCCCAAAGAATAGCCATTTTGCGCACCTTATCCTGGTTGCCTGGATATTTTGCTTCGATATCAAGTACAAATCTTCTGTCGATTTCTTTTACAATCTGGTAGACACGTGGAAGAAGTGCTTCAAAGATTTCGATTGGCCATTTTTCTAATGCTTCTGCCATGATTGTATGGTTTGTGTAAGCAACTGTCTTTGTTGTGATATCCCATGCTTCATCCCAGCTTAAGCCTTCTTCATCAATTAAGATACGCATAAGTTCTGCAACTGCTACAGTTGGGTGTGTATCGTTCATCTGGAATACAACTTTATTTGGAAGTTCTTTTAAGTCTGTGTGGTTCTTTTTGAACTTCGCAATTGCTCTCTGAATAGAAGCAGATACGAAGAAATACTGCTGTTTGAGGCGAAGTTCTTTACCTTTTCTGTGGTTGTCATTTGGATAAAGTACTTCTACTAAGTTACGAGCGAGGTTTTCTTCTTCTACTGCTTTTAAGTAGTCACCCTTATCGAACTGGTCAAGTGCAAAGCCTACCTTTGGCTGAGCATCCCAAATGATAAGAGAATCTACTACATGGTTGTTATAACCAACGATTGGCATATCGTAAGCTACAGCAAGTACTGACTTGTAGTTTTCGTGTTTGTGTACGAAATTACCGTTTTCGTCTGTTGTTTCTACGACATTACCACCGAACTTGATTTCATAAGTATATTCTGGACGACGAAGTTCAAATGGATAACCATTCTGTAACCAGTTGTCTGGTACCTCTACCTGGAAACCATCCGAAATTTTCTGTTTGAACATACCATAGCGGTAACGGATACCACATCCATATGCAGAATAGCCTAATGATGCAAGGGAATCCATGAAACATGCTGCAAGACGTCCAAGACCACCATTACCAAGTGCTGGATCTGGTTCCTGGTCCTCAAGCGCATTCAAATCTAAGCCGATTTCTTCTAATGCTTCCTTTACTTCTTTGTATGAGCAAAGGTTGATTAGGATATTGCCAAGAGCACGACCCATAAGGAATTCCATTGACATGTAGTAAACAGTCTTTGGATCCTGTTTATCTACCGCATTCTGTGTAGCAAGCCATTCATCCATTACTACATCCTTTACCGCAGCCGCTACTGCCTGGTAAAGTTCCTGCTGGCTAGCCTGCTCAACAGTTTTACGATAATTTGCTTTCAAATGATCTTTTACAGATTTAATGAAAACTTTCTTGTTAAAAACGTTTTCTCTCATTGTGTATATGTCTCCTTTATATAAACGGGCAATTTCTTGCCCGTTTTCAATTATTTTTTAATAACAGCAAGTGTTACCTTTTCACCATTGATATTCCATTCTTTTTCATAACCAGAAAGAGCATCTGCAGTGATATCTTCTGCTAATACTTCTGACATAATGTCATTGCCGTATTTTCCGAAAATAGCAGCTACCTTTTCATCTGCCACAAATGAAATACCAATGTGATCCATAACTTCAAATCCAGCTTCCTTACGCATTGTCTGAATCTTACTGATTAACTCACGTACGAAACCTTCTTCAATAAGTTCTGGTGTAAGCTGTGTATCAAGTACAACTGTTACGAAGTTATCGCCTTCTGTGATGAAACCTTCCATCTGAGTCATAGTGATAAGTAAGTCTTCTTCTGTGAGAACTACTTCGTCACTGATATTAGAAAGAACAAGCTGTCCAGAAGACTTAAGCTGTGCCATTGCTTCATTACCATTGATTTCAGCAAGTGTTGTCTGAATCTGTTTCAAATATTTACCATATTTTGGACCAACAGTACGAAGCTGTGGTTTGAACTGGTAATCTGTGTAAGCAGATACATCATCCGTAAATGCTACAGACTTAACATTTAATTCATCCGCAATGATATCTACAAAGAATTCATTTAATTCTTCTGCTTTTACATACATCTGACCGATTGGCTGACGGTTCTTGATGTTTGCATTATTTCTACAAGCACGACCCATTACTACAATTTTAAGAACTGCATCCATGTTCTTTTCGAGCTCTTTATCAATCTGTGCTTCAATGACTTCTGGGAAGTCGCAAAGATGGATACTTTCTGGAGCAGATGCGTCTACAGAGCATACTAAGTTTCTATAGATATCTTCTGTCATGAATGGAATCATAGGTGCTGCTGCTTTTGAAACAGTTACAAGTGCTGTATATAATGTCATGTAAGCATTAATCTTATCCTGTTCCATTCCTTTTGCCCAGAAACGTTCACGGGAGCGTCTTACATACCAGTTACTCATATCATCTACGAATTCTTCTAAAGCTCTTGCAGCTTCAGGGATACGGTAGTTACCAAGATTGTCATCTACCGCTTTTACGCATGAGTTTAACTTAGAAAGTAACCACTTATCCATTACAGTAAGCTTATCGTAGTCTAAGCTGTACTTGGTTGCATCGAAACCATCGATATTTGCGTATAATACAAAGAATGCGTATGTGTTCCAAAGTGTTCCCATGAATTTTCTCTGGCCTTCTGTAACAGCCTTGCCTGAGAAACGGTTTGGAAGCCATGGCGCACTATTCGAATAGAAGTACCAACGGATTGCGTCAGCACCATACTGTTCTAATGCTTCGAATGGATCTACTGTATTGCCCTTTGACTTGGACATCTTCTGTCCATTTTCATCCTGTACGTGACCTAATACGATAACGTTTTCATAAGGTGCTTTATTGAAAAGAAGTGTAGATTCTGCCATAAGTGAGTAGAACCAACCACGAGTCTGGTCAACACCTTCTGAGATGAATTTTGCAGGGAACTGCTGATCAAAAAGGTCTTTGTTTTCAAATGGATAATGTTGCTGTGCAAATGGCATAGCTCCAGAGTCAAACCAGCAGTCGATAACTTCTGGTACTCTCTTCATACATCCGCCGCAGTTACATTTGAAAGTAACTTCATCGATGTAAGGTCTGTGAAGTTCTACGTTTGCAGTTTCTGGGTTACCAGTACGTTCTGCAAGTGCTGCACGGCTTCCGATAGATTCCTGTGCACCACAGTCTTCACATTCCCAAATGTTGAGTGGAGTTCCCCAGTAGCGGTTACGGGAAATACCCCAGTCCTGAATATTTTCAAGCCAGTTTCCAAAACGTCCTTCACCAATTGACTGTGGAATCCAGTTTACTGTCTTGTTGTTTGCGATAAGATCTTCTTTTACTGCTGTCATCTTGATAAACCAAGATTCACGAGCATAGTAAATAAGTGGAGTATCACATCTCCAGCAGTGTGGATATTCATGCTCAAATTTAGGAGCATCAAATAACTGTCCTCTTGCTTCTAAGTCTTTTAATACTTCTGGATCTGCCTTTTTACAGAATAATCCAGCAAATGGTGTTTCTGCTGTAAGTTCACCCTTTTCATTTACGAACTGTACAAATGGAAGGTCGTAGTTACGTCCTACATTGGCATCGTCTTCACCAAATGCTGGTGCGATGTGTACGATACCTGTACCATCTGACATAGTTACATAGCTGTCACATGTTACGAAGAATGCTTTTTTATGCTGTTTGTCAGCTACTGCTTTTGCACATGCAAATAATGGTTCGTATTCCTTGTGCTCTAAATCTTTACCTACGTATTTTTCTACTACTTCGTATGCTGCTTCGCCTTCTTCTTTCGCAAGTCCACCAAGAACTTTGTCAAGAAGAGCTTCTGCCATATAGTATGTGTAACCATCAGCAGCCTTAACCTTGCAGTAAGTATCTTCTGGGTTTACACAGAGTGCCACGTTGGATGGAAGTGTCCAAGGTGTTGTTGTCCAAGCAAGGAAGTATGCATCTTCACCAGCTACCTTGAAACGAACTACTGCCGAACGTTCTTTTACAGTCTTGTAGCCCTGTGCTACTTCCTGTGAAGAAAGTGGTGTTCCACAACGTGGGCAGTATGGTACAATTTTGAAACCTTTGTACAATAAGTTCTTGTTCCAGATTTCATTGAGCGCCCACCATTCTGATTCGATGAAGTTATCATCGTAGGTTACGTATGGGTCATCCATATCTACCCAGAATCCTACAGTATTAGAGAAATCTTCCCACATACCTTTGTATTTCCATACGGATTCTTTACATTTGCCGATGAAAGGTTCCATACCATATTCTTCGATCTGTTCTTTCCCATTAAGGCCAAGAAGTTTTTCTACTTCCAATTCTACTGGAAGACCATGGGTATCCCAACCAGCTTTACGAGGCACATATTTGCCCTTCATTGTCTGGTATCTTGGAATCATATCTTTGATAACACGTGTTAAAACGTGACCAATATGTGGTTTTCCATTTGCGGTAGGAGGTCCATCATAAAATGTATAGGTTTCTCCTTCCTTTCTACTGTCCATAGATTTTTTGAAAATGTCGTTTTCGCGCCAGAAAGCTTCTACCTGCTTTTCTCTGTCTACGAAGTTCATGTTTGTATCAACTTTGTTGTACATGTCATTTTCCTCCTGTTTTAATACGTCACGCTGTGTTCATCTGCCAGGATAACATATTGAACGACTCGACACGTTGTTTGACCTCGTCTTTTCAATATGTTATCCCAGCAGATGTTCTCCATATTTCGTACGAAACAGGAGCAACATGACTTTGCTTATATGATATTGCTCATAAGCAGAGACTCGGAAATCTACGATTTCCTCGTTCGCGTTGCTCGTCACATCTTCGTGATTCAAATGATGTTCGCAAGCGACCACATTTGCTTCACTCGCTGTTCCTCTGCTTATTCGCGAATATAAAAAGCGCCCAAGTCCTGTATTAGGACGTGGGCGCACGCTATACCACCTAATTACAATGTACTTAAGGGCCTTATATCCCTTGCATACCCGTCCCCTGTAACGTAGGAAATACGTCAGAGCTTACTATACTTCCCCAAACTGCGTGACCCCTCACGCGGTTTCAGCTCTGCAACTCAGAAGTGATGTTCATCTCTACCCTACTCATACCGCCTCCCACCAACGCGGCTCGCTGTGACTTTACATGTAGAGATTACTGTCTTCGTCAACGTCTTTTCTTATAAATCATACTCGACAATTATATGAAAAATTCGTTCCAATGTCAAGATTTTGGTTCTAATTGGCTTTTTCAAAATTTCTAATATAATCCATAAGTTCCTTTAATGAGAAATCTTTTCCAAGTTTTTCTTCCAATTTCTCATATGTTACTTCACCTCCGAATTCTTCGACCATACTCTGAATTGTTTCCTGATCCATATTCTCTACTTCATTGATAAAGCCTGTGATTTCCTCTTCTTTTACATCACCAACGAAATTCACAATTCGGTCAACAGATACTTCCCCGCCAACAAACTGTTCCACTGTATCTAAATCCATAGCTCCACCAGTCATGTTTACAACCATGTTGTTCATGAATTCTTCGCCGCTACCCATCTGTTGCAACATATCTTTATTAATAGCACCACCTGTTAACTCTTCAAGTTTTCCACTTATAGCTTCGTCACCCAAAATTCCAATTACATCATCAACGATATCTGTAATACTTGTCTTTGTAATATAATTATATGCACTTACCCATAAAACTGTACTTATCACAAGTGAAAGTGATGCAAGTACAATACCAGCAATCGCTTTTTTCTTTGGTTTTACATCTGCTTTCTTGGCAAGATAAACAATACCAAAAATAAGTGCTAAAATACCAAATACATAGTTAATTACGAAAAGTGTTGTAATAAACGCTAATATACCAAATGTAAGTGACGCTGTTGCAAAACCTTTCTTTGCTTTTACTGGTTCTGCATTTACAACTTCCTGTACTGGAGCCTGTTCTTCCACAACTTCCTTTTCAGCTACTTCTGTTTCAGCTACTTCTGTTTCAACTACTTCTGTTTCAACTACTTCTGTTTCCACAGTTTCTGGTGCGCCATAAATCTTTTCTTCGCTCATAATTTTATCCCCTTTTTTGTTTATTATAAACTTTATATTCCATAATTTTACTCTTTTCAATTATTTTTTGCAACGAAAAACGTTGTAAAATCCGCCCAAAGTGATAAAATAGTGATATCTATATAGTACGAAGGAAGGGGTATTATTATGAGTAGTTCAAATCTTACCTTATTGACTGACCTTTACCAGCTCACGATGATGCAGGGCTATTTTAAGGCCAACAACAAAAATGTAGCTGTTTTTGACGCATTTTACCGCAAAAACCCATGTGACGGCGGTTATGCAATCTTTGCTGGGTTGCAACAGGTAATCGAATATATCGAAAACCTTCATTTTGATGAAGACGATATCAATTATTTACGCGGATTAGGAATTTTTGATGAAGATTTCTTGGAATATTTATCTGGATTTCATTTCACTGGTGATATCTATGCTTTCCCTGAAGGAACTGTAATGTTCCCTGGCGAACCTATGATCAAAGTTATCGCACCTATTATGGAAGCACAGCTTATCGAGACCGCCATTCTTAATATTGTAAACCACCAGAGCCTTATCGCGACAAAAGCAGCCCGTGTCTGCTATGCCGCACAGGGTGATGGCGTTATGGAATTTGGTCTTCGTCGTGCTCAGGGACCAGACGCCGGACTTTATGGTGCAAGAGCAGCCATGATTGCAGGATGCAAAGGTACCTCCAATGTGCTTGCTGGCGAGATGTTTGATGTACCAATCCTTGGTACACATGCTCACAGCTGGATTATGAGTTTTCCAGATGAATATACTGCATTTAAGACTTACGCAGAACTCTATCCAAATGCATGTACACTTCTTGTAGATACATATGATACACTTCATTCTGGTGTTCCAAATGCCATTCGTGTATTTAGTGAACTCCGCGATAAGGGTATCCACCCTAAGAGTTATGGTATCCGTATCGACAGTGGCGACCTTGCATACCTTTCAATCGAGGCGCGCCGTATGTTAGATGAAGCTGGTTTTGAAGATGCTATTATCTCTGCTTCCAACGACTTAGATGAATACTTAATCGAATCCTTAAAAGCACAGGGTGCCAAAATCAATGTCTGGGGTGTCGGCACCAATCTCATCACAGCCAAAGATAACCCAGCGTTTGGTGGCGTATACAAATTAGCTGCCTTTGCTGATGAAAATGGTAATTTTATTCCTAAGATTAAAAAGTCTGAAAACATTGAAAAAGTTACCAACCCTGGCAATAAGAAAATATATCGAATCTATGACAACGATACTGGTAAAGTGAAAGCAGATCTCATCTGTCTTTCCGATGAAATCTATGACGTATCCGAAGATCTTACTCTCTTCGATCCAAATGCGCCTTGGAAGAAAACAACACTTCCTGGCGGAAGCTACACCATGCGCGCACTCCATGTACCAGTTATCAAAAATGGACAGACTGTATACCAGTCACCAACTGTTATGGAAATTCGCGATTACTGCAACAAAGAAAAGAAAACTCTCTGGGATGGCTGCAAGCGTTTTGCATTTGCTCAGCTCCCACGTGTAGACCTTTCACAGAAGCTCTACGACATGAAAGTAGAACTCTTACACAAAGTAGAAGATTAAAAATAAGGCCATCTGCTAATTAGCGGATGGCCTTTGTTTTATGTGCGTTTTCTTCCTTTCATTAAGATAGCTCCCATCCAGATGATGAGTCCAAGTGCAATAATATCCCAAACGATAAGGATAATCTTGTAATACGCAAAACCATTATTAAATTCTACACCGTGAACATAGCCGTTCATACCTGCTGAATTTACAACAGTATAAAGAATGTGGTGTGCTGCATCACGACCATAACCCTGATATGCTTTGTGTTTGGTAATATCAAATCCAAAGAGAGCATCCATGCCTACGGTTTTAAGCTTCGCATCTCCACCTGCTGCAAGTGCCTGGAGTGTATCCATGTATGCGCCCTTGCCTTTACCTACCTCGTAATCGGTAAGAACAAAGCCGTTGAATCCCCATTCATCACGAAGCACCTTCTGAATCAGATTATAATGTCCACCTGCCCAAGTACCGCCGATACGGTTAAAGGAGGTCATAAGAGCAGTAGCCGCTGGCATGGTAGTGGTTTTCATTTCGTAACCAGTTGTCTTACCATTTTCGTTCTTTATTGCTTCGTTATAATTGATTTCTACTGTATTATCTACAATGGTAAGTTCGAAAGGCTTCAAGTAGATTTCACGGATTGCCTGTTCCTGTGCGAAAGTTGCAATACCGTATTCATCACGATGGGTTTCCTGGTCATTTAAAGCAAAATGTTTGATAAATGCATACATACCTTTCTGCGCAGCACCATTTACTTCTGCTTTTCCTAGGACACCAGAAAGGAAAGCATCTTCCGAATAGTATTCAAAGTTACGGCCTGCGAAAGGTGTTCTATGAATGTTCATACCAGGTCCATACCAACCAACGGTCTTGCTGTAAAGACCATCTTCGGCAATACCCTTACCCATTTCTTCTGCTAACTTCACATTCCATGTACAAGCAAGCATATACTGGGTTGGCCATGTCATAGCACGAAGCCCATCGCCGATTGGCATAGAGCCATGCGCAATAATATCATTCAATCCAGCAGGACCATCCAAGTCCGTTACCTTAGGCTTGTTAATTGATGGCATTGCAGGACTACAATATCCACTTTCATCAATCAGCTTGGACACTTCATCAATATCCATGTTATCAAGAAGCTCTTCCCACAATGGATCATTATAAGCCAAACCTCTTAAATCAATTAAATCTATGTCGCCATCCTTGCCAAAGGTATAGTCATTGGTATCTTTCCCCTCTTCTGGATTTAAAGAAGCATAAGAATCCATAACAGCCTTAAGTTCATCTGTCAAATCATGAGCGAACTGTTTGCCATTGATTTCTGCTCTACTTGGAACATCACTGGCTGTACCATAACGGAGTCCATTGTTCTCCATTACAGACCAGTTGCTTCTGGAGAGATATGGTGCATCTGCAAGTGCTGCATCTTTAAACTGATTCTCGATAGTTGCAAGGCCTTCGCTGATTACGTTATAGGTAGTTGAATCATATTCTTTCTGAACATGCACGCCTACCATAGCTTTTGCATCTGCAACCTTGCTACTGTCAGCCACAGCATCCACCATCTTGTCTAACTGTACATTTGTATCGCCATTTGCCCAACGGAAACTTAAAATACCATTTAATGCTTCATGAGCGTTACTTGCTGCAGTAATATAATAATTGCCTGCATCTAAGATATATCCGCCCTTACCACCATTTGCTTTTACATCATATGAAGTAAAATCTTTCAAATTAGCTTTTACTTCCACTGTTTCTTCTGCTCCTGCTGCAAGGAGTGAAGATTTCGCAAAGCCTACCAGATTCACAGATGCTTTTTCCACACCACCTACGGTGTATGGAGCCTGTACATATACCTGTACGACATCCTTACCAGCACGATTTCCAGTATTCTTTACTTTGACAGATACGGTAATGTTGCCATCTGCATCTGCCTGAGTAATCTTATAGTCTGACCATTCAAACTGTGTATAGCTAAGACCGTATCCAAATGGATAGGTTACTGTGCTCGCATAGTCATAAGCGCCTACATTCTGCGCACCTGTAACGATATCTTCATAACGTGTCTCGTAGTATTTATAGCCTACATAGATACCTTCTGCATAGTTTACATAGTAGAAATTTGATCCTGTAAAGACAAAGTCGCCCATGTTCTGCATAGCAGGTGAGGAGAAGTTGTCATATACAAAAGTATCTACCAAATGTCCAGAAGGAGAAAATTCATTACCCTTTTCGTCAATACCTGTCAGCATGTAGCCAAGTCCGTAAGTGCCGTTTCTACCAGCACCTGGGAAATTTACTACTGCACTAATGTTTTCAAACTGCTCTACCCAGCCAAGCTCGATAGCGTTGTTGCAGTTAATAAGAAGAATTACGTCATCGAAATTCTCATTCAAATATTTGATAATTTCCAGTTCTGTCTCGTCTGGCTCTAAATAGTGCTGTCCCGCTTTACCACCGAATGCTTCCATGTCACGTGCTTCGTCACCACCTTCACCACCTGTACGGGAAAGTACGAACATCGCTACGGTATTATCAAAAGATTTCACTACTGCTTCGTCTTTTGTAATAACGTTGAGTGGACATTCATTGATAGACCAGTCAAGGTCTGCACCATAATTGATAACACCAGTTCCTCTCTTGTAAGAAGAACCTTCTCCCTTGGAATAGAAGTCCCAAAGCTTATCATTTACTTTAAGACCTGCACCTTCTAAGCCTTCTTTTAAATTCTTTGTAAGTTCAAAGGAACCAGAGCCTGAGCCCGAACCGCCACTTACTAAATCTACGGAAGAGTGGCTGAAAATACTCAAAGCCGTTCCTTTATCAAGTGGAAGCACACCATCGTTCTTTAAAAGCACGATACCCTCCTGGGCAATCTCTGCTACCTTAGATTCTTCGTAGGCATACAGTTCAGAAGGACTATTGAAGTCACTCTTTACATAGTCTACGTCTGCTCCCATGGTATCACCAGCCAAAGAGGCTGGTGATTTACCAAAGAATTTTTCAAAAATATTATCGAATTTGGTCAATGCCAAAGCATTGAGCGCTACGCTAAATACGAGAAGAACTGCCATGATAGAGGATAAAACTATTTTTTTCTTTTTTGATATCATGCTTGTTTTCTCAACTTTCTAAAATATTATTATTCGAATTTGAAGTTACTAAATGTAAGATCTACGCTAATCGTATCTATTTCTTCCTGTAATGCTGGAAGAACTCTAATGTCTGTTGGAGCTTTAGTTGGATCATATGTAATCACTACTGTCACTTCTGTATTTTCACCAATTACCAGGAATACACCATCATTTTGAAGCTGATGCCACCATGCAGCTCCTGGATCAACGGATACATGAGAACGTGTACTTCCGTCCGCCGCAATCATATCTAGACGAACCTTTGCTGTTGCTCCGTTGTTCGTAATCTTTAATGTGAATGTATTCTTTCCTGTGATGTCTCCTACTGGAGATAAGCTGACACATGCGCCATAATTTTCTTTTGCACCTTCATATTTCAATGTAAGGCTTTCT
>JAZSCQ010000023.1:0-4613 GCA_045530745.1 Agathobacter sp.
TGAGCAGTATAACATAACCGAAATTGCAACAATTATCGGCTATGAAAATCCTTTATACTTTAGCCGTATTTTTAAAAAAGTAAAAGGTATTTCCCCAAAAGAATATCGAAAAAACATTATTCAAAAATCTACATAATAAAAAAGACGATTCTCTCTTATTTTTTATAATAGGAGTGGATCTTCTTTTCCTTATTCTCTGATATTTCTTTTTTTTATATTTTCTTGGATGATTTGGTCTACTACCTCGAATAATTCTATAGATCCGAGTTTAGTTTTTCCCTGTCGTCCATAGACCTGCTTGGCAGTAACCTCATGTTCTCTCCAATCACGTCCACCATTACCGTTATTTAATAACAGTGGCTAAAGATTGTCCATGGCATGAGCAAATTTGGATTCTGCTGTTTCATAGGCTTCAAACTCATCAAATAAAGCAATAAACTCTACTTTTTGTTCCTCTGGAAGAAGCGAAAAGATTCGTTCTTTTGCCGCATCCTCTCTGCCCTTTTGTGTCTTTAAACCTTCGGCATCATACGCATAGGTATCACCTGCATCAATCTCAACAATATAAAGAGCATTGAAACAAGTTCCAATGCTCTATCTGTAATCTCATCTTACTCAAAATCCATGACATCAATCCATTTCATAAGGAACTCTTTTTCTAGTTCATTATCTTTCGTAAGCTGGGAAGCTGCTACGATTGGAATCCACTTTTGTACATACTGTCTAGCGGTATCACTCTTCTTACAATAAAGTCTTAAGTATAAATCAGCTTTATCTTGATCCTTTAATGCGAATAATAAATAGGTCATTGCAGCATCTGCACTTGCATTTCCCTGTGTAGCATGTGCCCAGTCGATAACTTTGAAGCTGCCATCTTCTGTAACAAGTACATTACTTGGATTGTAATCGCCGTGGCATAATTTTTTATGCTTTGGCATTCCTTCTAGACGTGCAAGAAGTTCATATCTGGTCGTAGCATCGATAATTTTTAAACTGTTAATCTGTCTTTGTAATTTTCCTTTTAATCTACGTAAAAGACTAGACTGTTTTCCATGGATTTCAATCTGCAAATCTACAAACTGTTCCATATATTCTTCTAATCTGTCTGGATTTTCTTCCATCAGTTTTTCTAATGTTACACCTTCATTGTACTCTGTAACAAGCGCCCATTTGCCATCGATTTCTGTCACCTCTTTTACCTTTGGAACTCCAAGTCCTGTTTCCTCTACACGAACGGTATTTAAGGCTTCATTGAAGATATCTGATTTGGCATATGTACTCTCAAAAAGTTTGATAATACAATCATCACATTTGTACACTTCTTTATGTGTACGTTTAATTAATAATTCTGCATTTACTAAATTATGCATATCTTATCCCCCTTCTATTTACCATAATAAGCGTTTAAATACATTTCTTTTAGTTCCTTCATAAGTGGATATCTTGGATTTGCACCAGTACACTGGTCATCAAATGCCTGCTCTACCATATCGTCTAAAGTATCTAAGAAATACTGTTCATCTACGCCATATTCTTTGATTGTCTTTTTGATTCCAACTCTCTCTTTTAATTCATCAATCTTTTCAATAAATTTTTCAAGGGTATCTTTGTCGTCTTTTCCAAAAACACCTAAGAAGTTTGCACATTCTACATAACGTTCCATTGCATGTGGATACTGGTACTGTGAGAAAGTTCCCATTTTTGTAGGTACATCCGTTGCGTTAAATCTCATTACTTCTGTAATAAGGAGAGCATTTGCAACACCATGTGGTAAGTGATGAAATGCACCTAATTTATGTGCCATAGAATGACATACACCTAAAAATGCATTTGCAAAAGCCATACCAGCAAGTGTGGATGCATCTGCCATCTTTTCTCTTGCGATTGGGTCATTTGCCCCATTTTCATAAGCAGATGGAAGATATGCAAAAATATTTTTCATTGCCTTTAATGCAAGACCATCTGTATAGTCTGTAGCCATAATAGAAGCATATGCTTCTAACGCATGTGTAAGTGCATCCACACCAGATGCACTAGTAAGCCCCTTAGGCTGTGTCATCATATTGTCTGCGTCAATGATTGCCATATTTGGAAGCAATTCATAATCTGCAAGCGGATATTTTACACCTGTCTTTTCATCTGTGATAACTGCAAAAGGTGTTACTTCTGAACCTGTACCTGATGAGGTTGGAATAGCTACAAAGTATGCTTTTTCACCCATCTTAGGGAATTTGTATACACGCTTACGAATGTCCATAAAACGCATTGCCATATCAAGGAAGTCTGCTTCTGGATGTTCGTACATTACCCACATGATTTTAGCTGCATCCATTGCAGAACCGCCACCGAGTGCAATAATTACATCTGGTTCAAAGCTTCTCATTGCCTCTGTTCCAGCCTGTGCACATTCTAAAGTTGGATCTGGAGCTACTTCGTAGAAACAGGTATGCTTGATTCCCATTTCATCTAATTTATCTTCGATACCTTTTACATATCCATTTTTATATAAGAAACTGTCTGTTACAATAAATGCTTTCTTCTTTCCGAGTTCATTTCCAAGCTCATCCAAAGCAACTGGCATACAACCTTTTTTGAAATATACCTTTTGAGGTGTTCTAAACCAAAGCATGTTTTCTCTCCTTTCAGCTACCGTTTTGATATTGATTAAATGTTTTACTCCTACGTTCTCAGAAACTGAGTTTCCCCCCCATGAACCACAACCTAATGTTAAGGATGGAGCAAGTTTGAAGTTGTAAAGATCACCAATACCACCGTGTGCTGCAGGTGTATTTACAAGGATACGACAGGTTTTCATTGCTGCTGCATGTTTTGCAAGTTTTTCGGTCTGTGATGGATGTGCATAAATAGAAGATGTATGTCCATAACCTCCATCTGCTACAAGCTGTGCTGCTTTTTCGAGAGCTTCATCAAAGCTTGTTGCTTTATACATTGCTAAAACTGGAGATAATTTTTCATGTGCAAATTCTTCTGAAATATCTACCGATTCTACTTCACCAATTAAAATCTTGGTTTCTTCTGGTACTTCAACGCCTGCAAGCTGTGCAATTTTGTATGCAGACTGACCAACAATTTTTGCATTTAAGGAACCATGAATGATGATGGTTTTTCTTACTTTATCTAATTCATCTTCCTTTAAGAAGTAACATCCACGAAGTGCAAACTCTTCTTTTACCGCTTCGTATACATTTTCCATAACAGTTACCGACTGTTCAGAAGCACAAATCATACCATTGTCAAATGTCTTTGAATGAATGATTGAGTTGACTGCCATCTTAATATCTGCTGTATCATCGATGATAACTGGTGTATTTCCAGCACCTACGCCGAGTGCAGGTTTTCCTGATGAATAAGCTGCTTTTACCATTCCAGGACCACCTGTTGCTAAAATGATATCTGCTTCTTTCATTACTTCATTGGTAAGCTCCAACGATGGTTCATCAATCCATCCAATGATATCTTTAGGTGCTCCAGCTTTCACAGCTGCATCTAACACAATTTTTGCCGCTTGGATAGTTGAATTTTTTGCACGTGGATGTGGGCTAATAATAATTGCATTTCTTGTCTTTAATGCAAGAAGTGTTTTAAAAATTGCCGTTGAAGTTGGATTTGTCGTTGGAATAACTGCTGCAATCAAACCAATTGGTTCTGCAATTTTCTTAATTCCAAATGCTTTATCATCTTCAATTACTCCACATGTTTTTATATCTTTATATGCGTTAAAAATATATTCTGATGCATAATGATTTTTGATTACTTTATCTTCTACAATTCCCATTCCAGTTTCTGCAACAGCCATCTTTGCCAGTGGAATACGCTGTGCATTTGCAGCCATAGCTGCTTCAAAAAAGATTTTGTCTACCTGTTCTTGTGTATAAGTAGCAAATACACTCTGCGCCTCTTTCATCGCTTGCATCTTTTTTAATAATGCTTCAACTGAATTAATTACCTTTGACATTTTTTACCTCCAAAAATTATTAAATTTTAACCATCTCATCATACAACCTTGTTTCTTATCTATTCATCATATAATGCATAATTTTTCCTGTATCTGAAGGACTCTGTAAAACAAGTTCTACTTTGTCTTCCCATTGATCAATTACACAAAATAATACTGTTATCAACTTACTTCCAATATCTTTATGATGATACTTTTTCACTATGTCACCTATGCCGTAGCCTACTATGTTATAACACTTCAAATACTTTTTTCTATCATACTAATTACTCTCCTTTTCTTTTGCCAGCCTTTATTACGTGTTTTTTATTAATTGTATTATAAAAAAAACAAGGAAAAAAAAACATAGCTTACATTGGACAAAACATGCACTAAATAATACAAGCAATGCCTATTTAAACAACCAACTTTTTCCTATTAAAGATAAATCCAAACCTCTAATCGTCACAAGTTGCGGTACATATCATTTATATACAAGGCCAAAACTTCCTACCTAGAGACCTAAGGGACGTTTGGATTTTCAGTTACTGTATATTGCCTCTGGAAAAGCTCACTTTCATATAGATGGAGAAGAAAAAATTGTGACAGCTGGACATATGGTACTCTACCGTCCAAAAGAACCTCAGAAATATGAATA
>JAZSCQ010000013.1:0-2908 GCA_045530745.1 Agathobacter sp.
GCGGCGTCTCAAACAGTCAAGCCAAGCACATGACATAATATAAATCTGCCGTATTAAGAGATGCACGAAAAGTCTGTAATGGTGTCTTTCATCATACGGATATACTTTCGCAGATTGTAAAATTTTGGAAAGACATAAAAATTCACAAGAGTGGAATGTGCACTTCTTAGAAAATAAACGTTTATCTTAACCGAGAGAAAATACACCTGATATATAGTGGGACAAATGTGTTTCTAGATACAAAGAAAGGGCGTCGACAAATTGATATTTGTGCGACAGCCCCTTTTTTTGCATTTAGTAAAAAATATATAATATTTCTTGTGACAAAAACGCAGGATATGGTAAAATAAAGGAAATAATAAAAAGAGGTAATGTATGGAACAATTATTAAGAGTTGGAGTCATCACAACCACGCATGGAGTACGTGGAGAAGTAAAGGTGTTTCCTACCACAGATGACCCACAGAGATTTAAAAAATTAAAAAAAGTAGTTTTAGATACAGGAAAAGAACAGCTGAACTTGGAAGTGCAATCTGTGAAGTTCTTTAAGAATCTGGTTATCTTGAAATTTAAAGAGTTTGACAACATCAATGATGTAGAAAAATATAAGAATGCAGATCTTTTGGTGACAAGAGAGCATGCTGTGAAGTTAAAACCAGGAGAATATTTTATTGCAGACCTCATTGGATTGAAAGGGTTTTCGGATGAAGGCGAAGATTTAGGAGAGCTTACTGATGTCATCCAGACTGGTGCGAATGATGTATATGTGTTTACCAAGATGGGAGAAGCGGATTTGCTGGTGCCTAAGATTCCAGATTGTGTGAAAGAAATTGACTTGGAGAAAGGCACTGTGTTAGTACATTTGTTGCCAGGATTAAGAGATTAGGCTGCGTGATAGGGTAAAGAGTAGTATTTGGCAGATTTTATATTGAAGTGAAATAGAACATACAGAAAAAGGGGCGAAGGTATGAATTTTCATGTTTTAACATTATTTCCAGAGATGGTAGAGAACGGACTTAAGACATCAATTACAGGACGTGCGATTGAAGAAGGGAAAATTTCAATTGATGCGACAAATATTCGTGATTTTTCCGAAGACAAGCACAAAAAAGTGGATGATTATCCATATGGTGGTGGTGCAGGGATGCTGATGCAGGCACAGCCTGTATATGATGCATATCAGCATGTGGTTTCCAAAATCCCAGAAAATCACAAACGTCGCGTGGTTTATGTGACACCACAAGGGTATCCATTTACCCAGCGTGTGGCAGAGAAGTTGGCAAAAAACGATGATCTTATCCTGCTGTGTGGACACTATGAGGGCATTGATGAGCGTGTGTTGGAAGAAATCGTGACAGATTATGTTTCGATTGGTGATTATGTACTAACGGGTGGAGAACTTGCGGCTATGGTTATGATAGATGCGATTTCTCGTTTGGTGCCAGGCGTGCTTCACAATGAGATGTCTGCAGAAACAGAATCATTCCACGGATATTTATTGGAGTATCCACAGTATACAAGACCAGAAGAATGGCATGAAAAGATGGTGCCAGAGATTCTTCTTAGCGGAAATCAGAAAAAAATTGAAGACTGGAAATTAGACGAAGCAAAGAAGCGTACCATGCAGCGTCGTCCGGATTTGTATGACCAGTACTTTGCTTTACATGAATGTAAAGACAAATTGATGTTAAATAAGACACTCAATATGGATATGATAGAGTCGATTAATCGTGGGCGTGCAATTTTGATTGCAAGAGATGGCAATGACATTTTGATTCAGGATAAGGAAACGGGATATTATCATCATTCTGGAACGAAAAAAGATTTCTTCATGAATCTTCCAAAGGAAGTAAGACTCTCAATTAAGAAGATAGTACTTCATCAGGAAGAGATGGTTGAACCAGTGCACAAACTGCTCAATTTACAATATCGCCTGGTGTGCTATCAGTCTGTATATACACCAAGAGAGCGTCTGCCAATTACAGGATTGTATCGTGCAGATGGTAAACCTACGGATAAGGGTGTAACCATTCGCCCACTTACGATGGAATATGTGGACGAAGTGCAGTATGCATACGACCATGCTGATTATCAGAAAGTGCAGGATAAGGACTACATCAAAGAACGTATCGAAAAAAGTCGTATGTATGGTGCGTTTGTAAATGATGAGTTAGCAGGCATGATTGGCGTACACAATGACGATAGTATTGGTATGCTTTATGTATATGATAAGTTCCGCGGTCAGCGTATCGGTACTGCATTGCAGACCTATATAATTAACAAGATGATTGATTTAGGTTGGAGACCATATAGCCAGATTATGGTGGGAGATGAAGCGTCTACCAAGATTCAGAAGTCACTCAATATGTTCTTATCCAAAACACCAATTATTTGGATGGGACAGGACTAGTATGTTTTTGAAGAAAAACACCAAGAAATGCTTGCAATCTTAGGTAATCTGTGGTAGATTACTAATGTTGTGAATAAAATCTGATGGTCCTCTGTTGTTAGCATAGTGCGCATTAAGAACGTCAAAGTAAATAGGAGGTCACAAAATGAACGCAAGTGAAATTATTAGAAGCATCGAAGCAGAACAGCTTAAAGCTGAAGTTCCAGTATTTTCTGTTGGTGATACTGTAAAAGTTTACGGTAAAATCAAAGAAGGTAACCGTGAAAGAATTCAGGTTTTCGAAGGAACAGTTATTAAGAAACAGGGTGGAAGCAACCGTGCTACATTCACAGTTAGAAAACTTTCTAACGGTGTTGGCGTAGAAAAAACATGGCCACTTCACTCACCAAACGTAGAAAAAGTAGAAATCGTACGTAAAGGTAAAGTAAGACGTGCTAAACTTTACTACTTAAGAGATCGCGTTGGTAAAGCTGCTAAGGTTAAAGAATTAGTAAAATAA
>JAZSCQ010000008.1:0-3581 GCA_045530745.1 Agathobacter sp.
CTGATTTTGCATCGAGTTTCGAGCATGCACATATAATATCAACTATATAAAGATGCCGTACTTAGAGACACTAGGAAAGGCTGTGCAATGTCTTTCTCACAACGGAGCATACTTCGCAGATAGTAAAATAATTGAAAGACACAAAACTTAAGCTAGAAGCAGGATTCAAGAAAATATAAGCGTTTCTCATAAATGTTCGAAAATGCATATAGAATATATGTGCAGATGTGTTTCTAAGCATGAAGAAAGGCTACCACAAATATATACTTTGCGACAGCCCATGAAATATAAAAAGTTTATTAAGAAATTGTATGCGATTTTAGAAATGTTTTTGAAAATAGACATATGTTTGACACATTTTGTGGTTATACTAACACTTGTAAAGGTCGGAAATGCCTTTACAACATTCCCTTTTTATTATAAACATTTTCATAACTAAACTCCTCGAAAAAAGGACACCAAGTGGTGTCCTTTTTTCATGTTTATTTATGCTTTTTCTACATTCTTTGTAGCTACGATATCTACGCCAGTGCCAGCTACGTCAGCGAGTAATACATCGCCAATTGCTACTGGAGCCTGAGCTTTTACGTCTTTTAACGCTTCGGTTACGTCAAAGATTTTTCCTTTTGGAATATCAGCTGCAGTTTTGCAGGATACCATAGGAGCTACGCCGCCTTCTACTACGACAGTAGAGGTAACGATACGAGTTGGGTTAGTTACTTCTTTGCGAGCATAAGCATCACCCTTTGGACAGGTGTTGCCTTTTACTTCCGTAACTTCGCCATTTTCGATAGTAACATTAAGTGGGCATCCTAAAGGACATCCGATACAGATTAAATCTCTATTTTCCATCTTTTATGCCTCCTCTAATGTAATAGTAATTCTGTCAAGGTCAGGGTATTCAGCAAGTTTAGCCTTTGTGAGGATAACCTGTTCCATTTCGCCTGGAGCCATAACAGGACGTTTACGTTTGCTAATGAGTTCGTTGTCAAAATATGTGCAGATTGCGTGGTTTTTGTATACGTCTGCAACACGGAAACGAACTGTAAGTGTATCATCCATTTCACTTGGACGGATAGTAGCAGGTACAGTGTAACGTACGCCGCCTTCTGGGAAGATTTTTACTTCTTTTGCTTCTGCATTTTTACCATTCTTGATATAGTTTGCAGCGTTCTTACCAGCAGTTGTTGCTTCCTGGGAAACATAGTCAACGAGGTCGTGTACGTGAAGTACGTTACCACATGCAAAGATACCGTCGATATTGGTTTCTAAGCTGTCGTTTACGACTGGACCAGAAGTGATAGGTGATAAAGCTACGCCGGCACTTCTAGATAATTCGTTTTCTGGAAGAAGACCACAAGAAAGAAGTAAGGTATCACATTCGTAACGGATTTCTGTTCCTGGGATAGGTTTTCTATCTGGACCTACCTCTGCGATAGTGATAGCTTCTACACGTTCTTTTCCTTCGATGTCTACTACAGTATGGCTGAGTTTAAGTGGAATACCGAAGTCGTCAAGACACTGTACGATATTTCTCTTTAAGCCGCCTGAGTATGGCATAAGTTCTGCAACGACTTCTACTTTAGCACCCTCTAAGGTCATACGACGAGCCATGATAAGACCGATGTCACCAGAACCTAAGATGACACATTTTCTACCTGGCATATAGCCTTCCATGTTTACAAGACGCTGCGCTGTTCCAGCAGAGTAGATACCAGCTGGACGGTAGCCTGGGATATTAAGTGCTCCACGGCTTCTTTCGCGACAGCCCATTGCAAGGATAACTGCTTTTGCCTGAATCTGGAACATGCCATCTTCGCGGTTCATAGCAGTAACGACTTTGTCGTCGTTAATATCCATAACCATGGTATTTAATTTGTATTCGATATTTCTTTCGTAAACTAAAGCTGCAAAACGAGCTGCATATTCAGGGCCTGTTAATTCTTCTTTAAAGGTATGTAAACCAAATCCGTTGTGGATACACTGGTTTAAGATACCACCAAGCTCTTTATCACGTTCAATGATAAGAATGCTTTCGATTCCATTGTCTCTAGCTGAGACAGCAGCGGCAAGACCAGCAGGACCGCCACCAACGATTACTAAATCATAATTTTTCATGACGTATCCTCCTTAAATATTTTTATTGGTGCCTACGATATATGTAGATTTGCCACCGTTCTTTGTGATTTCATTCATTTCCATTGGAACTTCGCGAGCAAGGATTTCCATTGTTCTTGGTGAACAGAAGCCTGCCTGACAGCGTCCCATACCAGCACGTGTACGACGTTTTACACCATCAAGTGAACGAGCGCCGAGTGGACGGTGGATTGCGTCTAAGATTTCTCCCTCCGAAATCATTTCACAACGGCAGATGATGTTGCCGTATGCTGGGTTTTCTTTAATCAAAGCATTTCTTTCTTCCATGGTAAGATGTTCTGGATTCAAGATACCCTTACGGGTTGCTTTGAAGTTTTCTTTCTTTACTAATGAAAGTTTTTCTGCAATCATGTCGCCGAGGTATTCGCCGATAGCTGGTGCAGAAGAAAGACCTGGAGATTCTACGCCGGCTGCATTAAAGAAGCCTGGAGCATCTTCTGCTTCGCCAAGTACAAAGTCGCCATCTACTTCATGTGCACGAAGACCTGCAAAGCTTGTGATAACCTGACGAAGAGGTACGTTCTTTACAGAAAGTGCAGCCATAGGTCCTAAAGAATCGAGATACTTCTGAGTGGTATCTGTTCCTTCTTTATCTTCGATATCAGCTGCAGTAGGTCCTACTAAGAGGTTGCCGTGTACAGTTGGAGAAACCAATACACCCTTACCCATTTTACTTGGGAGCTGGAAGATAGTCTGATTTACATGACATCCAGCCTGCTTATCGAGAAGCATATATTCGCCCTTACGAGCGATAATCTGTAATTTTCTTTCAGAAACCTGATTGTTAAATTCATCTGAGTATACACCAGCTGCGTTTACAACAACTTTAGTTTCATAAATTCCTTTATTCGTTACAATACGGTATCCGTCTTCTGCTTTTTCAATTTTCTCAACGTTTGTGTTAAGGAAAAATTCTACGCCATTTTCAAAAGCATTTTCTGCAAATGCCATCGTCATATGGAATGGACAAACAATAGCACCTGTTGGAGCGTGGAATGCAGCTACAACATCATCACTTAAATTTGGTTCCATAGCAATGAGCTCTTCACGGTCTAAGATACGGCATCTTGGAACACCATTTGCTTTTGCTTTTTCTAATAAATCTTCTAAACCTGCTGGATCCTGTTCCTTGGTACATACAACCAAAGATCCATTTCTTTTGAATGGAATATCTAAGTCTTTGGATAACTGATCCATCATTTCGTTTCCACGAACATTTAATTTTGCTTTTAATGTTCCTGGTTTTGCATCAAATCCTGCGTGGATAATGGCACTGTTTGCTTTGGATGTGCCACAGCAAACGTCTTCTTCACGTTCTAGACAGCACACTTTTACATCATATTTGGAAAGCTCTCTTGCAATCGCACTTCCGATGACGCCAGCACCAATAATCGCTACATCGTACATCATAGGTAAACTCCCTT
>JAZSCQ010000029.1:0-72273 GCA_045530745.1 Agathobacter sp.
CTACTAACTCCTTCATTGCCCACCTCTTTCGTCTTATTTTGTGATGCCGGTTGCTTTGAAAATTCTTGCAACAGTTTCAGTTGGCTGAGCTCCGTTTGCTAACCATTTCTTAGCTGCTTCTTCGTCTACATTGTATTCTGATGGTGTTTTCATTGGATCATATGTTCCGATTTCATCGATGAAACGTCCATCTCTTGGAGATTTTGAATCTGCTACGATGATTCTGTAGTAAGGTGCTTTTTTCTGTCCCATTCTTCTTAATCTGATTTTAACTGCCATTTTTGTTTCCTCCTAGGATTAAAATATAAATTTGTTAACATATTTATTTAAAACCGTTGTCAATTCAACCGATTTTAACAAGTTAGTTTCTAAAATGGAAATCTTCCGCCGAAAGGATTTCCACCTCTTCTTCCTCTACGGCCACCCATCATACCAGGCATTTTCTTCATCATCTTCTGCATCTGTTCAAACTGTTTTACGAGTCTGTTTACTTCAGCGATGTCTACACCTGCACCTTTTGCAATACGGTGCTTACGGCTTGGGTTCATCAGCTTTGGATTCTGACGTTCCTTAATGGTCATGGACTGAATAATTGCTTCTGTACGTGCCATCTGCTTCTCTGCAGCATCTGTATCGATATCTGGCATTTTGCCCATACCCATACCTGGCATCATGCTCATCATAGCTGACATACCGCCCATTTTCTTCATCTGACTCATGGATTCTAAATACATCTCATAGTCAAATTGATTCTTGCGCATCTTCTGCTCGATTTTCTTTGCAGCTTCCTCGTCGATGTTTTCCTGTGCTTTCTCAATCATCGTAAGCACATCACCCATACCAAGGATTCGAGATGCCATACGGTCTGGATAGAACTGTTCCAAATCGGAAAGTTTCTCTCCCATACCAGCGTAAAGAATTGGCTTTCCAGTTACGGCTCTGATAGAAAGCGCCGCACCACCACGGGTATCACCATCTAACTTGGTAAGAACTACACCGTCGATGCCAACCTTTTCATCAAAGGTTTCTGCTACATTTACTGCATCCTGACCAGTCATCGCATCTACAACCAAGATGGTCTGGAATGCCTCTGTCGCTTCTTTTATTGCAACCAATTCTGCCATCATTTCTTCATCTACATGAAGACGACCAGCAGTATCGATGAATAACACATTAAATTCATTTTTCTTTGCATATTCAACTGCAGCTTTTGCGATGTTTACTGGTTTTTCAGAAGTACCCATTTCGAAGACTTCCACGCCCATTTTCTCGCCGTTGATTTTCAACTGTTCAATCGCCGCTGGACGATACACGTCACAGGCTGCCAAGAGGCTCTTTTTCCCTTTGGTCTTGAACTTACCTGCAAGCTTTGCGGTAGTGGTGGTCTTACCAGCACCCTGAAGACCTACCATCATGATGATTGTAAGTGCCTTGCCTGGCTGGAAAGCAATCTCAGTGGTTTCCGAACCCATGAGTTTGACCATTTCCTCATTTACAATCTTGATTACCATCTGGCCTGGATTTAAACCGTTCATAACGTCCTGTCCGATTGCACGTTCCTGTACGTCTTTAATGAACTGTTTTACCACACGGAAGTTTACGTCAGCTTCTAAAAGCGCCAGTTTTACTTCTTTCATGGCTACCTTTACATCATCTTCTGTAAGACGACCCTTGCCACGCAGGTTTTTGAATACGTTCTGCAGTTTTTCAGTTAAACTGTCAAATGCCATATTATAACTCCTCTAAAATTTTGTTAGAGATGGTTTCGATTTCTGTTAAGATGCTTTCATCATGAGATGTCTTGCACTGCATTGCGAGCTCATGAATCTGTGCCACATCGTCCTTTACATGAAGGAACTTCTCTACTAAGTGAAGCTTATCTTCATAATCCTGCAGTTTCTTACTGCATCGCTTTATCAAATCATGTACACCCTGTCGGCTGATGCCCTCTTCTGTGGCAATCTCACCGAGTGACAAATCGTTTAACACGAAATCTTCGTAAATCTGTCTCTGGTGCTCATTCAAAAGCTCTCCATAAAAATCATACAAATACGCAAGTTCAATTTTTGATTCCATATCATTTTCCTATCTGGTATGTATCAAGCAAAAACACTTTACACTGTACGCACCTTAAGTAACTTAACATAAAAAGAAACAGGTGTCAAGCAAAAACTATTGACACCTGCTATGTTTTTCAATAAAAACAATCTATTTTGTTTTACTACATGGAATCGCAAATTCATTGGTTCCATCTGATACCGTAATTGTTAATTTCTCCGATTCCAATACATATTTCATCTCTTCATATGTCTTGTCTTCATAAAGCACAACAATCTTCTCTGCATCGTATTTATAGGAACCATTCAGTTCCAACGCTCCTGCCATGGCCTTTACCATATCACCAAGCTTCATAGATTCCACTACAGAAGCGACATAAGCATCTCTGGTAACAGACATTCCTGCATATACATCTTCTGCTGTCATATTATTTGCTGTAGCGATATCCGCAACCATTGCATCTACCATAGTCGCAATCCCTGCTTCTGCATTTGCAATGAACTGCTGTGCTGATGCATCATCTAAATGCAATAAAACCTTATCCTCTGTAAATGTAAAGGTGAGCGTAAATGTTAAGTTTTCAAACTTTGCATATTTTTGCAAGTCTGCATTTTCTGCTACGATTGTATTTACTACATATTCTGTCAAGTCCAATGTGCCTGACCATGTTCCCACGAATGGATTCTCTTTCTTATCTTGTTCCTGCGTGCCACATGCGGTAATACTTAATACCATTGTCATGATAAGCACCAATAAGAGACTACGCTTTTTCATATCGGAATCCTCCCAAACGGATGTTTATTGGTTTTTCTCACACTCAATAAGAAGTGTAAATGAATCACCTTTTATGGTAATATTCAACTGCTTGTCTTTGAATTTATATCCCATGGATTCATAATCATCCTCTGTGTAATATAAACGAAGTTCGTTATTCACAGGAGTTGTATAGGTTCCCCTCATATTAGAAAGCTTCTCCAAGGTCTTCTCAGTTATTCCTGACATAGACTCTATCATCTTATCAATACCGGTTTCCTGGTATATACGGTTCATGTATTCTTCTTCGGTCATACCCGATTCTGTAATTGCTTCTTCTAAGCTCATATGAAACTCTGCCAGTCCATCTTTCCAATATTCAACTGCGATATTCTTCATACCTTCCGCAAAATTTGCATCAAAGTACTCCATGGATTCCTGTTTTACAGACATCTCCATCTGACCTTCTACAAAAGAAATATCCATTTGAAAAATCAAATTCTCAAACGCAACATACTTTTCTAAATCTGGATTTGCAGCTTTTAAACCATCTTCAAATTGCTTGGTGAGATCCAATGTACCAATCCATTTGCCTTCTAAAGTCTGTTTGCTACTTCCACATGCTGTTACAACCATCGCCATAACCAATATGAAGGCAACTACAATATGTCTTTTTTTCATCTATGAATCCTCCATTAAATAGATGTTCGAACAACCTTTGGCTGATATCCACCTGCCTCAAGCTGTTTCAAAATCTGTTTCTTATGGTCCGTACCAAAGCTTTCCATTGTAATACGAAGCTCTACTACATCATTACGGTTTGTAGATACAAACTGGTTATGTTCAAGTTTGATTACATTACCCTGTTCCCTTGCAATAACGTCTGCAACCTGTGACAACTGACCTGGTTTATCTGGAAGTAACACAGATACTGTGAAAATTCTATCTCGGAAAATAAGCCCTTGTTGCACAACAGATGACATGGTAATGATATCCATGTTGCCACCACTAAGAATAGAAACAACTCTCTTATCTTTGATATCAAGGTGTTTAAGAGCTGCCACTGTTAAAAAACCAGAGTTTTCTACTACCATTTTATGGTTTTCTACCATATCAAGGAAGGAACCGATAAGTTCATCATCCTCTACAGTAATAATATCATCCAAATTCTCCTGAATATACGGAAAAATCATATTACCTGGTGTTTTTACTGCAGTACCATCTGCGATGGTGTTTACAGTAGGAAGCGTTGTTACTTTACCAGATGCCAAAGAACTCTGCATACAGTTTGCACCTGCAGGTTCTACACCAATTACCTTAATCTTTGGATTAAGGAGTTTTGCGAGTGTTGCAACACCTGCGGCAAGACCGCCACCTCCGATTGGAACAAGAATATACTCTACCAATGGAAGTTCTTTAAAAATCTCCATTGCTATACTTGCCTGACCTGTTGCAACATCCAAGTCATCAAATGGGTGAATAAAGGTGTAACCTTCTCTTTCCGCTAATTCCAATGCATGTGCACATGCTTCATCATATACATCACCATGTAAAATTACTTCTGCTCCGTAGCTCTTGGTACGGTTAATTTTGATAAGTGGTGTACCTGTAGGCATAACAATAATCGCTTTACAACCATAACGTTTTGCAGCATAAGCTACCCCTTGTGCATGATTACCAGCAGAGGCTGTGATAAGCCCTTTGCTTCTTTCTTCTGCTGTTAATGTGCTAATCTTATAGTATGCACCACGCACCTTATATGCACCGGTAAGCTGAAGGTTTTCTGGTTTTAAATATACTTTATTTCCGGTCTGGTTACTTAAAAACTCACTATAGATAAGCTTTGTTTCTAGTGTAACCTCTTTTACTTTTTCACTTGCTTCTTCAAATTTATTTAATGTCAACATAGAAGACTCTCCCTTACTGCTCTGTTGTAAATAAAGCATTTACAAATTCATCTGAATCAAATTTTTGCAAATCATCAATCGTTTCACCTACACCAATATATTTTACTGGCACACCAAGCTCTGACTGAATCGCTACAGCGATACCGCCTTTGGCTGTACCATCCATCTTAGTAAGCACGATACCTGAGATACCTGCAACCTCTGCAAACTCTTTCGCCTGCACTAGTGCATTCTGTCCTGTCGTTGCGTCTAGTACTATCAGCGTCTCTCTATATGCATCTGGATATTCTCTTTCCAGAATACGATTGATTTTACCTAACTCATTCATGAGATTTTTCTTATTGTGTAATCTTCCTGCTGTATCTACAATCAACAAATCTGCATTTCTAGCTTTGGCAGCCGCTGTTGCATCAAATACAACTGCACCAGGATCGGAACCTTCTGGTCCTCCAATCATGTCTACACCAGAGCGGTTCGCCCATTCCTTTAGCTGCTCGCCTGCTGCTGCACGGAAGGTATCTGCACCTGCAATTACAACCTTCTTCCCCTGTGCTTTGAACTTTCCTGCTAACTTACCTACAGTAGTTGTCTTACCAACGCCATTTACACCGATAACGAGAAGAACAGATTTTTCTTCTTCAAAACGATATGCAGTTTCTTCTACCTTCATCTGCTCTTTAATACTGTCAATTAAGAACTGCTTGCAATCAGAAGGTTCTTTGATGTGATTTTCTTTAACTTTTCTACGAAGGTCTTCCAAAATATTCTCTGTAGCATGGACACCTAAGTCACCCATAATAAGAATTTCTTCTAACTCTTCATAAAAATCCTCATCAATATTGGAAAACCCATTAAAAATGGCATCAATCCCAGAAACAATATTGTTTCTGGTTTTTGTAAGGCCCTGTACCAGGCGGTCAAAAAATCCCATGTCTATTCCTCACTATTCACTAAGGTCATTCTCGATTAAGTTTACAGATACGAGTGCAGATACACCTTTCTCCTGCATGGTAATACCATAGAGACGGTCTGCTGCTGCCATCGTACCACGACGATGTGTGATAACGATATACTGTGTATTCTGTGTTAATCGATTTAAGTACTGTGCAAAACGTACAACGTTGGAATCGTCAAGCGCAGCTTCAATTTCGTCTAAAAGACAGAATGGCGATGGCTTAAGTGCCTGAATTGCAAATAAAAGTGCAATCGCTGTAAGTGCCTTTTCTCCACCGGAAAGCTGCATCATGTTCTGCAATTTCTTTCCTGGTGGCTGTGCAATAATTCGAATACCACATTCCAAGATATCCTCATCTTCAACCAATTCAAGTGTACCATGTCCGCCACCGAACAACTGCTTGAAGGAACTATCAAATTCTTTCTGGATTTCTGCAAACTTCTCTTCGAACTGCTTGCGCATACCATTGTCTAATTCTTCAATAATGCCTATCAGAGTCTGCTCTGCCTCTATCAGGTCGTCATGCTGTGTCTTTAAGAATTCATAACGCTCAGATACTTCCTTGTACTCTTCGATAGCATTTACGTTTACATCACCAAGTTTTCTGATGTCATCCTTGATTTGTGCAATCATCTTCTTAAGCTCTGCAAGATTATCATAGCCTTCCTTGCGAAGTTCTAATGCCGCATGTGGAGTAATTTCGTACTCTTCCCACATATAATTATGCTGGAATTCTGCTGCGTCAGCTAATTTTTCTAACTGATTGCCCAAACGAATCAATTCTTTATCCAAATTGTTCATTCTCTTGGATACATCTTCCTGTTTCTGGAAGAAACCACGATGCTGCTCTGACATCTGATTCTTCTTTTCTAAGCCTAAAGTCAGTTCTTCCTGTAAATGAGCAACTGTTTCAATGGAGGCTGCGATAGTAAGCTTAATTTCTTCAATATCATGCAGTTTCTTTTCAACATCAGCCTTAGCATTGGTTGCATTGTCCATAAGTTCATTCTTTTCATTATCAAAACGTTCAATTTCTGAATGAATACGGAATAAGTTTTCTAACACGAACTCTACGTTCTGGCGCATAGCAACTTCTTCCATGGTAATATCTGCTACTACCTGTTTTGCACCTTCTTCTAACTTTGTCTGTTCCTCTAAGACCGTCTGGAAATTCTTACTTTCTTCCTCTATCTCATCCTTACGGCGTTTTGCATAAGCATCTTCTTCAATAATTTTCTGCTTACCTGTATTGATTTCTGCAATCTGAATTTCCATCTGATCATTTTCATTCATCAGACTTGCAAATGCATTGTCACTGTCATTCTTCTGCTGACGAGCACGTTCTACATTCATCTGTGCTGCAGTCTGTGCAACCACCTGTTCCTGAATCATAGCCTTAACGGTTTCTAATTCCTCTTCGTTTAAAGCAAGCGCTGTAGCGATATCATCTTTTCTGGCTTTCATTTCTTCTAAAGCTTTGACGATATCCTTGATATTCTTTTCTAATTCTTCGATTTCACGATTACGTGCAAGTAAATTAGAAGAATTCTTAAATGCACCACCAGCCATAGAACCACCTGGGCTTAAGTATTCCCCTTCAAGCGTAACCATATGTAAAGAATAATGATGCTTACGCGCAATTGCGATAGCATGTTCAACCGTATCTACCACAAGCACACGGCCTAAAAGATATGCCGCTACTTCTTTATACTTGTCTTCACAGGAAACAAGCTGGTTTGCTACACCAAGCACGCCTTCTTCACCCATAGCAGCTTCATTCTTAGGATTCCCCTTTGCTGTTACACTAGTAAGTGGAAGGAAGGTTGCACGACCAAGACGATTTGTTTTCAAGAACTCAATCATCTTCTTGGCAGTCTGCTCATCTTCGGTAACGATATTCTGGATATTACCTCCAAGCGCAGTTTCAATAGCAACTTCATATTTCTTATCTACCTGAATCAAATCAGATACTACACCTAAAATACCTGCATTATGTTCTTTCTGTTCCATTACTTTACGGATACTATTGCCATATCCGTCGTAACGTTCTGCAATATTACGCAAAGATTCCAGACGCGACTGCTGCTTGTGGTAGTTCATCTGGTTCTCTTCCATCTTCTGATTGTTTTCTCGATCCTTCTTCTTCCAGTCTACAATCTTTTCTAAAAGGTCTGTTTCCTGTGCACGTGAAGAGCGAAGCTGCTCGTTTACCTTTGCAAGCTCTGCTTCATAGGATTCTAACACTGCTGATAAATCCGCTTCTTCTGTCTTACGATCCAAAAGACGTTTGCTAAGCTCAGCTTTACGGATATTGATATGCTCTAACATCGTATCAAATCTCTGCTGACGCGCCTTGATGGATGCATTGTTATTTAATAAATCAATTAACTCTTTCTGTCCGTTTTCAATTCCAGCATTGCATTCTGCAATCTTGGTCTGGATTGCTTCTAATTCTGTCTGAGCTTTCGCTTTTCTATCCTCGATAGCTGCAAGCTGTTCATCCAAAACTGCCTTTTTCTCGTCATAGTTCTGCTTTGCTTCCAAACGCTCTGTCTTTTCTTTTTCAATAGCAACAAGACGACCCTGTAAGTGCTCGTCTGTCATCTCCGCAGCTTTAATCTGCTCGTTTAAAACCTGAATCTGGCTTTCTAATTTTTCCTTGGTTACAGATGCCTGACTTATATTTTCACGGATAGAATTTACTTTTTCATCCATGTCAGTCATTGCCTGCTCTAAGGTTTCGTACTCTTCTTTGATTTTTTCATAAGCTGCATTGGTTTCTTCCATATCTTCAGATGCAATGCGGTGCTTTTCTTTCAAATCTTTTTCTTCACGCTCAATACGTTCGATTTCCAATAAGAACATATTCACGTCGTATTCTTTTAATTCAGCCTTTTTATTTAAGTAAATCTTGGCTTTTTCAGATTGTCTTTCGAGCGGTCCTACCTGACGTTCTAATTCTGCCAGAATGTCATTCACACGCACAAGATTCTCACGTTCATTGTCTAATTTCTTCTGAGCAGTCGCTTTACGTTTTTTGTATTTTACAATACCTGCAGCTTCATCAAAGAGCTCACGGCGTTCTTCTGGTTTACCACTCAAAATTCTATCAATCTGTCCCTGTCCAATGATAGAATAACCTTCCTTACCGATACCTGTATCGTAGAAAAGCTCTGTTACTTCCTTCAGTCGGCATACATTACCATTGATAAGGTATTCACTTTCTCCAGAACGATAGAGACGTCTTGCGATAGTTACTTCTTCGAAATCAATTGCAAGCTCATGATCTGAGTTATCTAAGGTAATTGCAACATAAGCATAGCTAAGTGGCTTACGATTCTCTGTACCTGCAAAGATAACGTCCTGCATAGATGAGCCACGAAGCTGCTTAGTACTCTGTTCACCAAGAACCCAGCGTACAGCATCCGCAACGTTACTCTTACCACTACCATTTGGTCCTACGATACCTGTAATACCATTGTGGAAATCAAATACTATTTTATTAGCAAAGGATTTAAATCCATGTACCTCTAAACTTTTTAAATACATTCTTTACACTCCTAATGTTGGCTTAAGAATCAAAAGCGCATTGTACGCCGCTTCCTGTTCGGCAGCCTTTTTTGTATGTCCTTTTCCTGTACTGATTTCTTTTCTTCCAATCAGCACACCCACTTCAAATGTCTTGTCGTGGTCAGGTCCAGTTTCTCCTAACAGAACATAAGTTAACTGCTCATGCTCTCCCTGCACAACCTCCTGCAGGATAGTCTTGCTATCATAAAAGAGATGCTTATGTTCGATGTCTGTCATAATAAACTTCAGGACAAACTCTTTTGCACTAGCAAAACCACCATCCAAATAAATGGCACCAATCACAGCCTCCATTGCATCCGACAAAATCGACTTTCTTGTTCTTCCACCTGTGTGATCTTCTCCTTTCCCAAGGAAAAGAAATTCTCCAAGCTGAATACTTTCCGTACAATTCGCAAGAGTTGGTTCACATACGATACTTGCACGCAATTTGGTTAACTGACCTTCTGTGAGATTTGGGTAATTTTGAAACAAAAACTCACTGGAAACCACTTCTAACACAGCGTCTCCTAAAAACTCAAGTCTTTCATTGTCCGATAATTTCTTCAGATGCTTTTCATTTGCATAAGAACTGTGTGTCAATGCCTGTTTGAGAAGTTGTTCATTTTTGAATGTGTATCCAATCATTTCTTGGAACTTCTTTAATTCTGACATTCCCTATTCCTCCATAACCTGCAAAAAGCATGGACCTCCCGCACTTTAAAAACTATGCGGGTGGCACATGCGCTTGTAAGTCTTTATTAGCAACCTGCTGATACCAAACTAGCCGTTAATCGCGTTTTTAATCTGTTCTACAGCATCGCCAACAGTAACGATTTTCTCTGCTTCTTCGTTTGGAATTTCAATTTCAAATTCCTCTTCAACGCCCATGATAATCTGGAATACGTCCAATGAGTCAGCACCAAGGTCATCACCAAATGTGCTTTCCATTGTGATAGAGTCTTCGTCTACGTTTAATACTTCTGCAATGATTTTTTTAATTTTTTCGAATTCCATAGTTTTCTCCTTTTTCTACTCTTCTTCTGCTGCAGTCTCTACCGAAAGAAATTGTTTAATCTTTCCATTAATATCCTGCTGTTTAAATGTTACACACTGATTGATAGATGTTGTAATCTCCATCGCCTTAGAATTACCATGCGCTTTTACAACAAGTCCATTAAGTCCAAGTAGAGGAGCTCCGCCGTATTTCGCAGCATCAAAATCTTTTAGTGTTTCTTTTAATGCTGGCAATGCAAGCAATGCACCAATCTTACTCTTTAGTGTGCTCATAAGCCCTGTTTTTACGATACCAATAAGTGTAGAAGCTAATCCTTCATATAACTTTAAGATAACGTTTCCAACAAAGGCTTCACAAACGATGACATCTGCACCGCCGTGTGGAATTTCTCTGGCTTCAATACAGCCGATGAAGTTGATGCCTTCACATTCGTGAAGTAATGGAATGGTCTCTTTTACAAGAGCATTTCCTTTTTCTTCCTCAGCACCGATATTTACAATTGCAACCTTAGGATTTTTCACTCCAACAACGTTTTCCATATAGATGGACCCCATCTGTGCAAACTGTACCAGATTGTCTGCTTTTGCATCTACATTAGCTCCACAGTCAATAATGAGTGACATACCTGTCTCTGTAGGAATGATAGGTGCAAGTGGTGGACGCTTAATTCCTTTGATACGTCCTACAATAGTCTGTCCACCTACCAAAATAGCTCCCGAGCTTCCAGCGGATACAAACGCATCTGCTTTTCCTTCTTTTACCATCTTCATTGCAACTACCATAGAAGAATCTTTCTTTCTACGAATTGCAATAACTGGTGGTTCTGCCATTTCGATAACTTCTGGTGCATGTACCACTTCAATCTGATCGGCTGGGTAAGAATACTTTGCTAATTCTTCCTTTACAACATCTTCCTGTCCCACAAGGAACACCTTGATGTCTTTTCTGGAATTAACAGCATCTACAGCACCTTTGACGATTTCCATTGGGGCATTATCGCCACCCATTGCATCAAGTGCTACTTTTGTAATTTCCTGCATATCAAACCCTCCTTATGCATCTAACTCAAAATATACTATAAGTTTATAAGGAAATCAATCAATTTTCTCCTAAAAATTGCATAAAAATTCATACGAATCTGAACCACTGGCTTAGCAGGTAGTTTGCCTTAACAATAAATAGCCCTAGGACATCATGTCCTAAGGCTACAATGTTAGAAACAAAATTTAAAAATAATCTCTTATTATTATTGTCTAAATGTAATTTCCCCTGTTTTACAATCCATTGCATCAACAATCGCTAATGACTCTAACTGATATCCAAGGTTTCTGATAATTTTTCCACCTGTTTGAAAGCCTTTCTCAACAGCAATTCCGATACCTTCGACTGTTGCTCCAGAAGACAGTACTATCTGAATTAAACCTTGTAACGCACATCCATTCGCAAGGAAATCATCAATAATCAACACATGGTCATCTTCGTTTAAAAATTTCTTTGATACGATAACTTGATTCTTGTTTTTATGTGTAAATGATTCTACTTCTGCAGTATACATTTCCCCTTCAATGTTGATGGATTTTGATTTCTTCGCAAATACTACTGGCACGCCAAAATGCAGAGCAACAATACAGGCAATTCCTATACCAGATGCTTCAATAGTAAGGATTTTATTGATATTTTTTCCTTCAAATCGTTTCTTCCATTCTTTCCCCATTTCGTTGAACAAGTCAATATCCATCTGATGATTCAAAAAGCTATCCACTTTAAGCACATTACCTTCTTTTACGATTCCATCTTTTACAATTCTTTCTTCTAAAAAGTTCATTGTTTTATCCTCCTGTCATCCATCTGGCTTACTATTCGCTAATTATTTCAACTTCCATATTCTCTGGCAAAATCATATTTAAAATAATAGATGCCACAAACACTACCGCTACCACATTTGCAGAAAAAACATTCTGAATCATTTCAGGGAAAATGTGCCATAATCCAATTTCACTTGCAGTTGTAAATCCAATACCTATCGATAATGAAAGTGCTGCAATTGTAACATTTCGCTGTGTGAATCCTGCTTTTGCAACCATCTGCATACCAGATGTAAGAATAGTTCCAAACATCATAATCGTACATCCGCCCAAAACCGATTCTGGAAGTGATGCAAAGAAGTTACCCACTGGTGGCAACAAACCTGCAAGAATCATACATAGTGCTCCCGTCATAATTGTAAATCTATTTACTACTTTTGTCATTGCAATCAAACCAACATTCTGCGAAAAGGATGTAACAGGCGGACAGCCAAACAAAGATGAAATTGCAGATGAATAACCATCACATGCTAAGGAACCAGAAATTTCTTTATCCGTAATTTCTCTATTTAATCCTGATGCTACCATTGCTGTTGTATCGCCAATGGTTTCAGCCGCAGATACAAGATAAATAATACAAACAGAAAAAATTGCTCCCAAATTGAACTCTGGTGTATATGGCAACAATTTAGGAAATGCTATAAGTCCATCTGAAAAAATAACAGATAAATCAACCTTTCCCATACAGATTGCAACAATATAACCTACAACTAAACCTACCAAAACGGAAAGCTGTTTTAAATATCCTTTTGCCAAACAATTCCACACCAAACATACTACCAATGTAATTGTTCCAAGAATAAGGTTTTCTGCTGAACCAAAATCTTCTACATAACCTCCACCAAAAGATCTTGCTCCAACTGTAAAAAGTGAAAATCCAATGGCAGTAACGACAGATGCTGCAACGATAGGAGAAATAATCTTTCTCCAATATTTTGCCAATAACCCTAAGGTCCCTTCAAAAATACCACCCACTAATACAGCACCTATTACCGCTGGATAACCATAATTAACCGCCACTGTACTTAACACGGTTACAAAAGTAAAACTAACACCCATTACAATTGGAAGCTTTGCTCCCACCTTCCATACAGGGTACAACTGAACTAAAGTTGCAATTCCTGCTACAAACATGGCATTCTGCAATAAAATTGCAATTTCATCCTGCGGCAATCCACCAGCTGCCGCAATAATTGATAATGGTGCCAAATTCGATACAAACATGGCTAAAACATGCTGAAGTCCAAAAGGAATTGCTTTTGCAACTGGAACACGTCCGTCCAAATTATATATATTGTTTACACTACTAACTTTGTTACTCATAAGTCTCTTCCTTTACTCTTTTCTTGTGTACATAAGGTCGTAGAGGTCTACCTATAATCAGCGATTCTTATTATACTGTAACTATAATAGTTTTTCAATCCATTCGTATAGCAAAAAACAACAAAAAAAAGAGTCAAAGCAGAGGCTTCAACCCTCATATATCTATTCTTCCTTTCGAAATAGATGCTACCTCTTGATTTTCTTCTATTATAGTGGATTACTATACAACTATCAATGATTCTCAAGCTGATTTATATCTAAGAAAGATATAAAAATTCAGTCATTCAACAATATATTCTAACATTGGGTTAATTTCCCCAAAAAATTAAGGGTTTGAATTTCTTCAAACCCTTGATTTCATAATGTTTTCTCTAATTAGTCCTGTGCAATAATTTCTTTCTTATTGTAGCTTCCACAGTTTTTGCAAACTCTATGAGGCATCATTAATTCACCACATTTGCTGCATTTAACTAAAGTTGGAGCAGACATTTTCCAATTAGCTCTTCTCTTATCTCTTCTTCCTTTAGAAGATTTATTCTTTGGACAAATTGACATTTGTTTACACCTCCTTAAATTTACTAAATATATCTTGGATCGCTGCCATTCTTGGATCAAGTTCTGTTCTCTGGCATCCGCAGTCGCCCTTATTCAAGTTCGCACCGCAGACTTTGCAAATTCCTTCGCAGTCCTCTTTGCACAGAACTTTCATAGGCCAGTTCACCAAGATCTCGGCGTAGACAAGTTTATCTACATCCAGCTCGAATCCAATCAGGTAGTCATTTTCTTCCATTTCATCATCTACTAAGGAGCTCTCATTGATATCCAGCTTCTTGTCGATATCGAAACAGATTTGTGTTGGAACCTCTTCCAAGCATCTGCCACAAGGAATGCTAAGCGTAACATCTACTGTACCACGGATGAACAATGTCTTATTCTCCTGATTTGCGATGTTAAGCACCACTGGTGACTTCTGCAGAATAGGAAACTTTCCTAATCTCGAATCAAAAAAGTCGAGTTCAATCGAAACCTCTTCCGAAATTTCTTTGTTAATTGATTTTACAACCTTCGAAATATCGATAATCATGATACTCTCCTATTCACACCTTGACAATTATACATACCATATATTGGTTTGTCAATAACTTTTTCAACTAATTTTCGATTATACTAAAGCTACAGTTTCACGGCAGATTGCTAATTCTTCGTTTGTAGGAATTGTAAGCACTTTTACTTTTGAATCAGCTGTAGAAATAACTACTTCTTTACCACGAATACTGTTTGCTTCTTCATCGATAGCGATTCCAAGGTATTCAAGGTTAGCTACGATTTTAGCTCTTGTAGCTGCATCATTTTCACCGAGACCTGCTGTAAAGCAGATAGCATCTACACCGTTCATAGCTGCTACATATGCACCGATGTATTTTACTACTCTGTATGCGAAAGCATCGATAGCAAGTTCTGCTCTGTGGTTTCCTTCTTTTGCAGCTGCTGCAAGGTCACGGAAGTCACTAGATACACCAGAGATACCTTCAACACCAGACTTCTTGTTGAGTACGTTCATAACTTCAGAAAGTGTTAAGTTTTCTTTCTGCGCGATGAAATCTAAGATAGATGGGTCTACGTCACCAGAACGTGTTCCCATGATAAGTCCTTCAAGTGGAGTAAGTCCCATTGATGTATCTACAGATTTTCCGCCGTTTACAGCACAGATAGAAGCACCGTTACCTAAATGGCAAACGATAGTCTTAAGTTCTGAGTAGTCTTTTCCAAGAATGTCTGCTGCACGTTTTGATACGTAGCTGTGACTTGTTCCGTGGAAGCCGTAACGACGAACTGAGTATTTTTCATAATATTCATATGGAAGACCATACATATAAGCGATTTCTGGCATTGTCTGATGGAATGCTGTATCGAACACTGCTACCATAGGAACATTTGGCATAAGTTCCTGACAAGCACGGATACCGATTAAGTTTGCTGGGTTGTGAAGTGGTGCTAAATCGTTACATTCTTCAATTACAGAGATAACTTCTTCTGTAAGAACTGTAGATGTTGCGAATTTTTCTCCACCATGTACTACACGATGTCCAACAGCATCGATTGCTGTAAGATCAGCGATAGCTCCTGTTGTAGGATTTACTAATGCATCTAACACAAGCTGAATAGCCTGTTTGTGTGTTGGCATAGCTGCTTCTGTTACTTCTTTGTCACATCCTGCTTTTTCATATACAAGACGTCCATCGATACCGATTCTTTCACAAAGACCTTTTGCAAGTACAGCTTCTGTCTGAGAATCAATAAGCTGATACTTAAGTGATGAGCTACCACAGTTAATTACTAATACGTTCATAGTTTTACCTCTCCTTAAATTTAAATTTTGTTTTGCATAAAAATCTAAGATAATTATACCCCCTATTTTTTCCATAGACAAGCCTAAAATACTATATAACTGTTTTCTTTCAAGAACAAAATTGTGGTTTTTTCTATTCAAATATGGTTTTATCATATATAATATAGATACTTAGGAAAAATAGGAGAAAACAGACATGAAAGTTGTTGGAATCGTAACTGAATACAACCCATTTCATAATGGACACAAATATCAAATTGAAAAAGTAAGAAAAGAAACCAATGCTGACTATGTCATCGTAGCCATGAGCGGAAATTTCCTACAACGTGGTGTACCAGCTATCTGCGAAAAGTTCTTGCGCACTGAGATGGCATTAAAATGTGGTGCAGATTTAGTTCTTGAAATCCCTACCCTTTGGGCAACTGCCTCTGCAGAATATTTTGCGCATGCAGGAGTTTCACTTCTTGCAAGCACCGGTGTTGTAACGCACCTTGCCTTTGGCGCAGAAACTGATGATCTGGATGCATTACTGGAGGTTGCTTCTATATTAAAGAACGAGCCTGATGTATACCGTTCTGTTCTATCCAATTCTATTCGTTCGGGCAATGCATTTCCTGTTGCCCGTAAGAATGCACTGGTTACATCACTACCACATTTTAGTTCTGATAAATTAAATGAGCTTTTGGACAACCCAAACAATATCCTTGCACTAGAATATTTAAAGGCTCTTCCAGACAATATCATTCCTATTCTTATCAAGCGCGAAGGAGCTGGATATCATGATACAGAAATCAACACCGAACTCCCTTCTGCAAGTGCAATCCGCGAAGCAGTCTCCTGTAATCTAGAAGCGATTGATTGGGATACCCTTGAAACCACAATGCCATATGAATCGTTTGTAATATTTAAAAATGCTTTAAAATGCAACCAACTCCTAACCACCAATGATTTCTCTGAAAGCTTAGGCTACTGTCTTCTCGCACAGGAAGCACGTGGTTTTGCTACTTATGCCGACTGCAACCAGGACTTTTCGAACAAAATAAAAAACAACCTACGAAATTATGTTTTATTTGAAGATTTTGTTGATACATTAAAATCGAAAGATATGACCTACACACGTGTCAATCGTTGTCTTTTACACATTCTGTTGGATATCAAGCAATGTGATTACACCATTGGACGAGCCATTGGTTATGCACCATACCTGCGCATCCTTGGATTTAAAAATGCAGCTTCTAGTCTTCTGTCGGAAATGAAACGTAGTGCAACTGCACCTATCATTTCTAAGGCCGCAGATGCTAGCACATCGTTAGACTATGAAACCAATAAATTCTTTGACAAAGATGTTTTTGCTTCAAATCTATATTATCAACATGTCGCAAGAAAATCTGGTACAATGCCAAAGAATGAATATACAAACCAAATCGTGATACTATAAAAAAAGGGCAGCCTAGGCTGCCCTTTACTTTTACATCTTTTTAATAATTTCTCTAACTATTTCCTCTTCTACTGCTTTTGCATACACGCCCGGGGTAAACTCTACGATCTCGCCAATTCCTTTCTGCAACACAAATCGAAGCTTACCAGCACGCACCTTTTTGTCTGTATACAATTTCTGCACTAATTCCTCTCGATTGATATACGCTGGAATTGCAGTTGGAAGACCTGCCTTTTCTAAAAGCGCAATCACACGCGCCACCTGTTCTGTTGTCATATATCCAAGGCTCTCGGAAAGAAGTGCCTGTGCCACTAAACCAATTGCCACGGCTTCTCCGTGAAGGAGCTGATAGTCGCTGACCGTTTCAATTGCACGACCTACAGTATGTCCAAGATTTAAGATTTCACGAAGTCCGCTTTCTCTTTCATCCTGCATAACTACCTTGTATTTAATCTGACAGTTGTTTTCTGCAATATATTCACAGGCAAACTGACTAAATGACATGATATCTTCCATATTCTCTTCTAAAAATTCAAACATATCCTCACTTGCCATGCAAGCATGTTTGATGGTCTCTGCCATACCACTCCTCATTTCACGTTCTGGCAAAGTCGTCCATGCTTCGATATCAATATATACTTTTTCCGGCTGATTAAACAATCCAATTAAATTGGTGGCAAGAGGAGTGTCTACTGCTGTTTTTCCACCAACTGATGCATCTGCTGCCGCAAGAAGTGTAGTTGCATAATTGATAAATGGAATCCCTCTTCCATATGTACCAGCAATAAATCCTGAAATATCTGTTACTACGCCGCCACCAACAGCAATAATACAGCAGTCTCTGCGGTAGCCCTTTTCAAGCATCGCATCCTCTATACGTGCTTTGGTTTCACGCGTTTTGCTCTTTTCCCCCGCCGGGAATACAAACATATCTACCTCATATCCCTCGCGAAGCAAACGTTCGCAGATTGGTCTTGCATAGGCATCACTCACGTTACTATCTGTAATAACTGCAAATTTACGGACATTACCTGCCAATCCTTTTTGAATATCATCTACTAGTTTGTTTTTTAAATCATAGCCAATTTCAATATCATAACTATCGTCTACAACTCTTTTTAACTCTACATTAAATACGCTCACTATTTTACACCTATTCCTCTATACCGACCGCATCCTTTGCAAGGTGGTCAGCTTCTTCATTTCCATCCACACCTGAATGGCCTTTTACTTTTACAAATGTTATAGCAATCTGTGGCTTTACCTGCTGCATAAAATCGTAATAAGCAATTGTCCCCGTCTTATTACGTTTCCAACTTCCTTTTGCCCACATTTCAATTCCCATATAATCATAATAAATCGTCAGCTCTTTAAGTCCAAGCTCTAATGCTTTTTTCACAGCTGCCATACTGCCCAATATCTCGCCTGCAACATTTCGCATAGATGCCATTTCTTCATCTTCGCCCGAACCCTGAAGAACATATTTCTCTCCATTTGCTACAAGGAAACCTCCATAGCCATATACACCTGTTGCAATATTATAAGAACCATCTACAAACGCATAGACCTGTGCACTCACATCCTGCGTCGCCACATCCTCTCGTGTACTCTTGTTATATTCTATCCCTTCAAGAAATGCTTCTGCTTCTGCAATGCTTGGAAAGCTTTTATATTTCGCACCTGGGAACCCATCTACCATAGTTTTACAATCATCCCATGTAAGATAGATACCGGGTGTTTTTCCTACACGTACTGCATAATATTTCTTTGCCATTTTTACTTCTTCCTATACTATTTTTTTACACTTGCACGACGGCTTCTCTTCTGCTCATACAATACTGCATCCGATTTCTTAGTCAACTCACTCAGTTCCGTATCTTTGGTACAGACAAATTCATGCACACCAACAGATAACTCTACATAAAATGGCTGATCACAGCTTGCATTAAATTCAGCTGCATATTTCTTGATTCTCTGTGTTATTTCTTCACAGCAGCATTCGATTTCTGGAATATACAAAGATACATATTCATCTCCACCAATTCGTGCAACCAAAGCGTCCTCCGGCATACACTCCTGCAAGTATTGAACCGCTGTCTTAATCGCAAAATCTCCTGCAGCATGTCCAAAGGTATCATTGATTTCTTTGAGATGATCGACATCGGCATAAATCAAGTATGCTTTCTTCCCCAGCTTTTCTTTCATAAGCTGCAATGATTTCTCCATAAACCCACGACGATTTAGAACCTTCGTTAATTCATCATACATTGAAATCATACTTAAAATTCGATTCTTCTCTTCTAATTCTCTCTGCATTTGACGTTCTCGAATATTCATATTGATAATTCGACGTAAAGTTCCTAACTGCATACTACTTGTCAAAGCAAATGAGTAATCCTTCTGCTCTGCTTCAAGCAGAATCAAACCATACTGCTCTTCACCAGAGAAAATAGGAAAAGCTGTATAAAATCTGGCTTTATCCTGATTTAATAACTGAGCAATTCCTTTTCCGCTATACTCTACTTTTACCAGTTCCTTTGCTGTGTAGCATACAGTCTCCTGTTCGTTAAAGTATGCGGTTAAATATATCTCATTTGGCGCCTGGAATTTCTCCCCAGCTTTATGTATTACTTCATTCATACTAAAGAACAGATAAGAACTCTTAATTCCCATTGCTTTAAGACGCCCCAAAATATATGACATCTGTTCTCTCATATCAAGCTTCGCATTTATTAAATCCGCTGTAAACGATGGGATAAACCACATTTTACGGCTGATATCTGTATTCGATTCCTGAAGTGTATTTACCTCCTGATTATGTACGTATCTGCGTGTAAAACGAAGAATTGCATTTAATTGAGATTGCTGGCTCGTATCCTGTGTATATTCTATCAATTCAAGCAATACCTTTTGCACATATTCCAAAAAGAATCGATTTGATACAAATGGATGCTGACACATTTTCTTTAAGTTACGATAAAAATTCTCTCTGTTTTTTTCAGATGTTTTTCCTTCAAACACCATCTGAATGACTTCGTTCAAAAATTCATTCAGCCATGTTTTATAGATGTCCTTATCCTCTACATAAGGAATTGTGGAGAACAACTCATCTGTAATTACTTCTACACGATCTGCCACATATTCTCTCAACGTTTCCATGGAAGCAATCGTTCTCTTTTCATTTAAAGCAAATGTACAACCGCAGGATTCTCTCTTATTAAAGTAAGCCTTCATCTCTTCTGATTTTGGCTGTGTCCCATCACACAATGCCAATGCCGCCTGAATTGCACGATAACTAAATAAATAGCTACTATGTGCAACACTAGTAAGTGCCGGCTCTAAGGCCTTTGCTATATCTCCATCATCAAAACCCGTAATGGCAATATCATGCCCTATTCTCAAATCTCTGGCTGCGCAGACACGATATCCACCTTTTGCCATGGTATCATTCGCAAAAACAATTGCCTCCAAATCTGGGTAATTATCTAAAAGGTATTCTACCTCCGCATCCACATATTCATTGTAGTTTCCATGGACAATCATATCTTCATTCACTTCAATGCCATGCTCAGTCAAAACATCCTTGTATGCCTGCATACGACGATTGGAATCATAGTTTCTCTTTGGACCACCCACAAATGCAATCTTACGATATCCATGATCTTCCACCAAATGACGTACACATTCTTTCATACCACTATAATTGCCACCAATCAAATATGGAACCTCAGGATCTTCCACACTATCACCCAACACCAAAGTAGGAATACCTTTAAAACGTGCAACAAATTCATCCACATCCGGAACATATTTCGTAAAGTGCGACAATGAGCCATATGCAACAATAAGTGCATCTGGCTGGATATAACGCACATATTCATAAACTGTATGAAACTGATATTCGTAATCCCATGCAAAAGAACCTGCCAGAATATCTTTACAATATCTTGGAATGTGTGGTCCCATTAAGAAAACAAGATTTACGTCTTCTTCTTTTGCACAATTACGAAAACCTGCGATTAACTGGTTAAAATATTCCGATTCTGCATTTCCTGCCATAATCGCAATCGTTGGTCTTTTGTCTTTTCCCATAGACTAATCCCCCATAAAAGCCTATTACTTCCTATTATTTTCATTATACCTTTTTCCCAAAATAAAGACAATCTAAATTGTGCCTAATTTACTTGTATACTAGTGCACATTTACAAAAAAAAGACCACCTCTTTCGAAGTGGTCTTTTACGCTATAATCCTATTCGTTTTAATTATTCAACTACGTCAAATTCATTTAACTTCTTGTTTAAAGCTTTGATTGCTGATTCTGGGATATTGCCTGCCATACCCATCATCATTTCAACTGCGAAGTTTTCCATCATGCCCCACATTGGCATATCTGGACCGATTTTGCCGCCAGACATCTTTGAGAAGAATTCCCAAGCAGCTTCATTCTTGTAAATCTGTCCGATTGTTGATTTGATGCTTAATTTTCCTTCTGGGAATTCCATTGGAGCACCATCATCTTCTAAATCAACATCACCAGATGCTGTAAACCAGTTTGCAGCACCTTCGTTGCCATCATCTGTCTGTGGAAGTGTATAGATTTCTGGTTCTACATCAACCTTTTCGATTGTCATAGTATCTTTACATTCACCTGCAACTGCCATAAAGATGTTGTATCCATCTTCTAAAGCTACGTTGAACTTACAGATGTGATCTACTGGAGCCTGTGTAGCTACTTCTTTGCCGTTTAAGTAAAGAGTTACGCTATCCTGATTTGTGTAAACCTTGATTTCTCTTTCTTCACCAGCTCTCTGAGCATAACGTTTTCCACAAAGATGAACCATTGGTTCTGGATTCCAGTATGCTTTATAGATATAGTAGCTGTCTTTCTTTGTCTTTCTGTCCATAGTAACAAGACCTTTATTATTACGTCCTGCTACGCCACCTTCGTTACGAGCTGCACAACCGAAGTCGAACATATTCCAAACGTGGCTAGACCAAATCCATGGTCTTTCATCAAGAACTTTTGCCATGTGTTCATGGTACATTGCCTGATAATCTTCTGAGTAGTCTTTACATTTTGGTTCTGGACCATGATATGTAATGATACCTTCACAACCATATTCAGATACACCTAAGCAAATGCCAGGATGTTTTTCATGGAAGTTGTCAAGCCATGGGCCATTGTCTTCCATCTTGCCACCGTACCAGCCAAAGTAGTGGTTGTAGCTTTCTGTATCTGTAATATAATGCATTGGTCCATCTACTGGTGTAAATGAAACGTGTGCAATTGTTGTAAGACGTGTTGGGTCTAATTCTTTACAAAGAGCATTGAGTTCTTTGTGATTTTCTACTAACTGTTCAGAGATACCACCGATGAGGATTTCGTTTGAAACGCCCCAGAACATGATAGATGGGTGGTTGTAATTCTGAATGATAAGTTCTTTCATCTGTTCGATACAGTTCTGATGAGCTGCTGGATTTTTGCTCATAACTGAGATGAATGGAATTTCTGCCCAGATAGCAAAACCTAATTCGTCACATGCATCATAGAAATCCTGTGAATGCTGATAATGAGCAAGACGAATTGTATTAGCACCAAGTTCTTTAATGATGTATGCATCATCAAAATGTTCTTCTCTTGTAAGAGCATTTCCTAAGTACATAACGTCCTGATGACGAGATACACCACGGAGTGGAGTAGGTACACCATTGATGCTGAAGCCCTTCTGTGGATCACATTCGTAACTTCTTACACCTACGTTTACTTCTAAATCATCATATGTCTCATTTCTTCTCTGAAGTTCTGCAACTACAGTATAAAGATATGGTTCATCAAAATCCCAAAGGTTTACATCTGGAACAAAGATTGTTGTCTTTGTTGCATCTGCTGGACGAACTGCATAAGCTACTTCTTCACCATCTTCATCAAAAATGCTGTACTGAACCGTGAAGTTTTCATCTGCATTCTTAACCCATGATTCAATTTCAAATGTAGCACCACCACATTCTGTTGGCTTTGGTGTAACCATGATACCAGGACCACCATAGTATTCCAAATCAAAGTGAGCTTCTGGAACGCTGATGATATTTACATCACGATAAATACCGCCATAGAATGTAAAGTCTGCATGCTGTGGATATACATAATCATTTGCTTTGTTAGAAACTTCTACTACAAGTAAGTTTTCTTCACCGTCCTTGCAATATTCTGTGATATCTGCACGGAATGTAGAATATCCACCTTCATGATATGTAACCTTTGTTCCGTTTACATATACAGTAGCTTCTGAGTTTACACCCATAAATTCTACGAAAACACGGCCGCCTGCGAGTGGCTGCACTGGTGTTTCGAAAGATTTTGCATACCAATAGTTACCTCTGTCATAAGAACCGTTGCCGTCACATCCGTCAACTGCATTCCATGAATGAGGAACGTCTACTGTCTGCCAGTTTTCTGGATATACACTAGGTAATCCAGCGTCTTCTTGAATGAATTTCCAATTTTCATTAATGTTAATAATGTTACGCATAATGTCTCCCCCTTATTTCTTAAACTATATGTTAATAGTCTCGCTGACTACATTTTACAATTTTTATGTCATTTTGTCCATATCTCGAATGGATTTTATGCAATTTTTATACATTTAAGCCAAACTCTTCTGGACGAAAACGCGGACATACATTTTCGGATGATGTAATCACCGATGAAGCTAATGTTGTACCTATCTGGATTGATTCTGCAAGACTTTTACCATAGGTAAGACCTGACATCGCACCTGCACAAAAGGCATCTCCTGCTCCCGTCGTATCTACAACTACAACATTTTTAGCTGGAACGCAGCCCTTGTTTCCATGTAAATCTGCATATACTGCACCTTTTGCTCCCATTGTCACAATCATCGCTGTGATATTCGCTTGTTTAATTTTCTCTGCCAGAATATCTCTCATATCTTCTGGAGAAGTTTCTGTATAATCATCTAGGAACAACAGACCTGCTTCATGCTCATTACAAATAAAACAATCCAGGCTCTGCAAGAAATCTCTTCTTTCGATTGCAATACGCATGTTAGATACCAGGGCATATACTTTCTTTCCATATTTTTCTGCAAGTTCAAAGGTCTTTTTCACTACATCTTTATGCAAATCTAATTCAAGAATAACAGAATCACAATGCTTGATCATTTCCTCTCCATGATCTTCTAAAATTCCTAATATATGATAGGAATCTGGTCTCTTTGAAATAGATCCAGCCACATCACCATTATTATCAAATAATGCAAGCCATGTCCCCATGCCATCTGGCACTGTTCTAATATAATCCACATTCACTTTGTGACGCACTAACTTGTCTATTACATCCTTTCCCATAGCACTTTCATCTACTGTACCAACAAAAGTAGGTCTAAGTTCCAAATTTGCAATATCTTCTACGACATTTCTTGCAACTCCGCCGTGCACGTATTCTACTCGACCTGCATTCCTTCCATTTGGAATATATGCACCCTCTGGAAATCCTTTTACATCTAGAAATACTGTTCCAATTACAACAATTCCCATCTTCAATCCCTTTTTTCCTTTCGTTTGATGTAATTTACCTTCAAACAGATTCTCTGATCCGTTTTTTTCACACATTGTATATCTTCGTGATGAAATACAAATCCGCACTTTTGTTGTACTCTCATCGAAGCTATATTATCCAGGTTATGTGCAGCCCAGATTGTATCCAATCTCTGCACTTCAAATCCGTACTGTAGCAGGCGTTGACACGCCTCTGTCATATACCCTTTACCCCAATATGGATATCCAAGCCAAAAACCGATTTCTGACTGGTTCTTTTCCTGTGCATAACGACTTTCCGCGTAAGGCATCAACGCGATGTTCCCAATAACCTGCGCATTCTCCTTTAGACATATTGCATAAGTAAATCCATTTATCAATATATCACGCAGTACATCTCTACTTTCTTCTAGATTCTCATGGGGCATCCAGCCACATGGAGGTCCTACATGTGGATTTTTTGCCAATTCATATAATCTTTCTACATCTTCCATCTTCCATGGACGTAAAAACAAACGATTTGTCTCTAAAATCATAATCCCTCCGTTTGTCTATATAAGAATTTCAAGTCTTTTCTTCTTATAAAGTAAGAATATTTTTTATCTTAATTGCGCATTTTCTTATATATACAGAATTGTTTGCGCCACATTTTCTTAGTAACTAAGATTGATTTTATCAAAGTATCCACGTAAGAAAGGAATGCCAATGAAAAACAATCAAATTGGTGCAATGTTAAAAAAATACAGAAAAATGAATGCCCTTTCTGTAAATGATGTAGTTATTGAATTGGAAAACAGATACGGTGTAAAAGTAGCTGAAAAAACCGTATATGGCTGGGAGTCCAATCAGGCTCATCCAACCTCTGATGTCTTCGTTGCATTATGTGACATGTATAAAATCAACAACATCTCTGATGTCTTCCACTCCAAAGAGCCAAAAGGGTTTCCTATCACAGCAGAAGAACGTCAGATTATCGAGCGCTATCGTCAACATCCAGAAATGCAAAGCGTCATTCGTAAGCTCTTAAATATGGATGAGTAGAGGACGTCCGTAGCCGTCCCGCTCACTCAATCTAGTTTAAAAATTCTAATAATCGTTTGATGTGTGGCTCGTAAAAATCTATCATTTGGACATTATCTGCAAAATTTTCAAACACAGGCTGTTCTTCAGGCTCACTATCAATGCTTGTAAAGATATCCATAGCCAATTCTCCAACCAGCAGTGTTGCAAGCTCCTCAGCTGTTTCAAATGGAGCTAGAACATCATAATATCCATTTACCTTATTGTATCTGCAGAATATCCAATGTCCTTTGGTAGATTCTGCCACATCAAAATCTGTTACATTAAATATTGCTTCGTGTTCTTTTATAAGCTTTTTTATCTTTTGGTTCTCGTCCATTATATCTCCCTTCTCATGTAACTATTCGGTCGCAACTCTACGGCGTCGCTTATTTTACATCTTTCGGAACATAACGCATTTCATTTACTGCATAGACCGTTACAAATGCGGTAGGATCTACCTTTGTAATATAGTTCATCAACTTCAAATATTCATTCTTATCCACGATGGTATTAATTTCTGTGTATTGTGCATCGGAATATGTCCCATATGCATGATATTTAGTCGCTCCACTGTGTAACTCATGCAAAATGAAATCTAATATTTCCTGCTCTTTTTTCGAAATTATACAAACGCGTTTCTTAATTGTTGAACCAAAAATAAAATGATCCAAAATCACTCCACCAAAGTATGTGCCTAATACACTTAAAATCACCGTCTTTAAGTCACAGATTAGAATTGACAATAATGCTACTGTCATTCCAGCTAATCCTACAGCCTTCCCAACTTCCATGTGGAGATATTTGTTCATAAATTTCCCTACAATATCCAGTCCTCCTGAAGATGCATTTCTAGTAAATAGCATTGCCTGTCCAATACTTACTACACAGATATAGCAAATAACATCTAGCGTCTGGTCATTGGTCAATGAATTGATATTTGGAATCAAAATTTCAAATATTCTCATAATGCTTGGAAGCAGTAATGCAGTATAAACGGTCTTTACTCCAAACTCTTTTCCAATGAAAACAAAGCCAAACAATAACAATGCTACATTCATTATGAACGTCAATGTTGCGATTGACAATGGGACATATGTGGCAATTATCATAGCTAATGCAGTAATACTTCCTACCGAAACCTTACTTGGCACCATAAAAAAGTAAACTGCAACCGCCACTACAGCCGTACCTAATGTAATCATCAAAAAATCTATGATTTTATCTTTTATACTCATCACTTACTCCTTTTCCTCTACGATATTTTGCAGCCATACACCACTCTTTACCATAAAGAATCCAATAATTGCCTTTGCAAACTCCAGAGATTGCACCAGGAAAAAGACTAAAACGATTGGAAGTGTCGTATATTTTGCCAATAATGTAGCAACTGGGATAACCAATACCCACATATACACACTGTCAAATAAAAACGTAACACCCGTTTTCCCTCCGGAACGCAAGGTAAAATACGTGCAATGGCAAAATGCATTCAGTGGCATAACCACCGCCGAAATCAGAATAAACATACGCGCCAATTCCTTGATACTTTCTTCTGTTGCATAGATATTTGGAAACCATCGTCCCACTATCATCATTACAACTGCTATCGCAGCACAGCAGACAACATCAAAGAAAATCAGTTTTGTATTTGTCGTCTTTGCTTCTTCTATCCTTCCCGCACCTAGCAACTGGCCAATAATAATAGAAATACTGCATCCTAGTTGAAGATATACAATATTAAATAAATTTGTAATAGTAGAAGAAATATTCTGGGCAGCAACAACCTCAAGCCCTCTCACTGCATAGCACTGCACAATTGCCGCCATCCCAGTCGCCCAAAGCATTTCATTTAACATAAGAGGGGTTCCCTTTATCAGAATGTCCTTTAATATATTCTTTGGAATATATAGATTGCGATATGCTCCAATAATATATTTATTCTGATTTTTATGCATATGTGTCCAGCCTACAACGATAATACATTCTACAAATCGGGCAATAACAGTTGCAATTGCCGCACCTTGTACACCCATTACAGGAATTGGTCCAAGACCGAAAATAAGCAACACATCCAGCACCAAATTCGTTATCATCGCTGCAAATCCTGCTACCATTGGAATTAGCGTATGTCCCGTTTCTCGGATTGAGCTGACATACGTCTGTCCCAACGCGAATGGTGCTAGTGATAAAAGCATAATTGCCAGATACTGTTCTCCATATCCTAGTGCTAATTCAATATTCCCCACATCACCACTATCGCTTAAATAAAGCTGAATAAGTTCTGTCCCTGCAAAGCAACCTAATAAAAGTGCTATCAAAGTTAGCACTACTATTGCAATTATCTTAAATCGGAACGTATATTTCTGGCCTTCATGATCGCCTTTACCAAAGAACTGCGTACCAAAAATGCCAGCACCCGACACCCCTCCAAAGATACAGATATTAAATACAAATATCAACTGATTAACAATCGCAACACCCGACATCTGTTCTGTACCAATCATACCTACCATGATATTATCCAGAAAGCTTACAAAACTAGTAATTGCATTCTGCCCAATCATCGGCAAGGCAATAAAAAGCACCCTCTTATAAAAGGCTTTGTCTCCAATAAATTTCTCTTTAAAATTTGCTAAATTATGCATTATTTTCTATCCATTCACCTTTATTTTAAATACACGCATCGCATTTTTGTACATCAAATCTTCGTAGGCATCTTTGCCAATTTTTTCTTCCAATCCATGGAAATACTGCTGATAAAGGGATGGCTCCCCTTTTGGATTTTTACCATAGGTATGTACCCCATCAATCGGCATATCGCTACCAAACATCAGCTTTTTGCTACCATAGCGTCTGATAACCTCTAATGTAGTCTCTACTGGAACCCAGGTAGTATCTCCATAGAGGTTTGGCAATTTTCCTATGAGTTCTACTGCCTCTTTATTATCTGTACCCAACCCCATGTGTACCATAACAAAATCCACGTCCGGATACTTCTTAGCCATCTCATACACCTTACGTACACTTGCTTCCTCACAGTCTGCTGTATGCGTACAAACTGGAAGATGGTATTTCTGTGCCAGCTGAATATATGCTTGTACCCTCTCATCATCAAATGCAATCTTAGAATGAAACGGATGCACCTTAATACCACATACAATATCAAGATTATCCTTAAGTAACGTCTCAAACGTTTCGTCTGGAACCTCATTTACAGGCTTTACCCAAGGCATGATGCGAAGCTTGTCTGGATTTTTTCTGGCAAATTCAATAGCCGTTTGAAAAGAAGCCTGCTGGCTTATCTGTTTTTCCAATGGAACTGGGTTCCACTCGCAGTCAAATTCTACTGCTGCATTGGAAACCACGGCCATATCAATATCATATAAATTCATCGCTTCTAAAACGATTTCTTCGCTCATATTGACGATACGGTCAATATCTTCAAAAATCCCTGTATGTACATGTGTGTCGATAATCATAACACTTCTCCTTTTATTTGCTATATTCGCCTTTGCTGTATTTTTCAAGAACTTCATTCAAAAGCTCTGGATTGTCTGTCATAATACAGTCACAGCCTAATTCTATCAGCTGTACCATTTCTTCTTCATCATTGATGGTCCAATACTGTACCGCAATATTTCTGCGATGTGCACGGTCAATGATGGTCTGCTTATCAAGATAAAGTTCAATACCTAAATCATAGCTCATAGGAATCTGCAAACATGCAAAATCACTATCATCAAAAATATTTACCCCTAAGAACTGTGTAATGATAAACTTCGCCGCAGTTCCTGTAGGTGCACCACGCAAAAGTTCTGGATATTTTGTCTTAAGTTCTTCTTCGATTTCATCATGAAAAGTGCCGATTACTATCTGATCCATATATTCAGGATACTGCTGTAGAGTCTTGTATAAAATTTCGCAGGCTTTGTATCCTAATTCTTCACTATTTTTGATTTCTACGATAAATAACAAGTCTGGATTGCTTTCATAGAATTCTGCAAATAGTTTGTCTACTGTCGCAATCTGAAGTCCTTTTCCTGCTAAATCAGTCTCATCTTTGTAGATACGCTCTCCATTTTTATCCTCGAAATAGTATCCAAAGTTATACTGTTCAAGTTCTGCAAGTGTCATATCCTTGATGTAATGACGATTCTCTTTATTATCACATAACGCCTCTACTTCTTCTAAAGAAATATCTCCGTTGATATTACAGGTTTCATCAATATAGGAATCATGATTGTAAACCAGATACCCGTCCTTGGTAAGATACAAATCACTTTCAATAATATCTACACCAATCGTATTTACTGCCTCGCGGAATGCAAGCATGGTGTTCTCTGGGTTGTTATCTCCACCACCTCGATGTGCCGCTATCATAGGAAGTGCATCTTCTTTTACAATAAATGGGTTATTTTCCACATTGTGTTTTGGCGGAATGATGTTAATTACCGCAAGAAACAACACTATTCCTACTAAAATACAACCGATTACTTTTAACACTTTATTTTTCTTCATTTGTAAACCTCAATTCTTTATTTTCGCACAATATCGCTATTATCCTTTATTATACCGCAGCAATGATTTCTCTACAAGAAAAAAAGCACCTTCAGACGCTAGATTTCTCTAACCTCTAAGGTGCTCATCTTTCATCGATTCAACCACCAGATACCTGCATTTAAGTAAGCCGCAAATGTAAGCCAAATAAGATATGGTATATTCAAATATGCTGCCAATTTGTTGACATCTGCAAACTTTCGAATCATGAAAAATACGAGTATCCACAATAGAACCAACCATAGCAAAGCAAAGAAATACCACTGAAAATTAAAGAAAAAGGTGGGCCACAAAAAATTCACAAGCAGCTGGTATGCATAAAGACGAATAGCATCTGCTATCTCTTCCTGACTAGCATCTGCGCTTAGTATTAAGTACGAAGATATCCCCATCAAAGCATACAGAACAGTCCACACGACAGGAAACAGCCATCCTGGCGGAGCAAGTGGCGGCTTTGCCACTATTTCAAACATTTCCATGCTATTTCTCGTAAGTAGCCCTGCTATGACACCTACAATAATCGGGATTGCAATACAGATAAAAAGTAATCGTTTGTTGATTCGCATAATTTTCCTTTTTATTTTAAATTATGCGAATCCCCCCTCTTTTATTCTCCAAGTTCTGAGAAAGAAATATTTACATCCACTACATTATCCATACGACGACATTTTACACCCGCTGCAGATAAAATCTTCTTCGATGCAATATTAAGAGGGGTGCCACCGTATTTATCCGATTCATACACCACTTCCTTGATTCCGCTCTGTGCAATCATCTTGGCACAGTTATTACATGGGAATAAGGATACATAAATGCTCGCATCACTAAGCAATGTAAAATCGCCTCTATAATTGAGGATTGCATTTTCTTCGGCATGACATACGTATGTATATTTGAGTGTGAGCTCATCATCGCCTTCACGATTCCACACATTTTCATCATCGGACATCCCTGCTGGCAATCCGTTATAGCCTAAGCTTAAGATTCTCTTATCCTTTGCAACAATAACTGCTCCTACCTGTGTATTAGGGTCCTTGCTTCGCATTGCAATAAGCTTTGCAATCCCCATAAAGGTAGAGTCCCAGTCTAATACGTTTTCTCTTCTTTTTTCCATTTTATCATCCTTCCTACTCTACGAAATCTTTTTATTTCACAAAATCTTTTCTCATTGGCGTAAAAATATCCAAAATAATGCCCTTTTCCAGACACTTGCATCCATGTACGATGTCACTCATTTGAAGCATGCTATCGCCAGTTTCTACTACCTTTACCTCATCACCGATGGTAAATTCAAACTTACCTGATACCACATATGTAATCTGGGTATGTGGATGGTGGTGCATTGCACCTGCTGCGCCTGTTTCAAAGTGATTCTCTACGCACATTAAGTCTTCGCTATATGCTAAAATCTTGCGGGCGATACCTTCACCGCAGGTTTCTAGGTCGATGTCGTGATTGTATATCCAAGTTTGGTTTTGAGTTGATTTCATAGTTGTATATCTCCTTTATATTACTTTACAATTATAAGGGAGAAATGGGAATTGCACAAGAGAAGTTTTCCCTCCTCGAGCTTGTGTTTGCTGAATGCCGAGTAAATATCGATGCTTATATTGCTACTACTCAGACTCTTGCAGCTTGAATCCGCTTCACTACTTCTCGCTCACGGAGCATCGACAAAAAGAAATTCTTGACACGCTCTATAACTTATGCTATATAATCTGTATAAAACTTTGAGTCTCTTTTAAGACCGTCTTTCGAGATGGACTGAGTAACTCAAAGTTTTTTTATATTCATCAACATTATGTATCCAGAAATGATTCGAGCCTACCTTCTTTTTTATTGAAATTCTAATACCAACTAATTCCCCGTCCATTAAAATATCATTTCTAATATAGGCATACTTATAACCATCTTTATCATGTGAGTTTGGGGCATCAATTTCAATTACGATACCTGTTTTTATCAATTCTGGTAAGTAACGTAATGTTGCAACTTTATACTCTTTCAGCTTTTTAGGCAAGGTTTGAAAACGATTTCCATTTCCCAATGTTTCTCTAATACCTTTTGATGCTATTCTTATTTGTAGATTTGTTCCCTTATTTATAACATCGTTATTCTCAAACCATTTTTTCTCTCGTAAAACTCTCAAAACTTCCTTCTGGACACCAATATAATCGTTCCACTTTCCTTCTAAATGATATAAAGAGAGTTCGTCCTTTGTGCTAATACTTATCATCTTTTGCCTCACTATTTAATTATTTAAACTTGGGATTGTATGGCGAACGCCAAGACCAAGTAAAAAAGAAAAGAATAGATTTCTTATATGCGAATTATACATCATTTCTGACAATAAAACAACCCCTTCCCTGTACTTTGACGAGTGAGAGCAGGGGTTGTATTTTTCCTTTATCTAGGTCAACCACTCTGTGGCGATTGCCTTTTATAATTATATAGTAGCAAATTATTTGGGGGTTACAACCCTAATTTACCTTTTTCTAAAAAACAAAACAAACTGAGCAACTGCATTTACTACACAAAAAGCCAACGCAAAACAAAAGAACGCCAACTGAATATTATTCACACTACTTACTACACCTATGAGCCAAAAAAATGCCGCTATCGAAAAAGCAATTGCAGATATCAAATGTAATTGCTTCTTTTTCAAAAACAAGCCCTCCGTTTCTTGTGTTGCAGCTTGAACCAAGGGAATATCTCTGTCACTTTCATAGTCATCATTTAATAGATAATCTGTTGTAACATTAAAAAGTTTACTAATTTGCAATACATTTTGAACATCAGGAAGTGCTGTTCCATTTTCCCAACGACTAATTGCTTGACGTGATACATTCAATTTTTCTGCTAAATCTTCTTGTGACCAACCCATCTCTTTTCTAAGTTTAATAATTTTGTCTGGTAATGTCATTATGAAATCCTCCTCATTGTGATGATTTCATTGTAGTCAAAAGCACTTGCAAATACCACCACATCGACTTTACATTTCCGCAACATAAGTTTACATGCTACCAAATTAGCGTTTATATTGCCAATTATAAAGTAAGCCTGTGATTTGTACAATAACAATTCCAGCGAGCACCTCAAATCCGTTCCGCTCACACACTCGCTCCACTTCTTCTCGGTGTTCGCTGAATGCCGAGTAAATATCGATACTTGTATTGCGCTGCTTCATGCCGAAACTGTCGGCAAACATAAACACTGATGAGTAATCTACGCATGATCACGTGTGTAGAGCAAAGACCTCTTTGTTTATAGGCTCAGAACAAAGACCGCCACGTTATAAATAAGCTCGGAACATATACCTCTTTTAACTTTTCAAAAAAATTTTTACCTGTTCTTCTAACTCTAAACAAACCTCTTTTAAAGCACTGTTCTTTACCATATATGTAAACGAATCCGCATATACTTCTTTTAGTTCTGCACATCCATCAATATCAAATATTTCATGCTCATACTTATAATATGCTTCATCTTCTAAATACAAAATCCTCTTAATTTGATTACTTTTTAAAACATCTATCAAACCTATTTCGTACGAAGCGAAACAATGCAAAAATACAATATTATCAGCTATATTTCTAACTTTCATTTCTTCTAGTACATTTCTTAAATGACATAAATCCCAGGCCATTCCCTTTACATCCCTTAGAAAAGCTTCTTTATCTCTATTAGGTTGCATATGTCTAAAAAAATCTTTGTTATAAGAATCTCTACAAATATATTTCCCTATCAGATAAGATTCATTCTCCAAATATACTCCAATATAATCTCTTATAAACTCTAATAATTCGCTTATTTTACCTTTATTTCCTTTTTTCACTTCAACTCTTATTATAAATCCCTTAAGGAGCATTGCATATATAATCCAAAATATTTCATACTCTTGTCCTTTATCATTTTTTATATATTGTACTGCTCTATATAAATCTTGGTATGCATTCTCCGGTAAAACAAATGGTACAAAATCTCCATCTTCAATTTGTTTTTCTGTCATTTCAGTCAACATCTTGTCTGCATATAAAGTATTATATACAGCTGCTTCATTAATTGGATATTGATTTAATGAAGCTTCAAAAGCGTAATGTTGACACGTTGTTTGAAACTTTTGTTTTCTAATGTAGAGAATCATATTTACCAGCTCTTTATCTACTCTCTCCTTAAAGAACATACTGCTGATATAGCTGGATACGTTAGAATCAAAATTAATACAAGTTGAAAAACAAACAGGAACATTATTTTGTTTTACCAGCATTTTTCTATCCATAACAAAGCAATGATTATAATCTCCCAACCCACAAATTGTATATTTTCCAAATTTTTTATTGTATCCTATCAAAGCAAGATTATCTACATCAGTATCAAACAATATCAATTTCCAATTCTTATGTGTAGCATCTAATTTACAACACTTTTCAATTACATCATCACAATTTAATACTTCATAAATAATATTACGCATATAATCCACCATCTCTTCACCCCACACTGAATCGTTACATTTCCCTCACATTATAAAATCTACTCCGATTATAATCTCTAATTTTAATTCCCCCGAATTCGAGGGAATTAAAATTATTTCAAATATAAATGCTCCGCCTTTTCTTCCAATATGATCATCTGATGTATTGCAATCTCATTTAATTTTACTAATCGCTCTTTCTGTGAAATTCCTTCCTCAATCAGAACTGCATTTAGACTTTCTAAATTGGACAGACATATTAGTTCATTTATAGAAGCGTAATCTCTAATATTTCCCTTTTTCTCCACATTTTGTTCTCTCCATTCCTTCGCCGTTTTCCCAAATAAGGCTACATTCAAAACATCTGCCTCAGATGCATATACAATAGCTGTTTGTTTATTTGTCACTTGTTTGGGAATTAAATTTTCTTTTATTGCGTCTGTATGTATTCTATAATTAATCTTTGCTAACTCTCTCTTTGCATTCCACCCTAGCTGTTCCTGTTCTTCTTTCTTCAACCTTTCAAATTCTTTTATCAAATATAATTTAAATTTAGGAGAAACCCAGCTTGCAAACTCAAATGCAATATCTTTATAAGCATATGTCCCACCATATCTTCCTGCCTTTGCAATAATCCCTTTTGCATTCGTTCTTTCTACCCATTGTTTTACCGACATGGCAAAACGATTTAATCCAGCTTCATTCATAATATTATTGTATTCATCATAATCAAACTGCTCATTATATAACTCTTCCCATATTCCTAAAAACTCAATTGTATTTTTATTTCTCAACCACTTTTCAATTAAGGCAACCCCATTTTCAATATTTCTTACCATATCTGTAAGTGATATGTAATCCTCTTCTTCAAATTTAATTACCTGTATTGTGACATTATCTACTATTAGCTTACTCATATAAACCTCCCATTCGACAAACATTTGTTCTATCTATACTATACCATAGTTATCTCTTTTAATCAAGAACATACGTTCTTTTCTTGTAACATTATTACTTAGGGCTGTACATACATCCAAACCAACCAAGTAGGGGATGACAGTGCCACAACAAAAAAACAGGCAATGACATGCCACAAAGACACATCTTTACCTGTTTCCCTCATAAAACTATTCTCTATTAAAAATACATATCATTCATAAATGCCACTATATCAAGACTTATTTCTAATCTTCCTGCATATTCGCAAGTTTCTTCGCCTGATCCCCTGCTCGAAACAAATGCATCCACCGAATAGGGCTCGGAACGAATGCCTCAAAGACCAACCCTGCACGGAACAAACGCATCCAATGAAAAGGGGCTCGGAACAAATACATCCAAAGCCAAAACAGGCTCGGAGCATTTGCATCAATGCTTTTTCATTTTGTTCTCAAGGTATTCCATTGTGGCTAAGTACGTCTTGTTATTAATTAGACCTTCTTTGTTTAGCTGAAATAGAAACGCTCTTATCAGAATCTCCTTGCGTACCACAAACTGGATTTCGTCCCTTTCTTCCATATCAAACATCCTCCTTCCTTCTTAAAGTGTGGTGATGTTAACATGAAAATTTCACTCATTCAACTCAAAAATTATGCTCTTAATTTTAATTCCCCCGAATTCGGGGGAATTAAAATCATTTCAAATACAAATATTCCTTTTGCTCCTCCAAAAACAGCATTTGATGTATGACAACTTTATTTAACTTTAACTAAACTAAACAATTCGACTTCTTTCCCTTTCAAAACTTCCAGCACCTCTATGGGTGACAACAACACAAGTAAACTGCTGTCCACAGTTCTTGCATTCAATTACATGAGTTATAACATCAGCTATCCAACATCCGTTTTCATCTTTTACTTCGTCAGTATCACAATCCTTTGATTTAAACTTAAAATCTCCATCATTAACTAAGTCTTGTATATATTTCAGACAATCAAGATACTGTTGGGGAGTAGAAAAGAACTCGACTGTCTTTACATTCTTGCATACTTCGCACATCTTATTTTCCATAGTTTTCCTCTTATCCCTCAAAACAAAACTCAATAAACTCCTCCACAATATCAGCAGGATTTGCTTTCAAATTCTGTTGAGCAATGGTATCGTAATACTCTAATTCATGTATTAATATAGGTATTGATTTTCCGAATTCCTCAACTATAAATCCGGAGTCATGCAATTCTTTTACAACTTCAACCAAAACATTTACAAATGCTTCTGTGATTTTTCCAAAAACTGCATCGTCAACATCCACGTTTTTACTAAACATGTCCTGAGATGATATGTAAGGAAAATGGTTATCTGCAAACCACTCTTTTACATATTTTTGTGATTCTCCCATACCAAAGTACAGTTCTGTATGTTGCGGCCAAAACGCATAATTCCATTTTGCTTCCTGCTCACTAGAAGCATTACTGATTTCATTTTTGAAATGCTTATTCGTATTATAACCTAATGTAAAAGTTGGATGGCAAGGATTATCTCCTTCATCATATACAAACAATGAAATAGCATAAATATCTGATTTATCCCAAGAGGTAATACATTTCTTTATCTCAGACACGATATACTCTTTAATTTTATTTTCACTAAATATGGCGTCCTTATTTGCCTCTACATAGTCCATAAGACACTTATCCAAAGATGGCTCAAATTTATAATATGCCATATCAGTTTCAGCCCAATCGTCTTCTTCACCTTCATTTAGTGCTTTTATATAATTATCACTGATTGCCTTATAACCAACAACATTTATTGCTTCTATCAACTCTTGAGGTATTGTATCTGGATAGCAATCAAAATAACCACTGTGTCCGCCACTATTCATCTCTGCATCATACCAGAAACATAGAACTGCATTCTTTTGGATTGATGATAATGTATCAAGCGGTTGAAAACAGATTGTCTCGATAAACTTATTCCATCGTTTATCCTTCTCTGATAGATTAGTATTCACTTTCCACATGTCTGGTTTCTGTTCTTTCTTTTTAAACCAATCCAATAATCCCATACGTTTCACCTACTTCTTCATACATTTTATTTAACCGATGATTTCACATCATTTATCACTTCATAATCTCTCCCTAAATCTAAACGTAATTGTTCAAGAACATCATTGGCTCTTTTTATAAAATCTTCCTTTTGTTTTTGAGACCATGGAGATGGATTACGTGGTTCTTCCCAATCTAGGTAAGAATGATATTCATCCTCTAATGCATTCAATTGCTCTATTAGATTTTTAGAAATTGGCAATGAGCTATTTGTAATTGCATATCCGTATTTTTGTTTGGCCGCCTCATTTTTTGCCCAAATACAAGTCCCACCATGTTCAAACCAAAATCTTAACACATACTTTGTTTCTCTTGTCGTTCCCATGCATATTGCAACATATGTACATTTATTAAAATCAAGCTTATCATCCTTGAGTAAACTCTCATCCCCTACATACGCAACTCCCAGAGCAATCTCATCAAGATTTCCTTTTAATTCTTGTCCAAAGAATTTCGGTGCAATGATTAAATATCTGATTGTGTATCTATTATATCGAACATCCTGTTCACATCTTGCAATGTAATAATCTGGCCTATCTTCTCCCGGTATTCTTCTTATCACTTCACAAGAAATCGGTAACTGTTCTAGCATATCTGCTGGTGCATAGTCACAACTAATTAACTTTACTCTCAGTCCTGTTATAGTATCAAGAATTTTATGTTCTTTTTTCTTTAAAATCCCACTAAACAACTTTTTAATTCGCCCAAAAACATATGTCCGATTACTTCTATTAACATCTTGAAAACGATAAAACGCCATTCTATAAGAACTTATTGCACATAAGTGTCTCTCTTTCATATTGTTCCAACCATGCTCTTCTGTATTGTCATCTAAGCCACATTCAAAATCCATTAACCTTTCCATAATATCATTCATTTCTTTGCCCAAAGTTGTTCGTGAACAAATCAAGTAGCATCCACCATCTTTTTGTGGTTTTGTACGACCAGCCATATTTTCAATAACGAGAATTTTCTGTTTTTTATCTAATTCATTCATTTGTTCCATGAATGATAATAATCTCAAACCGTTTTCTTTATGCTTTGTTTTTGTCGCTAATAGCAAACTTATCATACTACTATGTTTACTCCACACTCTTTCAGGACAAGCGTAAAATTCCTCAAAAATCTTGTCTACAAGATCTTGTCTCCATGATTCCTCTACTTCTGAGCTTATGTTCAACAATTTATATTCATCATATTTTGATGGTTCTTCTCTACACATATGAAAACCATGACCATTATATTGTTTAAAATATTTTTCAGCTTCAGCGATAGTCATTTTGACACCTCTTTCGATTGTAATTAACTGGGATTTATTCTATATCATTTGTAAATATTGCTAGCACACCTTGAGCGATGAGTGAGTATTTACACTCTTTTGATAGCGGATTTTTATGATATCGCCCATCCATTTTGTATTTTCCATCTACAATTTCCGAATATAGGTTTCCAACAAAATCCAACCAATTTGAAGCATATTTTTCTGGATTAATAACCTTAAAGAAGTCATATCCTCCAGCAAGATAAAATACCTCTATCGCTTCGTGTAATTTGCTGTTTTCATCAAGATAAAAATTTTTAGGCACTACAAATCCCTGCTTATCCCATTCTTCGTAACCAACTTTATCGGACATTTCCAACATAATAAAACCTCCGCAAAACACAAATTTATATTACTAATTATAAAATAAGCCTATGATTTACACAATAATGTTTTCATCAATCACCTCGAATTCGCAAGCTTTGCTTGCGTCTTCTCGGTGTTCGCTGAATGCCGAGTAAATATCGATACTTGTACTGTAGCGAATCAAGCGAAGATAGTGGCGAACATGGCATATATGAGTAAAAGCACGCATGAAAATATCTGCTTCGCAGATACGAGGCTACGCCTCTACAAAACAAAAAGAACACCGCTTATCCCAAGCAAGCTTGGAACGCGATGTTCTTCTTGTTTTTATATTTTCATGCTTACGTACCAACTAAGTACAATATTTTAATCTTGGATTACTCCTCTTGCATATTTGCAAGTTTCTTAGCCTGATCTGCTGCGATACAAGCATCGATGATTTCCTGGATGTCTCCGTTCATAATCTTATCCAACTTATAAAGAGTTAAGTTGATACGATGGTCTGTACAACGGCCCTGTGGGAAGTTATAAGTACGGATCTTTTCGGAACGGTCACCAGTACCAATCTGGCTACGGCGGGCTGCTGATTCAGCATCCTGCTGCTTCTGGAGTTCTAAGTCATAAAGTTTTGCACGAAGAAGTGCAAAAGCTTTTTCTTTATTTTGAAGCTGTGATTTTTCTGTCTGGCTGTAGATTACAATACCTGTTGGGTAGTGTGTTAAACGTACTGCTGAGTCAGTGGTATTTACACACTGCCCACCGTTACCAGACGCTCTCATAACGTCGATACGGATGTCTTTTTCGTCAATCTGTACGTCTACTTCTTCAGCTTCTGGCATAACTGCTACTGTAATAGTAGATGTGTGAATACGGCCTGCAGATTCTGTTGCAGGTACACGCTGTACACGGTGTACGCCAGATTCGTATTTCATCTTAGAGTATGCACCCTGACCGGAAATCATGAAGTTTACGCTCTTCATACCACCGATACCGATATCATCTACTTCGAGAGTTTCTACTTTCCAACGCTGACTTTCTGCGTAGTGGATATACATACGATATACTTCTGCTGCGAAAAGGGCAGATTCGTCACCACCTGCGCCGGCACGAATTTCTACGATAACGTTCTTGTCATCGTTAGGATCCTTTGGAAGAAGTAAAATCTTAAGCTGTGTTTCAAGCTCTTCCACACGCTTCTTAGAATCATTTAATTCTTCTTTTGCGAGTTCTCGCATTTCTTCATCTGATTCCATTTCGAGCATTTCTAATGCATCTTCAATATTCTGCTTGCTCTGTTTGTATTCTTTGTAAGCATCTACGATTGGAGCCAAATCGCTCTGTTCTTTCATGAGCTTGCGAAAACGATTAGAATCGTTTGCTACGTCTGGCTCACTAAGTGTATTCATAAGTTCTTCATAATGATGAAGTAAGTCTTCTAATTTATCAAACATATTTTTCTCTCCTCTATTCAAAACGTCTTTATATTTTTACCAAATATCTTGCATAAAATCAACCAAAAGACGCTACAAACCACCGATTACAACACGATCATTCCCTGCCAAGTCCTTCACGATGCGAACATCCTTATACCCCGCATCCTTCATAAGACCTGATACAGCTTCACCCTGATCATGACCAATTTCAAATAACAGTTTCCCTTCTGGATTTAAATATTTTGAAGCTTCTACCACAATTCTACGGTAAAAATGCAATCCATCTTCTTTTCCATCAAGTGCCTGCATTGGCTCATATACTGCTACCTCTGGCATCAGTCCACCGATTACATCTGTTGGGATATATGGCGGATTTGACACAATGATATCGAAAGTCTCTGTCACTTCTTCAAACAAATCACTTCTCTCAAAGGTCGCATTGACATTGTTAAGCTTTGCATTTTCCTTAGCCACATTAATAGCCTGCTTGGATATATCACACCCAACGCCTTGAACATCAACGATATTTTTTAAGATACTGATAAGAATACATCCTGAGCCCGTACACATATCGAGCACCTTCATACCTGGTCGAACTACCTTAAGCGCCTCTTCTACCAAGGTCTCTGTGTCCTGTCTTGGAATGAGAACCGCATCATTTACATGAAAAGGAATCCCCATGAATTCCTGCTCTCCTGTGATGTACTGCAATGGCACGTGCTCAGCACGCTTACTTAGTACTCTCTCGTACTCAGCTTTTTGTTCCGCTGACATCTGTTCATCCATGTGTACATAATAAAATGTACGGTCTATCTTACAAATAAATGTAAGCAACAGCCATGCATCGTTTTTGGCATCCTCGATACCAGCAATATTTAGTTTTTCTTCTCCAAAACATATTGCTTCACGATAAGTCATTACAGATTTTCCTCTTGCCATTTTCTCCAGTCAAATACCGCTTCTACGGAAGCAATACCAACTTCTATCATATCATCATCTGGTTCTAATGTAGTAATACGTTGCATCAAAAGTCCTGGCGCACTGATAAGATTTATCAGCCAGTTGTCATATCTTCCTGCAAGACGTATCACTTCATAGGATACACCTGCAATAACCGGAATTAACAACAATCGAATCACCAGCTTTAAAACACCAGATTCTACTTCGATAAACATAAAGAAAATAATACTAATTAGAATTACAAGAAACAAAAAGCTGGTTCCACAGCGTTTATGCTCCTTGGAGCTATTACGCACGTTTTCTACGTTTAATTCTAATCCATGCTCGATGCAGTTGATACATTTATGCTCTGCACCATGGTACATATAGGTGCGTTTGATATCTGGCATAAGAGCCACCAGACTAACATAAGCAATAAAAATTGCGAGTCGTACAACACCTTCTAATAATGTTATCACAAAACGCGACTGAATGAAACTCTGAAAAAGCAAAGAAATCAGGTATGGCAACACAAAAAAGATACCAATTGCCATAAGCACAGCAAGCACTACTGTCCAGCCCATCATTGCTTTCTCTTTTTCCACATCAATTTCTTCTTCCTCATCTTCCATAAACTCAGCCGAGTGAAGAAGACTTGTCATTCCTAAATACATGGAATCTATAAAATTGAACACTCCACGCAAAAAAGGAATTTCTTTTAACTTTTTATTTTTCACATAATCTTTACAAGGAAAGACCTGTACATCTATCTCTTTATCTGGCTTACGTACTGCTATGGCGTATTTATCTGCATTTCGCATCATAATCCCTTCCATAACTGCCTGTCCGCCAACACCTGAATACTTCATAATCAACCTCTCACATCACAAGTCATATTTGTCTGTGACTTTGTATTAAAAAAGGTTGAGATTCAATAACCTCAACCTTCTTAAACACGTTTTTATTTCATGCCGTATTTCTTATTGAACTGTTCAATACGTCCACGAGCCTGAGCAGCTTTCTGCTGACCTGTGTAGAATGGATGACATTTAGAACAGATTTCTACGTGGATTTCTTTCTTTGTAGAACCTGTAACGAATGTATTTCCACAGTTACAAGTAACAGTTGCCTGATAATAATCTGGATGGATTCCTTCTCTCATGATTTTCACCTCTTTAATAATCTTATCGTTTACAATATCTGAACATCTCTTTACACCCGTATACCCGATCCGTATATGATGCTTACTGCAAGAGACGACACGTTACGTCCGTTTACATCCCGATAAACAGCTCATTAACTATACCACAGATGTATATAGAATGCAAGTATTATTTTACATTTTTCTTCTATTAATTATCTTCCCTATAAAAATGCTGATAATCTTTTTTCGTTTCTCTAGTTCCACCCCATAAGAAACCATACTTCGTAAAGGTTTTATAACAAAAATCCTCTTCTGTAATCATATGCGGAAGTCCTGTTGTTCTATCAATATAATCACTTGCATTTCTGTGCTTCCATACTGGCTTTCCTGAAGAATAATTTACATATGGATTTTGCTGTGGATTAATATCAATTGCATATCCATAAGCATGCTTTGACAGTTTCTTCGAACCCGTTGCATTTCTATACATAAATGCTGAAGTATTGTTATACTCAATGGATGCCGAATCTGTTTCTGATGCCTTTCCAGTCCAATAATAATCCACCAAATACATGGAATTTATTTCGTACTCCGCTTGGAACAATTCTGTAAATATGCAAACAAAATCCGATGCCAAGTCCTTGGATACAATAAGTTCTCCAACCTGAAGCTCATGGTTAAAATTGTAATGTAAAACCTTTAAATATCTTAAATCTTCCAATTTAACATATGGATTTTCCGTATAGGACTTTCCATTTATTATTTGGAAAACCTCTTCTGATATCTCATAAGCCACAAAATAGGAAGCTATTTGTTCCCAATCCACTTGCTCCGATGTAAGCACTGAACCTACCGGTATGCTTTCCCAATCACTCAATATTTCTTCTGCTGTCCCTTGTGCAGGCTTCTGCACCGGAATTAATTCCGGATTTAGGATATTATAAACTCGTTCCTCAGGGAGCCACACTTCGTTCGAATCTTCCTTTTCCTCAGTATTCGTTTGCTCTTCATCAGAAGGGATTTGCTCTGGTTGCTTTTCAACCTCTTCCCCCGAAGGCTCCTCTGTGTCCTGGGACACGTCTGGTTCCTGCGATACCACTGGCTCTTGGGTTACTTCTGGCTCCTTGGTCACTTCTGGCTCCTTGGTTACTTCTGGCTCCTTGGTTACTTCCGGCTCCTTGGTCACTTCTGGTTCCTTGGTTACTTCTGGCTTCTTGGTTACTTCCGGCTCCTTGGTTACTTCTGGCTCCTTGGTTACTTCTGGCTCCTTGGTTACTTCTGGCTCCTTGGTTACTTCTGGCTTCTTGGCTTCCTCTTTATCCTTGGTTTTCTCTTTATCCTTGGCCTCTTTTTGTGTCTTAGATTTCTCTGACTCCTTGGACGTTTCTGGTTCCTTGGTTACTTCTGATTCCTTAGATACTTCTGTTACATTCTCAGAACATTCTATTTCCTTTTCACTCTTGGAGATTTCTGCGTCCTGATGTATTTCTGTTTCCATTTCGGTATGAGAAGTTTCCATTTCTTGGGTAGATTCTGTTACTACTTCTTTTATTTCCTGTTCACTAACGTTTTCTGTATTTCTTTGTGATAATTCATTTTCCTTATCTGAACCACATCCAATAAGGACGCATATACATAACATTAGAATTAAAATAAGTTGCTTCATAAGCATTATCCCCTTACCACTTTATTCCCAATTAGAATAAACGGGTTTTTCTCATCTGGTCACAGAATTCCTTGTTATTCTTGGTATGTGCAAACATATTTAAGATGTTTTCTACTGCTTCATCAGCCTTTAATCCATTGAATGCCTTACGCATTACGTCCATCGCAGCCATTTCATCCGCATCCAAAAGCAAATCATCACGACGAGTACCCGATTTCACAATATCGATAGCTGGGAAAATACGTTTCTCAGATAACTTACGGTCAAGTACAAGTTCCATGTTACCAGTACCCTTAAATTCTTCAAATACCACATCATCCATCTTACTTCCTGTATCTACAAGCGCTGTGGCTAGAATAGTAAGACTTCCACCCTCTCTCATATTACGCGCTGCACCAAAGAAACGCTTTGGCATGTGAAGCGCTGCTGGATCCAAGCCACCAGAAAGAGTACGTCCACTTGGTGGAACGGTAAGGTTATATGCTCTTGCAAGACGTGTAATGCTATCAAGAAGAATCATAACATCCTTCTTGTGTTCTACAAGACGTTTTGCACGCTCAATTACCATTTCTGATACACGTTTGTGGTGTTCTGGCAATTCGTCAAAAGTAGAGTGAATTACTTCTACATTAGTACCTTTTACAGATTCTTTGATATCAGTAACTTCTTCTGGTCTTTCATCAATAAGAAGGATGATTAAATGCATCTCTGGATTATTACGCGTAACAGAGTTTGCAATTTCCTTTAACAGAGTTGTCTTACCTGCCTTTGGCTGAGAAACAATCATACCACGCTGCCCCTTACCAACTGGCGAAACCAAATCTACAACACGCATCGCAACCGACGCTCCTGGTCTATCCAAATGAATACGCTGATTTGGAAAAACTGGTGTCAAATCTTCAAAGTTTGGTCTTCTGGTAACTTCCTCTGGTCTATGTCCGTTTACACTGCTTACATATAAAAGTGCAGCAAACTTCTCACCCTGATTCTTCACACGAATACCACCACGCACCATATCGCCTGTTTTTAAATTCATTCGACGAATCATAGCTGGAGATACATAGATATCATTTTCACCTGGCAGGAAGTTTTCACAACGAATAAAGCCAAATCCATCTGCCATAACCTCTAAGATACCATCTGCAATCTGTCCACTATCCAGAGTCGCATTGTCCTCACGAACTGTTTCTGCCTGTGTAGAGTCCCTTTTAGCAACATAAACTGTGTTCTTTTTCTCTTCTGCTACAGTTTCTGGCTCTGCTTTAACTTTTTCTTTTTCATCTTCTGCAAGCATAAGTTCAACTACCTGTTCTTTTTTGAGTCCAGTTAACCCTTTGATACCACGTGCCTTTGCTAAATCTTTTAACACCGTTAACGAAAGACTTTCATATTTTTCTCTCATAAAAATCTCCTATTCAACTAATAATCTTCCTGGGATATGTGCCCGAATCGACAATTGATATTTTGATAGCGTTATTATACACCGCCTTCATATAAAAAGAAAGTCCTTTTTTCTTGATTTGTAATTTGTAGAATGATACACTTGTTGTATTCAAAATCAGCTTTGTTACAACAAAGATATTAGGAGAATCTATGAACATGAAAGAAAAAGCTCTGCTTGCCCACGCAGAATGGAACGGCAAGCTGGAAACAACTGCAAAATCAAAAGTAAACTCTCGTGAAGATCTTGCAATCGCTTACACGCCTGGTGTAGCGGAACCTTGCAAGGAAATCGCTACAGATGTATCAAAAGCATATATATATACCTGGAAAGCCAATACTGTAGCTGTTGTATCCGATGGCAGCGCCGTTTTAGGCCTTGGCAACATCGGTCCACATGCAGCAATGCCTGTTATGGAAGGGAAATGTGTGCTTTTCAAGGAATTCGGAGGTGTAAATGCAGTTCCAATCTGTCTGGATACACAGGATACCGAAGAAATTATCACCGCAGTAAAAAATATTGCACCGGGATTTGGTGGCATCAACTTAGAGGACATCTCAGCACCTCGCTGTTTTGAGATTGAGGAACGCCTAAAAGAAATGCTGGACATCCCAGTTTTCCATGATGACCAGCACGGAACCGCAATCGTTGTACTTACTGGAGTTATCAATGCACTCCGCATTACTGGCAAGAAAAAAGAAAACTGCCGTGTCGTAGTAAATGGTGCAGGCTCCGCAGGTGTTGCTATCACCAAGCTTCTTCTTCGCTATGGTTTTACCAATGTCATCATGTGCGACAAAGAAGGCATCATCGGCAAAGACTACCCTAACTTAAACTGGATGCAGAAGAAAATGACAGAAGTTACCAATTTAGCTAATGAATGTGGAACGCTTGCAGATGCATTAAAAGGAGCAGATATCTTCGTTGGCGTATCTGCACCAAATATTGTAAGTGCAGAGATGGTTGCTTCCATGAATGAAGACGCTATACTGTTTGCTATGGCAAATCCTGTACCAGAGATTATGCCAGATGTAGCAAAGGCCGCTGGTGCACGAATTGTTGGAACTGGTCGAAGTGATTTCCCAAATCAGGTCAACAATGTAATTGCCTTCCCAGGTATTTTCAAGGGTGCTTTAGAGGGACGTGCAAGACAAATAACAGAAGAAATGAAGCTTGCCGCGGCAGAAGCTTTAGCCGCACTCGTATCCGATGATGAATTAAGTGAAGACTTTATCATGCCAGAAGCCTTCGACCCTCGTGTATCTGAGGTCGTAAGCCAGGCAGTGAAGGAGCATATCTAATGCGTTACTTTTCTTTAAATGACTACTGTAAGCAAACCTTTGGCGACAAGGTATACCGCCTCTCTTTAAATGCAGGCTGTACCTGTCCCAATCGTGATGGCTCACTTAGCGTAGGTGGCTGCACCTTCTGTAGTGAAGGTGGTTCGGGGGATTTCGCTACGGCTTATGATGTTTCCATCTCTACTCAAATCAACGAAGCAAAAAAACGGATTCGCCAGAAAACGGATTGCAATAAGTTTATCGCATATTTTCAGGCATACACCAATACGTATGCTCCGCTCTCTCACCTACGTCGTATATATACAGAAGCGCTGAATGAACCAGAAGTTGTTGCACTTTCTATCGGTACAAGATGCGATTGTCTGAGCGAGGAAATACTAGATTTACTTGATGAATTAGGCAAAGCAAAATGGCCTTGTCCTGCCGGCATGATGCACAAACCTATCTGGATAGAACTTGGCTTGCAGACCATCCATGACACGACACATGCACGACTTAATACCCACACTACCGTAGCGCTTTTTGATGATGCGGTAGAAAAACTCCACGCTCATGGAATTGAAGTTATCGCACATGTCATACTAGGTCTTCCTGGTGAAAGCAAAGAAATGATGCTGGAAACAGTTTCGCATGTTGCATCACTACCTGTTGCTGGAATCAAATTACAGCTACTTCATATACTAAAAGGAACAAAACTCGCTTCCGAATACGAAGCAGAACCATTCTCTCTTTTCGAATTAGAGGAATACTGTGATTTTGTCATTGATTGTTTGGAAATATTACCACCAGATATGGTAATTCACCGTCTTACAGGTGACGGCCCTAGAAAACTACTAATTGCCCCACTTTGGAGCACAGATAAAAAGCGCGTATTAAACACCATAAACAAGCGCTTACGTGAACGCGACACTTGGCAGGGGAAAATTTTTAGATATTGATTTTTTTTAAAATTCATTCTATGATATCCAAGACTATTACAATGAAAGAGGTTAATTTATGGCAGAACCATTTACCATATACAAACTAACAATTTTATATATGTTGGACAAAGCAGGTTTTCCACTTTCCAATACCCAGCTCTCCAATTTCTTTTTAGAGCATGATTATACGGACTACTTCCGCGTGCAGGAAGTTATCGGAAACCTGGTAGATTCTGACCTTATCCTTGCAGAATCTACCCACTCCAATACGCAGTACACTCTTACTACTGCTGGAAAAGAAACATTAAACTTCTTTGCCGACAAAATTACGGAGGGCATCACACAGGATGTTCTACATTTTTTTGAAACAAATCATATGACTCTCCGCAAGGAAACATCCATTATTGCAGATTATTATAAGACTACCAATCAGGCCTATGCCGTGCGCTGTCAAGCCCGCTCCGATGGACAGACCTTAATTGATTTAACATTATCTGTAAAGACAAAAGAACAAGCGGAAGCTATTTGCAACAACTGGAGAAAACAACACGAGGACATATATATGTACCTCATGGATAGCTTGATGCAATAAAAACAAGGCTGTCAAAAAACGGACCCAAAAATGTCTGTTTTTCGACAGCCTCTTTTACTATTTATCCATACGGTTCAATACCATATCAAAGCCTTCATTGCCATAGTTTAAGGAACGATTCACTCGGCTTATTGTAGCCGTAGAAGCTCCTGTCTCTTTTGCAATATCCAAATAGGTTCTCTCTTCTCGAAGCATCTTTGCCACTTCCAAACGCTGCGCAATCGCAGACAATTCTTTTATGGTGCATACATCTTCGAAAAACTGATAACACTCTTCTTTGTTTTCTAAAGCCAATACTGCATCAAAGAAGTGACTTACCGCAACTGATTGTAACCCTTTATCCATACCATTCTCCTTTTCGCTTCTCTTATGAGTAGCTACATTTTAGCACATTAAAGTGTTATAGTAAACAAGTTTCTTGAATTAACCTCTCGATATGTTATAATAAAGCTACTATTTTACTTTTATGGAGGACACATGAAAAAATTTAAGACACTTCTTTTTTCATCCGTACCATTTTTTCTTTCGTTTGGACTACAATTTGTAGCAGTATACTATTTATTAATCATTGCTGCTATTTTCCTTTTTGCAATCGCACCCATGATACAAGGAAAAAGCTATTCTGTAGAAGATTTAATGGTAATCACTGCTGATCTCAACTTTTCAGCCTTGATTAGCATTATTTTCTCCGTATTTTGCATCGCCATTTTTGCAATCTGGTATTACAAAAGCTGTGGTGGTAATTTCAAAATCAATATAAAGAAAAGCTTCCATCCGTATGAAATTCTGGGACTCATACTGTTGGTACCTGGTGCTCAGTTCATGAGTAGCATTATTAGCACGATCGTTTCTCTTATTTTCCCACACTGGATGGAAGAATATATGGAACTCATTGAAAGTGCTGGACTTACTGGAGATATTCCCTTACTTATGCTACTATACTCCGTACTACTTGCACCAATCAGCGAAGAACTAGTATTCCGTGGCGTAACCTTGCGTATCGCTCGCAGAGCCTTTCCATTCTGGACAGCCAATATCATTCAGGCAATCCTCTTTGGAATCTTCCACATGAATCCACTTCAGGGATGCTACACCTTCTTCGTAGGACTTTTCATGGGCTATATTTGTGAAAAAGGCGGTACCCTCTATCACGCCATCCTCTTTCACTTTCTCTTTAACCTTTGGGGTACAACTGTTTCTCAATTGATCGCAGAAACAAATCCAGCTATTCAGCTACTCTTTATTATCGTTGGAACTGGCGCTGGATTAACAGGAGGCTTATATTTCTTCCGCAAAGGAAATCGCTTAAAATAAAAACAATGCCACAGATGTTTTATGCATCTGTGGCATTATTTTTATACGGATGTGATATCTTCCGTCTCGTATACTATTTTAATTTCCGCAGGACTATGTAACGCATAGAATTGTCCCAACATTCTTTGAACTGTTGGTGCTACATAATCTGGTGTAGTATCTACCAAAAGAAGTAACATTTGCGAACTCGAAAATCTCGTACATACATCAACACTTCTAAGTGCCTTTGCAACAGAAAGCTCTAAATCCTTCATCAAATCATCTCTTGCCTCTAATTCCATAGGAATCGAACGTTCAAAATCAATGGTCAAAAGAACCAACTGAAGATGCTGATGATTTCTCTTTGTAAACTTCTCTACAAACTCTGAAATTCTAAGGAACTGCTGATATTCTACACGATAAGCACCTTTACTACCATTCCCATGTCGAATGGAGTCCACCAAACGTTCCATATCTACCTTCGTCCCATTATCCACTTTCGTGTCATCTGAATTGTGGAAACTATATCCACCCTTTCCATTCTGCTTAACATAATACATGGCACGATCTGCACAACGGAATAGCTGCTTATAGTTAGTTCCATCCTGTACAGTCATTGCAATACCGATAGAAAGAGACGTTTGAGCTAAGATCTCATCCATTTCACATCTTGCAGTAAATGCATCAAGTATACTCTCAACTACGCTAGCAGCTGCTGCCGATTCTGTCACATTGCGTATAAACAAAAGAAATTCATCCCCGGCCATACGACATACGATGTGATTTTTCTCCTGCATTTTAAGCACATCTGCCACTTGCTTAAGCACATAATCGCCCATCATATGTCCATAGGTATCATTTACCATTTTAAAATTGTCCAAATCAATCACTACAAGCGCACCATCTCCTTGGGAAAGTGCTTCTGCAATACGATATTCTCCACTCTTTCGATTCATTATCTCTGTAAGATAATCGTATTCATCCTTGTAATTTTCTACTATTTCCATCTTATTCCATGCCCTCTGTCTTTTTACCGAACCAATAGGTAAACCATGTTCCTAATGCAAGAAGAACAATTCCAAGAATAACGGTAACTGCATTGATATTGTTGTGTCCCATTTTAATAATAATAGCAATTGGCGAAGCTCCGATAAGCCCCAAAATTCCACAATAGGTTACAGATGGAAACTTAGCAAATAACCACTCTATCAACTTAGCAACAGCAAAAATGCCCACAATTACGCCGATACCAAATGGCGCAAGCACACCTACATAGTAGAAAATCTGTGCCCAATCAAAAGCAAAAACAGCAGAAATAAATCCACTAATAGAAGACATAATCCCTTCATAGAAGCCCAAAATCATAAGTACAAGCGAACCACTAACCCCAGGCACCACCATCGTTGCTGCTGCAACTACACCTACAACAAAAATTGTAATCATAAATCCAAGATTTAAATCAAAATTTGCAGATGAAGTCTGAGTCTCATTGAGTGCAGCCATACCAACTGCAAGTACAAAGAAAAACAAAAATGCAATAATATGTGGCAGAGAAATACTTTTCCCTTCTTTCTGAAGGCTTTCTTTTGCAGGTTTGATAATTGCAGGTACTCCCCCCATAATCAAACCAATGAAACAGAAGCATGTTGGGAATGGGTATATTTCCAAACACCATGGAATAATAAATGAAAATACTGCTACACCAAGGAGCATTCCAATTCCAAGTGGCAATAATGTAATAATGGATTTCTTGATGTCTTTAAACAAGTTATTCACTACACCGATGATTTTCTCATATACCCCCATGGAAACCATCATTGTTCCACCACTTACGCCTGGAATGATATTCGCTACACCAATTAACATACCTTTGATAATGTCAAATATAAAGTTCATTTTCTTGTCCTTTCTGTTATGCATTATTTTGCTACTCTATTTATTGATATAAGATGTCAGGAAATCAATAAATTCCTTCATCTCTTCTTCCGTTCCAATAGAGATTCTCAAATAATTGTCAATTCTCTCTGGCTTCTTGAAATAACGCACATAAATATCCGCCTCGCGAAGTGCCTCGTACAGCTGAACCGCAGGAATCTCTGAGTGCGTTGCAAAGATGAAATTACTCTTAGAGTCCCCAAAGTCAAATCCCAATTTGTAAAGCTCTGACTTGGTCCATTCTCTCGTTGCAATAATTTTATTACGAGTCATCTCAAAATATTCCTTATCCTCAATCGCTGCTACACCGAGGTCAATTGTAAGAGCATCCATGGTATAGGAGTTAAAGGAATATTTCACATCGTTTAAGTACTTAATAACCTTTTCATTACTAATCGCAAAACCAATTCGAGAACCAGCCATAGAACGTGATTTAGAAAAGGTCTGCACTACAATAACGTTATCATATTTCTGGATAAGTGGCAATGCGCTTTCCCCACCAAAATCAATATATGCCTCATCTACAACTACTATAACATCTTGATTTGCTTTAATAATTTCTTCGACTGCATCCAAACGAAGTAATTCGCCAGTAGGTGCATTTGGATTAGGGAAAATTACACCTCCGTTGGCACGAGCATAATCCTCTGGATGAATACAAAAGTTCTCATCCAAAGCTACTTTCTCATATGGTATACGAAGCATTTCTGCCCATACATCATAGAATGAATATGTAATGTCTGGGAATAAAATGGGTGCTTCACTATTAAAGAAGGTCATAAAAATCATAGCTAGGACATCATCAGAGCCCACTCCTACGAAGACCTCTTCCTTTTTTACACCATAATAATCTGCAATTGCCTGTACCAGTTTCCCAACAACTGGGTCCGGATACTTACGCAGTCTGTCTACCTGAAACTCCTCCAACACTTTCTGCACACCTGGTGCTGGCGGATATGGATTCTCGTTTGTATTTAGTTTAATCATCTTTTCCTTCTGTGGCTGTTCCCCAGGCACATAAGGCACAACTTTTCGTACGTTGTTTTCCCAAGCTTTCATCCAACGCCTCCAAAACAAAATTTTCCTTATAAATAAAGACATTCTACCCCAAAAGAAGTAGAATGTCTAGTTTATCTTAGTTAAGTTTTAGAAAAAACAATATGTATCTTGAACAAATCTCCATCTACTGTTACTTCAAATTGTCCTTTCTGCACCTCCGTAAAACTTTTTGCAATTGCAAGACCAAGTCCGGAACCTTCTGTGTTACGTGACTTATCTCCTCTGACAAAACGCTCCGTTAGCTGTTCCCCTGAAATATGTAGTGGTTCAGCGGACATATTTCGAATGATAATCTCCACATTTTTATCGTTACATATATCAATGTATACACGACTGTTTTTCATGGCATATTTTTCAATATTAAGGAAAAGGTTTTCAAATATGCGGTATGTTTTTTGACTATCAAGAGGAACTTCTATCTTTTCTGCTGGTGTATTCCAAATCAACTGCAGGCCCATCTTCTCATACATTTCGTTATGTTCTACCACTACCTGCTTCATCAGATTTATGATGTCAACACTCGAAATATCCAATGTTACATCATTACTATTAGCCTTACTTAAATCAAATAAATCTTCAATCAGCACCTTCATTCTTCCTGATTTCTTTTCTAATGTTTCAAGATAATCTTTACGTTCTTCCTCCGTAATATCCTCTTTCTTCAAAAGTTCTACATAAGTTGTAATCGCCGTCAGCGGAGTTTTTAAATCATGCGATACATTTGTAATCAGTTCTGCCTTCATTCGTTCACTTTTTACTCCCGTTTCAATCGCTTGTTTAACCTGTCCATGCAATTCAAGCAGTTCTTCCTTAATTGGCTCAAACACACCTAAGTTGTCTTTTACTTCAAAACCATCTTGGGTCAATGTTTGTATCAGTCTTAGAATCTTTTCATATTCATTTAGTCTTGCATCTAAATATTCTTTTAGTGCAAAGGTAACTATTGCGCTAAAAATTATAGTAAAGAAAAACGCCTCTTTAAATCCTTTTCCTGATGTTACAAGAAATAAGATTAAGAAAACGCCCATTCCTATAATAAGTAATACCTTATTTGCTTCCTTTTTCAATCTTGTATCCAATTCCCCACACCACCTTTAAATATTTTGGTTTTTTCGGGTCGATTTCAATCTTATCCCGAATGTTTCGAACGTGCACCATAATGGTTTCCGTATTGATGGCTTTTTCATTCCATACCTTTTCGTAGATTTCATCGGCCGAAAACACACGGCCCGCATGCGTCATAAGAAGGGTCAGAATTTTATATTCTATTGGAGTAAGTTTTACTAACTCCCCATCCACATAGAACTCCTTCGTCTCGGTATTTATCTCTAATCCTCCAACCTGATACACATTCTGCGTTTTTTCTTCCATCTGACTCATATTTGAAAAACGAGTATATCGTCGAAGCTGAGAATTGATTCTAGCCAAGAGTTCTAATGGAGTAAATGGTTTTGTTACATAATCATCTGCTCCAATATTTAACCCCATGACCTTATCTGCCTCTTCTGACTTAGCAGATAGCATAATAACTGGAAAATCATATTTTTCACGCAGTTTCATAGTCATCGTGATACCATCCATACGTGGCATCATAATATCTACAATTGCCAGATGTATTTCCTGTTGTTCTATCTGCTCTAAACCTTCCACACCATCTGCCGCCTTATACACCTGATACCCCTGATTCTTTAAATAAATCTCGATACCATCTCGTATTTCTTTATCATCTTCTACAATTAAGATCTGAAAATCCTCTGCCTTTAATTGATTCATAAAACTCTCCATCTATATTCAATTGAATATCTCTTCTGTACAGCTAACTATATTATATTCTATAGTTCTAAAGAAGTCTTTTAGAAAAATCTAAAGATTTTCCAAAGAACGCCTATTTTTTCCCTGTTTTAGACAAAAAATTATCTATACAATAAAATCTAGCTCCTAGATACTCAAATTTGGATAAATCAGTATCCTAGTAACTATTTTTTATGTATAGATAATTGGTCGCACGGTGTTTTATTCTAGAAACTAGTTCGTTAATTCTTTTCTAATTCATCTATAATTTTCTGCGTTTCCACGTCATCTACACCACTGATGTAGTACATCTCATCTTCTGTCTCGATTTTGATGAATAAATCATTCTGTGGATTTAGAAAGGTTTCAAACATACCTTCACGATAAATTTCAAAAGTACCACTTAATACATGGTCCATACCATTCCCTGCTACTTTTATCATCTCTGGAAGCTCTGTTATTATAGAATAATTTTCAATCTCCTCCAATGGAATCTCATATTCTACACTTAAATGTGTACAAACGATTGTTCCATTTTCCACCTTGCTACTGATTGGCGTAAAATCAAGCATTATCATCCATACACAGGAAACTGGAATGATTAACAGACATAAAGTGGCAAAGATATACATCCCCTTTCCTACTCCGGTAGCCATATTCATTGCGGTACCTGTTCCCATACGATTTTCCACCATCACACGTGTATCTTTTGGATTATAGTACATAATGCCCCAATACCAGTGTCTGTCATCATCTGTCGCATCACCCAATGTACGTTTGTTTTCATAGGCTTTATTTACCGCAAACAATTTTTTCATTAACCAGATGCTCATACCTATAATGGCCAAACAGTAAATTGCACATCCCCAAATAATCCATGAGATTCCACTAGTTCTAAAATACATAGCCACAAGGATAGAGGCTGTGAATCCTGTATTGAGCCAAGCACACATAAGCCAGAAATTCTTCCACACCTTTTTCTTGGCTCTGGCATAATTCATGTTGATATCTGTATCCTCACAAATAACACTTACCTTAAGTTTATCGGTCCATATTGCTGCTACATAAAACAAAAATGTACACAAACCGAAAATCCATACACAAATGCGAAATGCTCCATATCCTGCCTCTTCAAACAACACATAGGACAACACAATAGAAAGTACACTTATCGCTAGACATGGCAAGAAGGTAAATAGTTTTACCCTACGAGGCAAGGCTGCAATCTTTAAGTCGGTATAAGAAATCTTACTTTCCGCATTCCAACCTCTCTTATCTTTCAGTATTCGAATCTGCTTATTTGCTTTTGCATACCAATACATTGGTAAAAAACAGATGACAAGAATCCAGATCATCCAAAATGTAAATGAAATTGACATATGCTTCATAAAAAATGTCACACATGGCATAATCGCAAATACAATCATTGTATTTTTTAGATTCTTACGGTATTCTACATCAATTGTATCTACCTCAGGGTCCTTTCTCCATTCTTTCGTCAACGAAACACCAAAGCACCAACCATTATGATTTCTTGCATTACGAAGGAAAAAATACAATAAAAATATGATTGGATAACATGTTACCATAAAAATAATATTAAACACATTCATAATTTCGCCTCCTTAAAAATATGACTCGCAGATTTTCTGAAACTCTTCTTTCGATATTCCTCGAACCTTTGCTTCTGAAATTACCCTCTGCAACATCTCTTTGGTCTCTGTCGGAAGCTCTGGTTTTAATTCCATTCGTTCTCTTACCTTTGCACCATTTCGCCTATCAGTATAAATGTAGCCCTCCTGCTTGAGCAACTGGTAAGCCTTGTTCACCGTCATAGAATTGATTCCCATTTCCTCAGCAAGACCTCGTACTGTTGGAAGCTGCTCGCCTGGAACTAACCTACCATCCGAAATTCCCAGTACAATCTGATTTCGAATTTGTATGTAAATTGGAATATCTGAATATTCATTGATTGCAATAATCATAAATACCACCTCTCTTTGTATCATTTATTATAATACAAATAATACATTTTGTAAACACCGCGTGGAACATGATATTAGTATTGAAACTAGGTTTTGACGTGCGACGAATTATATAAAAAGTATCTATACGAAAAAATTCACTCCTGAGATACTAAATCTGTCAAAAAACACCTATTTTTGCCCTATTTTAGACAAAAAAATTATCTATACATCAAAAGTTTGTCTACAGATACCAAAATAATGAAAAAGTGGTATCCCAGCAACAACTTTTTATGTATAGATAATTGTTTGCGCGACGAGAGTTTTTTCAGAGATATACTCAACTTTCGCACGGCGGTTTGTGCTACAAACTAGTTATTCCTCCAATGTAGCAGCTACATCCTTTAAGCACTTGCGAATCTCTAAATGCTGTGGACACTGTGCTTCGCAAAGACCACATTCGATACAATCAGAAGCTTTGCCTCTTTCTTCTGCCTTCTTCGCATATCTTTGCTTTTCCCAGTGAATGCCTACGCCCTGGAAACGTTTTACTTTGTTATACATAGTAAAGTATTCTGGAATTGCGATATTCTTAGGACATTTTTCCACACAGTATGCGCATCCTGTACAAGGTACTGCAATATCGTTACGGATGATATCTGCCGCCTGTTCGAGAATCTTAAGCTCTTCTTCATTAAGTGGCTCAAACTCTTTCATAACGCTTGTATTGTCAGCAACCTGTGCTTCATCACTCATACCAGAAAGCACCATTACAACATGCTCTAAGCTAGCCGCGAATCGTACTGCCCAGGATGCTGGTGTTGCAGTTGGATTGTAGGCTTTAAATAATTCTTCCACCTTTGGAGAAACCTTTGCTAAGGCTCCGCCCTTTACTGGCTCCATAACAAGCACTTTCTTACCATGCTTTACTGCAACTTCATAGCATTTACGAGACTGTACATTCTCATCTTCCCAATCCAAGTAATTGAGCTGAAGCTGTACATACTCTACTTCTGGATGCTCTGTTAAAATCTGATCTAAGACTTCTGCACTATCGTGGAACGAAAAACCTACGTGTTTTACTTTTCCTTCTGCTTTCTTCTGCATCGCAAACTCAAATGCATTGAAATTCTGTGCTTTTTCATACGATGCTTTGCTTAATGCATGGAGCAAATAGATATCTATGTAATCCAATCCCGTACGTTCCATCTGTCCATCGAAAAAGCTTGGCATATCTTCTGCTTTTTCAATCATTCCAATACTTAGCTTATCTGCAATAATATAGCTCTCTCTTGGGTATCTTTTTACCACCGCTTCACGAAATGCTATTTCGCTGTGCTTGCCATGATAAGGAGCTGCTGTATCAAAATACACAAATCCCTGCTCCATAAAGGTATCTACCATCCCTTTGACACGCTCGATGTCAATGGATGTGGCATCGTTTTCATCTAATTGTGGAAGTCTCATCAGACCAAATGCTAATTTTTTCATCTGTACTCTCCTTATTTTTTCTGAATAGAATATCCAAACTTTCCTAATTTCTCTCCCATCGCAAAATATTCTCCGTGGGAATACATTACAAGGCCAAGTTCATTTATTAGGAATTTGCCCGTCTCGTTCATGTGCGAATCTTCTACTGTTACGCTTACCACCTCTGCGATAAACATGTGATGGCAGCCTAATTCTTTTTTCTCTACTACTTTACATGCAATATTGACAGGACTTTCTTTAATTGCTGGCACACTACAATTTTCTACTTCAAATGGAGTAAGATTCAGCTCTTTGAATTTATCAACATCCCTACCACTAGTTACACCACAGTAATCACAAGCTTTCACTAATTCCTCTGTTGTAAGGTTGATTACAAATTCACCAGTTTCTTCAATCATGTGATAAGAATAACGTTCTGGGCGTACAGATATCGATACCATCGGTGGGTTGGTACAGATTGTTCCTGCCCATGCAATTGTAATAATATTCGCATTTCCTTCTTTATCTGCTACCGACACCATAACCGCAGGAACCGGGTTAAGCATGTTGCCTGGTTTCCATGTTTGTTTTGCCATCTTAAATTCTCCGTTTCATTTCTATTCCATAATATAAGAACTAAATAAGCCCGAGCTTTTGCATAGCTTGCTCTAATCTTACTACGTTCCTCTCTTCCATCTCTGTGAGCGGCATACGAAGCGTCTTTGTCGCATACCCTATAAGCTCTAGTGCTTTCTTGACTGGTATTGGATTGACCTCACAAAACAATGCCTGTATCAGTTCCATGTATTTAAGCTGCAACTGTGTTGCCTGTTTCAAATTTCCAGCCAAATATTCCGCTACCATTGCATGCGTATCGGCTGGGGCTACATTGGCAAGCACCGATATCACGCCAATTCCGCCTAGGGATAAAATCGGTACAATCTGATCATCATTGCCAGAATATATATCCAATGCTCCTTCTGCTTTTCGAATCACTTCTGCAACCTGCGTGATATTGCCGCTGGCTTCTTTTAACGCAACTATGTTGTCTACATCTTTTCCAAGTCTAGCCGCTGTATCTGGCAAAATGTTTACACCAGTTCTGGAAGGCACATTATACAAAACAATTGGGCAGTCTACTGCTGCTGCCACCTGCTTATAATGCCTATACAAGCCCTCTTGTGTAGCTTTGTTGTAATACGGAGTTACAACTAAGAGTGCATCTGCGCCCAAATTCTGTGCTTTCTTGGAAAAATCAACTACATTTTCTGTACAGTTGCCACCACTTCCAGCAATAACTGGTACACGTCCATGTACTTTCTCTATCGAATAAGAGATGACGGAAAGACGCTCTTCTTCTGTCATGGTTACAGGCTCTCCTGTTGTGCCACATACGATAATCGCATCTATTCCGCCAGCTATTTGGTACTCTATCAAACGTCCTAATTCGTCGTAATTTATCTCTTTATCTTCCGTAAATGGGGTGACAATTGCTACACCCGCACCCTGGAATACTGACATTACGATACCTCTTATAATTTGATATTTGGATTCTCTTCAATGATTTCTGCAATCAATTCTCTTTCATCCATTGGATGCTTAATACCTTTAATCTCCTGGTAATCTTCATGACCTTTACCAGCTAAGACAATGATATCTCCATCCTGTGCATTTTCCATACAATATTTAATAGCTTCTTTACGATCTGGCACCATAACATAAGCACCATCTGCCTTTTTCACGCCCACTAAAATATCGTTGATAATGTCCATTGGCTCTTCATCACGTGGATTGTCTGAAGTAATTACCGTCAAATCTGCAAGACGGGAAGACACCTCTCCCATTTCATAACGTCTAGATTTCGCACGGTTGCCACCACATCCAAACATACATACTAATCGAGATGGATTGTACGCTTTAATTGTGGTAAGAAGGCTTTCTAAAGACATAGCATTATGTGCATAGTCAATCATAAGTGTATAGCTCTTTGTTACTGGAACAATCTCAATACGCCCTTTTACACTTACGTTCTTAAGTGCATGCTTGATATCTTCTTCTTTTACACCGAAATGATTACAAATTGCAATCGCTGTCAGAGAATTGTATACGCTGAAACTGCCTGGAACATTTACTTCAACATCAAAGTCCACAAGTCCATTTACATGATATTTCACGCCTAATGCTCCATGATCTTTGAGGAGTTCGACGTCAACGGCACGAAGGTCATTGTTCTCTCCATATCCAAAGGTCTCAACCTCACAGGTATGACCCTTCATGATTCCATCGATATGCTCGCTGTCACCATTGAAGATACCAAGCTTACATTTCTGGAAAAGAAGGCTCTTGCAATGCATGTAGTCATCAAAATCCTTGTGTTCATTTCCACCGATGTGGTCAGGCTCAAGGTTGGTAAATACGCCAATATCAAAGGTAAATCCTGCTACGCGGTGCATCATAAGTGCCTGTGATGATACTTCCATAACTACCGCATCAAGTCCCGCATCTACCATCTTACGGAAGGTTTCCTGTACGATATAGGATTCAGGTGTTGTATTTACAGAAGGAATGTGTTTTTCTCCAATAATGGATTCAATGGTACCAATCAAGCCCGTTTTGATACCTGCAGATTCAAGGATTGATTTTACCAGATATGTGGTAGTTGTCTTACCCTTGGTTCCAGTAATACCAATCGTTTTTAATTTTTCAGCAGGATAATCAAAGTAAGCCGCAGCAAGTTCTGCCAAAGCGATACGTGTATTCTCTACCTGAATATAAGTAAATCCTTCTACAAGCTCAATATCATCACGTTCTACTACAAATGCAACTGCACCTTTGCCCATAATCTCCGGAATGAAATCATGCGCATCTCTCACTGTACCCGCGATACATACAAAAATCGCACCTGGTTTCACTTTTCTGGAATCGTATACCAGAGATGTAATCTCTGTATCCAAGCTACCCGCTAACAATTTGTAATCAATTTTTTCTACAAGTTTTCTAATCTGCATATCCTTATCCCCTTATCCATTATATTCGCCACTAAACACTTCGGTAGCTGGTCCTGTCATAAAAACATGATTGCTTTCTTCATCCCATTCAATTACCAGGTCCCCTCCTAGTAAATGAACTAATACTTTTCTATCCGTAAGACCATTTAAAATACAAGCAACAACCGTTGCACAGGTTCCTGTTCCACATGCCCAAGTCTCTGCTGAGCCTCGTTCCCACACACGCATATATGCTTCGTTTCTGGAAACTACATGTACAAACTCTGTATTCGTTCGTTTTGGGAAACGTTCATGGTACTCAAAAAGTGGACCATATTTTTCTAATGGGAAATTTTTCACATCCTCTACAAAAACTACTGCATGAGGATTTCCCATAGACACACAGGTCATCAGCCATTCTTTATCACCTACTACGATTGGCTCATTGATAACCTTCTCGCCTTCTGCAATCACAGGTATCTGTTCTGGAGCAAACATTGGCTCGCCCATATCTACACGAACTGTTTCAACCTTTCCATCCTTTACATTTAGCGTCAGATATTTGATACCAGCTCCTGTTTCCACAGCAACCTCTGTTTTATCCGTTAAACCATGGTCATATACATATTTTCCAACACAACGAACGCCATTACCGCACATCTCAGCCTCTGAACCATCGGCATTATAAATATGCATGGTAAAATCTGCTATCTCAGATGGTCCAATTGTAATCAGCCCATCCGAACCAATGCCAAAATGACAATCACTCACCTTAATAGACATCTCCGCTGGGTTGTCCAATTTCTCCTCAAAAAGATTTACATAGATATACCCGTTTCCACATCCATGTAATTTTGTGAATTTCATATTATTAACCTCTTTCTATCACTCATACTGCTTAAAAAAGAGCTGACCAAACTGGCAGCCCTTTTCCTAATTTTCTACTTAAAATAACATCTGGAAAATGACGATTGCTGCCAAACCTGCTAATCCAATCATATTGATTACGCTAAGCACAATGATAGCAACCGTACATTTGTGTACGGAAGTTACTTTTTTCTCAATTTCGTTTGCCTTATCTAACTTTGCTTCTACGCTCTTTAAAAGATCTGCAAGATTACGATAGCACTGTACATTTTCTGAATGAACCTTGTCTGATAAATCAGTTTTTACCACTTCAAGCTGTGTATTTAACTCAGAAAGGGCATTCTTAAGCTCTTCTGCCTGCTCTGCATTCAAAGAACCAAGTGTGCTCTTGATTTCTTCCAACTGCTGACCATTTAAAGCACCAAGAGTATCCTTTAATTCTTCAAGCTGGCGTTCTGATAACTTTTGTCCATCCTTTAAATCTTTACCAAGAGACGCACCAATTGCTTCCATTTTTTCAGAAACTTTATCGATTAAGCTATCAATCTGCTTTGTTACTTCTTCTGTAATACTATCAGCTTTTCTCTGACGTTCATCTAAGATATATTCTAATTCTTTTGCTTTGATTTCTCTTTCATCTACGATATCCTGAAGTTCCTGCACCTTTGATTCCTTTGTAAGCATAAGACTCTGAAGCTGCTGTGCTTTTGCACGAAACTCATCAATCTGATTCAACAAGAAATCTTCTTTTCCGATTGCTTTATTTTCTGGTACGTTTTCTACAACAATATTTTCTGTGGTCATTTCTTTCTCCAATGTGATAATCACTGCTTCTTTTTTTGTATTTTCATGGGAATCGGAGATTTCCTGTTCTATCTTAGACTTTTCATCTCCAACTATCGGTGCAACTGGTTTCACAGTTTGTGCAACAGGCATCACTACGACCGGATTTCTGTTTGCAGTCTGTGACATTGTCTTAGGTCTAGAATATGTAGTTTTCTTTGGTTCAAGACTATGTTTTACCTGTCTCGCAATCTTATCCAGCAAACCTGCCATGGCCTTCCTCCCATATTTTGTCCATATTATAGCTTATTGTAGCATCTCCTTTCCCTTTTGTAAACCATATAACGAATTCGCGCAGAAAAGTTTTTTCTAAAGACTACGAAATAGGCACACATATATTATTAGTCTCACACACGCTTTCGCTAAGTAGCGGACTCGTTACGTTACTAACCTCGTAGCCCCCAAAGGGTCTACTCGCTAAGTAACGACGGCCGCTAAAAGTGTTCGACTAATAATATATGTGTGTCTATTTCTTACGTTATGAATAAACTGACTTTTCTGCGCAAAATCCGTATAGATATAGAGATTATTCACTAATTTAACGATTTCATAGAATAAGAAAAGAGAGGCTATCTATATATAAAATTTGACCGTTAGCGACCGTCGTTACTTAATGAGCGACGAAATACTCGTCGCGAATTTAGTAACGTGACGAGCTCGCTATCGAGCGAAAGCGTGTCAAAACTTTATATATAGATAGCCTCTCTTTTCGTAGCATTTAGATAACCTAAATTAGTGAACTATCTCTTTATTTAAGTGGATATTTTGCTGTTAATTCATCTACGATAGCACGAGCTTTATCTACTGCACTTTCCCCTTCTTTGATAAGCATTGCAATTGCTTCTGCAATTTTATCCATATCCTCTGTATTCATACCACGAGATGTAACTGCTGGTGTTCCAAGACGTAAACCACTGGTTACAAATGGTGATTTTGGATCGTTTGGAATCGTATTCTTGTTACAGGTAATGTGTGCTGCATCGAGAAGCTTCTCTGTTGCTTTACCTGTTAAATCAAATGGTGTAAGGTCAACTAACATAAGGTGGTTATCTGTACCATCCGATACAATCTTGATACCTCTGTCCATAAGGCCTTTGCAAAGAGCCTGTGCATTGTCAATTACACCCTGCTGATATTCTTTGAATGCTGGGTCTAATGCTTCTTTAAAACAAACTGCTTTTGCAGCGATTACGTGCATAAGTGGTCCGCCTTGGATACCTGGGAATACCGCTTTGTTAAAGTTGTACTTATCCGCAACTTCCTGGCTAGCCATAATCATACCACCACGAGGTCCACGAAGTGTCTTATGTGTTGTAGTAGTTACTACATCTGCGTAAGGTATTGGGCTTGGATGAAGTCCAGCTGCTACAAGACCTGCGATATGAGCAATATCTACCATAAGAAGTGCACCACAAGCATCTGCGATTTCACGGAATTTCTTGAAATCGATAGTTCTAGCATAAGCTGATGCACCTGCGATAATCATTTTAGGTTTACATTCCATAGCGATTTTCATTACCTCGTCATAGTCAATGAAACCTTCATCGTTTACACCATAAGGTACGATATTAAAGTAAGAACCTGAAAAGTTTGCTGGTGAACCATGTGATAAATGTCCGCCGTGGTCTAAGTTCATACCCATAACAGTATCCCCTGGCGCAAGCATCGCAAACTGTACTGCCATATTTGCCTGTGCACCAGAATGTGGCTGTACATTTACATATTCACAACCAAATAATTCTTTTGCACGCTCTCTTGCCAAATCTTCTACTACGTCTACGCAGTCACATCCACCATAATATCTCTTTCCTGGATATCCTTCTGCGTATTTGTTTGTCATAATACTGCCCATTGCTGCCATAACTGCTTTACTTGTCCAGTTTTCTGAGGCAATCAGCTCAATATGACTATTTTGTCTATCTAATTCGTTGTCGATTGCAGCAGCTACTTCAAAATCTACTGCTTTTAATTCTTCCATGCTGTACATAAAAAATCTCCTTTATAAAAACATATTGTTATTATAAAGGAGAGCACTATATTTAGCAATTCTAAAATACGCAGTTTATTATCACAATTATTTATAGCATTGATAACTACACTTTTGCGATACTACTTTTCTTCTCTATTCTGTTTGCAAAACTTGCAATCTTCATCATCCCATTTTTTAGCTCCGCATTTCTCGCAAATCACTATTTCTGACTTTTTCTTTCCACAAGAAGGACAAAATCTTATATTAGATTCATTTTCCGTATTACATGACTTACATTTCCATAACTCAACCTTACTAGAAACATCTTTGTGCGGCTCCTGTTTTTTCTTTTTAAAGCCATACTTGTTTAATTCTTCTACCATTTTTCTTGCCGTAATTGGAGCGGCACATATGAACGCAATTATTGCACATAATGTAGGTCTTAAAAACGCCACACCAAACCACTCATATGTTACAACGCATATAGCAAAAGCAAACACTAATAACCCTATGTGGGACATCATATATAATTTGTCAAATTTCATTTCACCCCTAATCCAAATAAAACCAACAACTAAGCAGCCTAATATAATACTAAGATATAATACAATTTGAAACATATACGAAAATATTTGATAACCATCATAATACAACTCATTCAAATAATACATATTCCAAATCAATGGCATATAAAATTTTCCTGTAATAAGAATTTCACTTGTTTCAAAAGCCGAAAACTTTCCATTCCCAATATACTCTAATACATCTTCTATCTCAGCGAGATGAATTGCCATATATTTTGTATCAATCCCTAAGTAATTTACCCCAATATTAAGAATATCACTTTCAAATTCTACATATTCCCATTTAGAGCTCCATGTGCGATCATAGTTATCACATACCACCAAATAGTTTTGTGTTAACATCCATAATGATACTATTACAAGCAACGTTTTAATAATTTTCATTTTTACATCATATATTTTCATACCATTCTCCTTTTACATCTCTATTTTACATATGCACCTATATAAGTGCATATTTATAATATCATTTCGTCATAATAAAGTCAACATTTTGCACTTATATAAACGCAAAGAAAGGGACTCTTATTATGAATCAATCTTATGAAATCTCATTTGGAAAAAACATTAGGACTTTACGAAAAAAGAAAAAACTTACTCAAGAACAACTCTCTGCTCAACTTCAGGTACAAGGCTGCGATATTACAAGAAGTGCCCTCGCAAAAATTGAGGTTGGACAGAGGCATTTATATCCGGATGAAATTAAACTTTTAAAGGAGTTACTCGGTGTAACTTTTGAAGAACTATTTTATTTTTAATTTGAAGGGCGTCACATTTCTGTGATGCCCTCTTCGTTTTACAATTAAAATCCGCTGTGTTTCTTCTTGATTTAAAACTTGTCAGATACTTTTGTAGTTCTTCTTAGTGGACAGCGATACAAAATGTCATGTACAGACTCAACTGTCCGAGATGCTACACTTGCATCGAGTTTTGAGTCTGTACATGTAATATCAACTTTGTAGAGATGTCCACTTAGAAGAACTAGAAAGTAGATGACTGTTTCAAATCAAGAAGAAACACAGCGGATTTTATTATACAAACATAAAAAGGGCATCGCAAAATGCGACGCCCTTTAAATTTAAGAATTATGCTTCTTCACCAGCGTAAAGAGTAACAAGTTTCTTTAAGTGTTCATAACGTTCTTTAGCGTTTGCTTCAGACTGAGCGAATAATTCAGCTGCTCTTTCTGGGTTGAACTTAGCAAGTGATGCATAACGGTTCTCTCCTTTTAAGAATTCCTGATAATCGCCGGTTGGCTCTTTGCTATCCATAACAAATGCATCTTTACCTTCTGCTGCAGCTACCGGGTTGTAACGGAAGTTAAACCAGTAACCAGCTTCAACAGCAAGTTTCTCTTCTGTCTGAGCTTTGCTCATACCTTTCTTGATACCATGATTGATACATGGAGCATATGCAATGATAAGAGATGGTCCCGGATAAGCTTCTGCTTCAGCAATAGCTTTTACACATTGATTCATATCTGCACCCATGGAGATATGAGCAACATATACATAACCATAGCTCATTGCGATACCTGCAAGGTCTTTCTTCTTAGTCTCTTTACCACCTGCTGCAAACTGTGCAATTGCACCAACAGGAGTTGCTTTTGAAGACTGTCCGCCGGTATTAGAATATACTTCTGTATCGAATACCATGATGTTGATATCTTTTCCGGATGCAAGTACATGGTCAAGACCACCAAATCCGATATCATAAGCCCAACCGTCACCACCAAAGATCCACTGTGACTTCTTAGCAAGGTAATCTTTTTCTTTTAGGATTTTCTTAGATGCATCACATCCACATCCTTCTAATGCTGCAACTAATTTCTCAGTAGCAACACCATTTTCTACACCACTACTGAAAGTATCATTCCACTCTTTGATAGCGTCTTTTACTTCAGCATTGTCGGTGTTTGCTGCGATGGTATCTAATTCATCTTTTAATCTGTCACGAATTGCTCTCTGAGCAAGTAACATACCATAACCAAACTCAGCCGCATCCTCGAAGAGAGAGTTAGACCATGCAGGACCCTGTCCTTTTTTGTTTACGGTGTATGGTGTAGATGGTGAAGAGTTACCCCAGATAGAAGAACATCCGGTTGCATTTGCAATGTACATTCTGTCACCAAATAACTGTGTTACTAATTTTGCATATGGAGTCTCACCACATCCACCACAAGCTCCTGAGAACTCAAGTAATGGCTGTTTGAACTGAGAACCTTTTACGCTGTTCAATTTGAATTTCTCAACAACTTCTTCTTTTTCAGGAAGAGTTACAGCATAATCAAAGAATTCCTGTTCTCCCTGATTTGCTTCAAAGCTTGCCATATTAATTGCCTGTACTTTATCAGGACAAACATTGACACAAGAACCACATCCGGTACAGTCATATGCAGATACGACAACCGCAAATTTGTATCCCGGCATCATGTTCAAGTCTTTCATTGGCATTCCTTCCGGAGCTGCTGCTGCTTCTGCCTCAGTCATTGCAACAGGACGAATTGCTGCATGCGGACATACATAAGAACACTGATTACACTGAATACATTTGGTTGGATCCCAAACAGGAACATCCGTTGCTACTCCACGTTTCTCAAATGCAGAAGTACCTGCCGGAGTATAACCGGTCTCGTATTTTCTGGTTACAGATACCGGAATAGAGTTACCCTGCTGTGCATTTACTTTAGACTGAATGTTCTTTACGAACTCAACTGCATCTGCTCTATCACCCTTGATTTCTCTTGTGAAATCTTGATCTTCACAATTCTTCCAGCTTTCCGGAACATTTACTTTCTTGTATGCAGTTGCACCGGCATCGATTGCGTCGTGATTCATCTTAACGACATCATCACCCTTCTTCGCATAAGACTTGGTAGCTGCATCTTTCATTAATTTGATAACTTCTTCTTCCGGAATCAACTTGGTTAATGAGAAGAATGCTGATTGAAGAACCGTATTGATACGATTTCCAAGTCCGATTTCTTTACCAATCTTCACACGATCGATGATATAGAAGTTGATGTTGTTTTCAGCAATATATCTCTTAACCTGTCCAGGTAATTTCTCATCCAATTCTTCTTCTGTCCATTGTGTGTTGAAGAGGAATGTTCCACCCGGAACCAAATCCTGAACCATGTTATATTTATAAATGTATGCTGTACAGTGACAAGCTACGAAATCCGCCTGAGAAATCAAGTATGTTGAATGGATTGGTGTCTTTCCAAAACGTAAGTGGGAAATAGTAACACCACCGGATTTCTTAGAGTCATAATCAAAATATGCCTGTGCATACATATCGGTATTATCACCGATAATCTTGATAGAGTTCTTATTCGCACCTACGGTACCGTCTGCTCCAAGTCCCCAGAACTTGCAGTTTGTGGTTCCTGCTGCAGTAGTAACCGGATTTTCTTTTACTTCAAGGGAAAGATGTGTCACATCATCGATAATACCGATAGTGAATTTCTCTTTCTCTGTATTGCGGAATACAGAAATAATCTGTCCCGGAGTAGTATCTTTTGAACCAAGTCCGAAACGTCCGCTGGTAATTGGAGTATCTTCGAATTTTGTTCCTTTTAATGCAGCTACAACATCAAGATATAATGGTTCTCCAATTGAACCCGGCTCTTTTGTTCTGTCTAATACTGCGATACGTTTTACAGAATCAGGAATTGCTGCAACAAATGCTTCTTTGGAGAATGGTCTGTATAAACGAACTTTTACAACACCAACTTTCTCTCCTTTAGATACTAAGTAATCAACTGTCTCTTCGATGGTCTCACAAACAGAACCCATAGCAACGATAACCGTCTTGGCATCTTTTGCACCATAATAGTTGAATAATTTATAATCTGTTCCAAGCTTTGCATTTACCTTGTCCATGCACTCCTGAACAACAGCCGGCATTGCATCGTATGTAAGGTTGCATGCTTCTCTTGACTGGAAGAAGATATCAGAGTTCTGTGCAGAACCTAATTCACATGGATGATTCGGATTCAATGCATTCTTGCGGAATGCATCAACTGCATCCATATCTACCATATCTTTTAAATCTTCATAATCCCATGCCTCAATTTTCTGAATCTCATGAGAAGTACGGAATCCATCAAAGAAGTTGATAAATGGAAGTCTTCCTTTGATTGCTGCACAGTGAGCAACCGGAGTCAAGTCCATAACTTCCTGTACAGAAGATTCACAAAGCATAGCCACACCGGTCTGACGACAAGCCAATACGTCTGAGTGATCTCCAAAGATATTTAAAGCATGAGAAGCGATACAACGAGCAGATACGTTAAATACGCCCGGAAGTCTCTCTCCTGCAATTTTGTAAAGGTTCGGAATCATAAGCAACAAACCTTGTGATGCAGTAAATGTAGTTGTTAATGCACCTGCTGTCAAAGAACCGTGAACTGTTCCGGCAGCACCTGCCTCTGATTGCATTTCTGTAACCTGAACCGTCTGTCCGAAGATATTCTTTCTTCCGGCAGTTGCCCACTCATCAGTTGCTTCAGCCATTACTGATGAAGGTGTAATTGGATAGATAGCTGCCACATCGGTAAACGCATAGGAAACATGCGCTGCTGCATGGTTACCATCCATAGTTTTCATTGAACGTTTCATGTTAGTTCCTCCTATGATAAATTATTTATAAATGTTCAATCATTGACATATCTGATACATGCCATCAGATACTAGTTTAGGAAAAAAGGCTTAAAAAATCAAGACTTTCACCCTCATATTATTGTATTTTTTGAGATACTATTTCATCAACTCTTAAATATAAATTCTCAAATTCTGATATTTCTATCGGTCGATTGCATAAATACCCCTGACCACGCTCAAATCCGCATTCTATCAAAAATGCTTCCTGCTCAATTGTTTCGATTCCCTCGAATATAATCTCTTTTTCTGTGATTTGAACCAATTTTCCAATCTGCATCAAAATATCCCGTTGTTTTTGATTAATATCCTTACGGATAAAGCTTTTATCCATTTTTACAACATCCGTTGGTAAATCCGTTAAGATGGCTAGTGAAGAAAATCCCGTTCCAAAATCGTCAATTGCCGTACGAAGTCCTTTCTCACGTAATCGCGTCAAACAGTACTTTAGCACATCTAAATTCTTAACGAATACCCCTTCCGTGATTTCAATCTCTATATTTTGCGGAGCAACATCATATCTTTGTATAATATGAAAAATACGATTTAAGAAATCACTTCCGTCATCTTCAAAATGCCTTCCGGAAAAATTAACTGAAATTACGATTTGCGGACGTCCTTCTTCTTGCCAGCGACTCATTGTCTTAAGCACTTCTTCAAAGATAAAAAAGTCCAATTCCTTTATGTATCCTATTTTTTCTAATGGATCCAAAAATGCTCCCGGCAAAAGAACTGCGCCATCTTCTTTTTTCCATCTGGCAAGCGCCTCTGCCCCATAAATATTCTGTTTACCCAAAATAAATTTCGGTTGCAAATAAACGCAAAAATCATCGCGATATAACGACTTATAAAAATCGCCAATAATCTGTTGTTCTTCTGTTCTCTTTTGACGAAGTTCCTTTTTGAAGAAAATCACTTCATGGCCTCGTTGTTTTTTTGCTCGTTTCCATGCAAGACTGGCATTTTCCACCGCTTGTACAATATCATCATACTCCAAATCGATAATATACGCTCCTGCGGATATTCCGATACTACTGCTAGGATATTGGTGGCTTTGTGTACTTGCAAACTTTCGATTATGTTGTTCTAAAGTCTCTTTTAATTGTTCTTCCGAATCTCCGGATAACAAAAGAATAAAGTAATCTGAATACAACCGGCAACCTAGCTCAAAAAATCCTTGTTCCGCAGTCTCTCTTGCAAAAATCCGTAATGCATTATCGCCTACACGATACCCGTAATTCTCATTCACATAGCCAAAGTTATCAATATCCATGTATTCAATTGCATATAATTTTGAAGAATCTACATTTTCAAGAAAGATATTTGCATTTTCCAAAAATGCATCGTAATTATAAAGTCCGGTTACCTGATCCTTATTCTGAAGCTGACGAAGTTCTGCTTGAGACTCATCCATACGATACCGCAAAGAAACAAAAACCGCAATCATTCTGGTCAATTCCAAAATCAACTCGAGTTCCTGTTCCCCCCATTTTCTGTCATAATCCCATGAAACAAACGATATGAGTCCAGTCTTCCCGCCAAGATATTCAAATTTCCCAATAACCCTAGAAAACTTTTGCTCTGCCAACTCCTTTCGATTATCATTCAATAAAAGTTGTATCTTATGCGGGTCATCAAACCCCATTTTTTTAGTAACATAAAGTTCTCCAGGCTTTAACGCAATGATTTCCGGCTCGTCCCACACCATATCCACTTTATCATAGTAATGATATTCTTCACTGTAATAATTTGTCATAGTTGCAAGTGAAAAATCTTTATATTCAAAAATTGCCACCAGTTCCAACCGAAAATGAGCGGCAATCCGGCGCAAAAGCATATTTAAGGAACCATCAATAT
>JAZSCQ010000043.1:0-17232 GCA_045530745.1 Agathobacter sp.
TGAAACTCGACGCAAAAGCAGCGTCTCAGACAGTCAAGCCAAGCACATGACATAATATAAATCTGCCGTATTAAGAGATGCACGTAAAGTCTGTAATGGTGTCTTTCATCATACGGATATACTTTCGCAGATTGTAAAATCTTTTGAAAGACATAAATAATCACAAAAGTAGAAAGCGTGATTTTTAGAAATATAGAGTTTTTCTTAACGAGAGGAATTTACAGGAATATATAGCGGCATATGCATGTTGAAAGACTAAGAAAGACTGCCACAAATTTATATTTGCGACACTCTTGTTTGTAGACTAATTTTAGTGTATAGTATTAGGCAGAGTAGGTAAATTCTAAGGAGGGTATACTATGGCATTTGAATTTGACTTAAATAAAGTAAAAGAGAGCTTAGTAAGCGCTGGCAAAGAAGTAGAAAGCATGGCAAAAGATGCTTCTACGATTGCAAAAATCAAAATCGATATTCATAATAAAGAAGTTTTTCTGGAAAAGCAGTACGCTTTACTTGGCAAAGCTTTTTATGAAGCACATAAAGATGAAGACATTGAAGAGCAGGTATATTTTACTTCTATTAAAGAGGCAGAAGTGGAGCTCGCCCAGTTAAATGCCGACCTTATGGCAGCACAGGGGGCTGTAGAATGTCCTTCATGCGGAAGCAAACAGCCACAGGATAAAACCTATTGTGCAGACTGCGGAGCAGCATTAAAAGAAAATATCTAAAGATGTATCTTGACGAAATGAAAAGGTCATGATAAGTTAAACAGAGTTAAATAATCAAACACATAGAAAAAGAGAGTATATGTATCGGAAGTTTACAGAGAAACTTTCCCTGTCGTGTGTATGGCAGGCCGCTGAGAGAAAGTGATGGAAGATAGATAGAAGATGGCTTTGGAGTGGTAGTTATGAACCGCAAATAACAGATGCGGATAAGAACTAACGGGTGCGCCTGTTATAGCGTAGGATATTCAAGGGATATCTAGAGAGGTTGGTACATCATGTACTGGCAAGTGAAGTGGTAACGCGGGTTTTAGCTCGTCTTCTATTAAAAATGGAAGACGAGTTTTTTATTTTTAAAAATAAGAATATTACACGGAAAGTGAGGAAATAACATGAGCAAAGGTAAGTATTATATTACTACAGCGATTGCCTATACATCAGGCAAACCACATATTGGTAACACATATGAAATCATCTTAGCTGACGCAATTGCAAGATACAAAAGAGCAGAAGGCTATGATGTATGGTTCCAGACAGGAACAGACGAACACGGTCAGAAGATTCAGGAAAAAGCAGAAGCTATCGGTATTGAACCACAGGCTTTTGTTGACGAAGTTGCAGGTGTTGTAAAGAACATTTGGGACTTAGTAGATTCTTCCTATGACAGCTTTGTACGTACAACAGATGACGACCACGAAGCATGTGTAAAGAAAATTTTCAAGAAATTATATGATAAGGGTGATATCTACAAGGGCGCATACGAAGGTATGTACTGTACACCTTGTGAATCCTTCTGGACAGAATCACAGCTCGTAGATGGCAAATGTCCTGACTGTGGTCGTGATGTTAAGCCAGCAAAAGAAGAAGCATACTTCTTTAAAATGAGCAAATACGCAGACCAGTTAATTGAGCATATCAATACACATCCAGAATTCATTCAGCCAGTAAGCCGTAAGAACGAAATGATGAACAACTTCTTACTTCCAGGCTTACAGGATCTTTGTGTATCACGTACCTCTTTCACATGGGGTGTACCAGTAGACTTTGATCCAAAACACGTTGTATATGTATGGCTTGATGCGCTTACCAACTACATCACCAAGATTGGTTATGATCCAGATGGCTCCAATGAAATGTTCGCAAAGAACTGGCCAGCTGACTTACACTTAATTGGAAAAGACATCGTTCGTTTCCATACTATTTACTGGCCAATTTTCTTAATGGCACTTGATTTACCACTTCCAAAACAGGTATTTGGACATCCATGGTTACTCCAGGGTGGTGACAAGATGAGTAAATCAAAAGGCAATGTAATCTATGCTGACGATATGGTAGATTTATTTGGTGTAGATGCAACACGTTATTTCGTACTTCACGAAATGCCATTTGAAAACGATGGTGTAATTACTTGGGATTTGGTAATCGAAAGATTCAACTCTGACCTTGCAAACATCCTTGGAAACTTAGTAAACAGCACCGTGTCCATGACAAATAAATACTTTGATGGTGTAGTACGTTCTACTGGCGTAACAGACGAAGTAGATGCAGACCTTAAGGCTGTTGTAACTGGTGCACACGCAAAGGTACAGGAAAAAATGGATAACCTTCGTGTAGCAGATGCTATCTCAGAAGTGTTTACCGTATTCCGTCGTTGCAACAAATACATCGACGAAACAATGCCATGGGCACTTGCAAAAGATGAAGCACAGCAGGATAGACTTGCAGAAGTTCTTTACAACTTAACCGAAGCAATTACTATCGGTGCAAGCTTACTTCACAGCTTTTTACCAAGCACAGCAGAAAAAATCGTAGCTCAGCTTAACACAGAGCTCCGTGGTTTAGAGGAATTAGAAAAATTCGGTTTATATGAAAGTGGCAAGAAAGTAACAGATGCTCCAGAAATACTTTTCGCTCGTCTTAAGACAGAAGATGTACTTCCAAAGGTAGCAGAAATCCAGGCAGCTCAGAAGGCTGAATACGAAGCAGAAATGGCTCGCTTAAATGGTGGTGCTCCAGCAGAAGTAGTAGAAGAACCTGTTATCGATATTGAACCAAAAGAAGAAATCAGCTATGAAGATTTCATGAAGATGCAGTTCCAGGTAGGCGAAATCATTGCTTGTGAAGCGGTACCTAAGTCAAAGAAACTTCTCTGCTCACAGGTTAAAATCGGAAGCCAGGTAAAACAGATTGTATCCGGTATCCGTTCCAACTACTCACCAGAAGAAATGGTTGGCAAGAAGGTTATGGTTTTAGTAAACTTAAAACCTGCAAAACTTGCTGGTGTATTATCCGAAGGTATGCTCCTTTGTGCAGAAGACGCAGAAGGTAACCTTGCACTTTTAACACCAGAAAAGAACATGCCAGCTGGCGCGGAGATTGCGTAAGCTGGAGCAGTGTAGTGCGAAATGGGGACAAGGCGATTGCTTGCAAGCGCACTTGTACGCATGAGCAATAATCGGGCGAAAGCTCGACAGCGAGATGAAACGAAGTGGAATCGAGCTGCACTGCTTAGAAGGAGAAAATATATGATATTCGAAACCCATGCACATTACGATGATGATCGATATAACGAGGATAGAGATACATTACTCCGACACCTTCCAGAGGAAGGTGTCGGGGTAGTGATAAATAGTGGTGCCTCCGTAGAATCTACGAGAGACACCATTCGTCTTGCTAGGGAATACGACCATGTATATGCAGCGGTGGGTGTACACCCAAGTGAGATTGCAGAGTTAGATGAAGCATTCATGGAATGGATGAGAGAACAGGCTGCATGGGAAAAGACGGTAGCGATTGGTGAAATTGGTCTCGACTATTACTGGGACAAAGAGCCAGAGGTTCAGGAAAAACAACGCTACTGGTTCGGCCGTCAAATTAAATTGGCGAAAGAGACAGGTCTTCCAATTATTGTTCATTCCAGAGATGCAGCAGCAGACACCATGCAGGTTATGAAAGAGCATCATGCGGAGGAAATCCCTGGCGTGATTCACTGCTTTTCCTATTCGAAAGAAATGGCACTTGAGTTTATTAAAATGGGATACTATATCGGAGTAGGCGGTGTAGTAACTTTTAAAAATGCAAAAAAACTGATAGAAACCGTAGAAGCAATTCCGCTTGAGCGAATTCTTCTTGAAACAGACTGTCCATATATGGCACCAGAACCATATCGTGGCAAGAGAAACAACTCGCTTTATTTGACATATGTGAGAGACAAGATTGCAGAAATCAAAGGCATCTCTCCAGAAGAAGTAGAACGTGTGACAGAAGAGAACGCTAGAACACTATTTTCCAAAGTTAAATAAGAGCACCGTTTGATTGAAAGAAAAGAGGCATATATGGCAACACTTGGAAATCCAAAGAATACCATAGAAGTTTTACAAAAATATAATTTTAATTTTCAGAAAAAATTCGGACAGAACTTCCTTATTAACACAGGAATCCTTGAAGACATTATTGAAGCGGCAGAAATTACCAAGGATGATTTTGTCTTAGAAATCGGACCAGGAATTGGTACGATGACACAGTATCTTTGCGAATCTGCAAGAGAAGTAATTGCAGTAGAAATTGATAAGAATTTAATTCCTATTCTAGAAGATACGTTAAGTGCATATGATAATGTTGAGGTTTTAAATGATGATATTTTAAAAGTGGATATCAAAGCCTTGGCTGAAGAACGTAACGCAGGCAAACCAATCAAAGTCGTTGCGAATTTGCCATATTACATCACAACTCCAATTATTATGGGATTGTTTGAAAGTCATGTGCCAATTGATAGTATTACTATTATGGTACAAAAAGAAGTGGCAGACCGTATGCAGGAAGGACCAGGCAGCAAAGAATATGGTGCATTATCACTTGCAGTGCAGTATTATGCAGAACCAGAAATCGTGGTAAACGTACCCCCAAGCTGTTTTATGCCACAGCCAAAGGTAGGCAGTGCCGTAATTCGTCTTACCAGACATCCACAGCCACCAGTAAATGTGGAAAATGAGAAGCTCATGTTCCAGATTATACGTGCATCTTTTAATCAAAGAAGAAAAACACTTGCCAATGGATTAAATAATTTCCCAGGCTTAAACCTTAGCAAAGAAACTATCCAGCAGTGTATCGAAGAGCTAGGCGTACCGGCAACGATTCGTGGTGAAGCCTTGTCTTTGGAGCAGTTTGCACAGCTTAGCAATATAATTGGAAAGCATTTGTAATTCAATAAAATTTGAATAAAAAATCTGTAGGCGTAAATACTGTTATCAAATACATTGATAACGGAGGGCGTGCAGATGAAAAGATACAGATATGTTGTAGCCGCTACTTGTCTCTTGCTTAGTGCATTAGGATTTTTTGGCATCTATACAACAAATCAGACCAATGAAAAAGAGCAAAATGAGCAAATGGCGTTAGACTCACAGGCGCAGGATACACAAAAACAGGACGATGTTTTGTCAACAGAAAAGGATCAGGTCGCAAATAACGATGAGGATTCCAGTGAGGTAGATGATTCGGAAGTTACATCTGAGCCGGAGATTGAGGACGAGGAATTAGCAAATCAGGATAACAGTGAGAATGAAGCGCCAGTAGGTAATATCAAGCCAGAGACACTACATTTTAGTCCGGAGAACGGACTGGTGTGGCCGATAGAGGGTAATGTATTACTTGATTACAGTATGGACCAAACCATTTTCTTTCCAACTTTGCAGCAGTATCAGTACAATCCGGCTATGGTACTTTCGGGTAAGGTGAACGATAAGGTCTACTTTGTGGCGAAAGGGAAGGTTACGAATATTACAACCAACGAAGTAACGGGTTGTACCGTAACACAGGACCTTGGAGATGGATATACCGCAGTTTACGGGCAGCTAAAAGAGCTTAATTTTGAAGTGGGAGAAATGGTGGAATCCGGTCAGGTGGTTGGCTATGTCAGTGAGCCAACAAAGTATTTTTCCGTAGAAGGAAGTAATGTATATTTCCAGCTTTTAAAGGATGGAAAACCAATTGATCCAGAGGAGATTTTACCATAAAGACAATATAGGTATGGATAATAGAAGAAAAAGTAACAAGGTTGATTTCTTGTTACTTTTTTGCTATAATTCAGCCATGTCTTATATAATAAGAAAATGAAAAAGGAGGGGAGCGCATGGACTATACAAAGTACAATGAAATCGTGCAAAATTGGATAAATATTGTTCAGGAGAACAATCATAAAGATGCAGAGCTTACCCTCGAGTATTGTCAGCATATAATTGATTATGGCGTGAAAACCCAGGACGATGGATTGGTAGCGCTTGGCTACTACCATGAAGGGGTTGTGTATTACATATTAAATGATGGAAGTCATTTCTATGAGGCGGTTACGAAGGCACTTTCTTATCTGAGTAAGGAAGAAGAATGGGAGCTTATGGCGCGTTGCTATAATTTCCTTGGTATCTTTTCTGTAAATCATGGTAACGCAGCAATCGGATTGGATTATTATCTAAATGCACTAGCATGCTGTAAAACGGGCAATATAGAATCATTTGCGAGTACAGTTAAGATTAACCGTGGCGTATTAAATATTATTTATGGCAGATATGATGATGCAATTAAGGTATTACAGGAAGCGCTTGAATATTATAGCAAGCATCCAGAGGTACCGAGATATGATGACTGCATGATTTGCGTATACGAAAATATGGCAAAGGCATACCTGTGCAAAGGCGAATTGATTGAAGCAAAATGTTGTTTCGAAAGCATTCACAACGAGCACGCGGATTATCTTGCGGATGAGGTAATGCTTACAGTGCTTGCAACGGAAGCAATGTATTATCACTTTGCAGGGAAAGATGAAAAATGTCAGAAATGTATCGAGCGTATTCATAATGAGCTTACTCCAAATATGCCGATTATGGATATGTTTGATGATTTTTACGATTATACAAAGGTTCTTTTGGAGAGAGATTGTAAGGAAGAGTTTTGGAAATTGATTGATATCATGGAGCCAATGGTTAAATCTTTGGACATTACCAACCTTATTCTAAAAGTCCTTAGCATGAAGATCAAATTCTATCGTAAATACAAGATGAATGCAGAGTATTTACAGGCTGCAGCTCTTTATTTTGAATATTCGGAGCGTGCTGCGGTAGAGAATAATACCATGATGAATAATGTGCTCAATCTCCGTCGAAGCTTAGAAGAAATCAATCAGGAAAAACAGGAAATCGAGCAGAAGAATGTAATCCTTCAGGCAAAATCAGAGACGGATGCTTTGACAGGGCTTCACAATCGTTTCCGTTTGAACGATTATTCAGAAGAAGCTTTCCAGAAAGCATTGGACAATGGCACGTCTTTGGCAGTAGAAATTCTCGATATGGATAGCTTTAAAGGATACAATGATTTTTATGGACATCAGCGTGGTGATGAATGCATTCAGCGCGTGGCATCTGCGGTAAAATCTATGGAAGAGTTTGAAGCTTTTACAGCTCGTTATGGTGGAGATGAATTCGTGCTTATTTACGAAGGCAAAACCAAAGAAGAAATTGTCGAATATGCGGCGGAGCTTCGTAGAAGAGTATTAAATCTCGATATTGAGCACAGAACATCCAAAGTTTCCAACGTTGTGACAATCAGCCAGGGTATTTGCTGGGATATTCCAATGCAGGGAAATCGTATGTGGGATTATCTGCATGCCGCAGATGATATGTTATATCGTGTAAAACAGAGAAAACGTAATAATTTCTGCATTGGTAATTTAACCGAATCTGGTGATCAGATAGTGATGAGTTATTTATAGAATACAGAAACTTCATAAAATCTTAATGTGTTAGGGCATTGGATGTTAATGATTATTTCGCTACAATAGAACCATGATAAATCATGATTTTATTGTAGCGATTTTACTTGGAGGAAAAAATGTACAACGTATTAGTTTGTGATGATGAAAAGGATATTGTATCTGCATTAAAAATTTATTTAACCAGTGAGGGCTATCATGTATTTGAAGCCAGCAATGGAAAAGAAGCGGTAGAGGTGGTAGAAACTCAAGAGGTGCATCTTGTGCTCATGGATATCATGATGCCTGTTATGGATGGCATTCAGGCAATGGTAAAAATCAGAGAGAAATCCAATGTGCCAGTTATCCTTCTTACAGCAAAAGGGGAAGATACGGACAAAGTTCTTGGACTTACCGTTGGCGCGGATGACTATGTAACCAAGCCATTTAATCCTGTAGAGCTTCAGGCAAGAGTAAAATCCCAGCTTCGCCGTTATATGCTTCTTGGAAGTGGCAACCAATCCGTGGGTAAATGTCGTATGGGTGGTATTGAAATTGACGATAAAGCAAAGGAAGTAACCTTAGATGGAGAAAAGGTCAATTTAACTCGTACGGAATATGACATCTTAAAGCTTCTTATGGATCATCCAGGAGAGGTGTTTTCTCCAAATCAGATATATGAAAAGGTTTGGAAAGACAATCCATTTGGTACAGAAAATACGGTTGCGGTACATATTCGTCACCTTCGAGAAAAAATCGAGTACAATCCACAAGAACCACGTTACTTAAAGGTTGTTTGGGGACGTGGCTATAAGATGGAAGGAGACTGATTATGAAGAAATATTTACAATCTACATGGATGCGAGTTTTATCCTGCATTCTATGTGCTCTATCTGTGGTAGCACTTGCAGGGTGTGGCTTTGTTTTTTATTTAAGTATGTATTGTACAGATATGACAGAGGCATACAAGATGGGGTATCAGGAAGTTGCAGATAATTATGGTTTATATGCTGTACATATGATAGAAAGTGGACAGGTAGAGAAGCTGCAGAAAGAGTTTGAAGAAAAAGGCATTAGCTGTAATATTATCCTTGCAACCGGTAAACCAGGGGAAAATGGTGAAACCGAATCTACAACAGAAATGGTATTTTCCTGTGGAAGTGTGAATGCGGATGTAGTATCAGACTTTGAAATGGATCCAGGTGCATATTATCGTTATTCAAAAAATTCTCTGCTGAAAGTTCTTTTAGATTATACGCAGTATTATGGTGTTGGAAGCAACTGGGTGCAGTATCCAATAGAAATGGTAGTATTCGACAGCACAGCAGGCATGTTTTACTATCAGACACCAGTTGGTTTGTTTGAAGTAAAGGATATCGACGTCTATACAAAGAACGTATTCTTTGATTATCGATTAAAAGTAGTGGATGGTCAAAAGTGTTATTACAATGATTACTATCAAATTAAACTAGATACTACGCAGTATGCAATTTGGGATTCGATACGCATTGATGAGGAGCGTATGAAGCTTGCAGAAGAGGGAGAATACGGTAGTAAGATTAAGTTGATTACTAGTGGTGCAATCTCTCCAGAGCAAATCAACACAAGTGACTTTGTAGTAATTGGTTCTGCAATCGAAACAAATTATTCGGAATATATGCAGACGTATCAAATCCAAGTGAGCTGGGACAAAGGAACGGTAGAAAATCCAGTAGAAGAGAGCCTTTTTACCCAGTGGGAGGCATTGTTTGAAACAGTGTCTCGATTCAAGGAGATCATGGTGCCAGTTATGGTACTGAGTTTCGTGTTAATATTAATTTCCTTCGGACTGATTCTATATTCTGCAAAAAACCAGAAAGAAGAATTAGGGGTAATGTATAAGCTTCCAGTTTTCATTTATACAGCAGTAGGATTTTTACTTGAATTTATCATGCTTCTTTTTATCAAAGAGGGCATCAGCTGGATAATTATAAATGAAATTGGAAGCACGATGGATATCATAATTTTATTTGGCAGTATTGTGGTGCTAATGATGTTATTTGCGCTTAGCTGGGTTCAGAATATTGCGACTCGTATCAAGTGCAGATGTTTCTGGCGATATAGTGAAGTGCACTACGCGATTCAAATTTTAAAATGGGTATGGGAAAAGGTTAGCAAGCCATTTCGAGTTGCATTTGCGGGATACCGTGAAAATACAACGCTCTTCATTAGAGTTATCCTTGTAGTAGGGGTAATTTCAATTGTAGAATTTTTGTTTATTTGCTTCAACGGATATAATCCGAGCGGTATGGTAATCGGATTCTTTTTGGAAAAGGCAGTCATGATTCCTGTTATTCTCTATGCATTCTGGCAGATGAATTTATTGCAGGAAGGAAGCAAGCGAATTGCGACAGGTGATTTGACCCATCCAATTGATACCAGCAGAATGTGTTGGGAGTTTAAACGCCATGCAGAGAATTTGAATAACGTAAGTAATAGTATTCAAATTGCAGTAAATGAACGTATGAAGAGTGAACACTTTAAAACAGAGCTGATTACGAATGTGTCTCACGATATCAAGACACCACTTACTTCTATCATAAACTACGTCGATTTGATTAAGAAGGAAGAGATTCAGGATGAAACGGTGCAGGGATATGTCGATGTGTTGGACCGACAATCAGCCAGACTGAAAAAACTCATCGAAGATTTGATGGAGGCATCTAAAGCATCGACGGGAAATTTGGCCGTGCATTTGGAAGAATGCGATGTAGACGTGCTTTTAACACAGGTAATTGGAGAGTTTGAAGAGAAGCTTGAGCAGAATCAGCTTGAGGTTGTAGTAGACCGACCAGAGCAACCTATAAAGATGATGGTCGATGGCAGACATATGTGGCGTGTATTAGATAACCTTTTAAATAATGCATGTAAATATTCTATGCCAGGAACCAGGGTGTATGTATCATTGAAACATGAGAAAGAAGAAGCTGTCATTACGTTTAAGAATATTTCCAAAACGGCACTCAATATTCCAAGCGAGGAATTATTAGAGCGTTTTGTAAGAGGGGATAGCTCTCGTAATACAGAGGGTAGCGGATTGGGATTGTCCATTGCACAGAGTCTTACCGAGCTTATGAATGGTAAGATGAGTCTTGAGATAGATGGAGATTTATTCAAGGTTACACTTCGATTTCTTGTTATGAAATAGAAGTATCTAATATTATTAAAAAGCAGCTGTAGATAGACGCATTCGTCTATGTATAGCTGCTTTTGAATTACAGATTTATGAGCGTTTTTGACGCTGTTTTAAATTCACGTAAGAAGATAAGTCGCGACAGGATTTGGTGATTACAAATCCATAGATGATATAGTCATCTGTTTCTTCAATACGAACGACATTACCCTCTAGCTCAAGTTCATGACCGATGTCCTCGTAGCGGAGCAATCCATGTGTGCCTTGTGCCAGATTTAAGTCTTTTTTACGGTCTGTGATAGAAAAACCGGTAAGACTTACGTCTCGTACGACCACTTCTATCTCTCCATGACCGGTAATGCGCAATTTGGCATAATGAGATACACCAACACGGAAGCTGTTACGTCTGTTATGACGACGACCGCCATCCGCCTTTACCTGGAGAAGATACTGTCCCTGGTAATATACGATGGTGGAGTTCATCCAGATATATGGAATACCCTCTGCATTGGTATAAATAATATTGATATTTACATTATCAAATTTTAGGACTTGTCCACTACTGTTGTCTAAGGTAATCAATGCAATATTATCTTTTAGATGTCTTGCAATGGTGGCTCCCATTTCCATGCTTTTGTTACCATTGCTTAGACTTAGTAGTATGCGGCTGCCTACTTCAATTTCGCTAAATTCTTGTTTCAAGGTAAAATCCCTCACATATCCCCATTCTTGTCAAAATTATAACATTAACGAGTTTCTGTTACAATACCATTTTCGTCAATTTCCACGTTGATAGAGATGTCTTCTAGGTGAGAGAAAAGGCGTTCCTTTTCTTCGAAATCTGTAAGAATTGTGGTTTTGGCACTTTTCTGTAGTGCTGGTACTACGGAGACTTCCACATTTCCTCCATCGTCATCTCCATAGAAGCGTAGCTCCACAAGCATACTGTCTAGTGTTTTGCGATTAAACCAGAAGTTGCCAAGGCTATAAATAATAGGTTTGCCATCATAGAATTCCATGCCCTGTAAGCAATGAGAGTGTCCGCCGATAATTGCATCTGCTCCTGCATCGAGGTAAGCCTTGCCGGTTGTAAGCTGGGCTTTTTCCAGAACAGTGCTATATTCAGTACCCCAATGTACAACTGCAATGACAAAGTCAGCATTTGCATCCGCTTCTTTGATTACCTGTAAAAACAGTTCGGTATCATAGCAACGAAGGATTCCAGGAGAATTCTCTTTTGCCTGTGGTGTCATTTTGTTTTTCTCTGCTCTGGATGCACCGACAAAAGCAATTGTTTTTCCGTCGATTTCGTAATAAACAGGTGCCATTGCTTCCTTCAAATCTTTCCCTGCTCCAAAGTAATCGATATCCGCATTCTCTAAGGTTGTCATTGTATCGAGGAAAGCCTGCTTGCCGTAATCATATACATGATTGTTAGCGAGGGTTACGACATCAACTCCAAGCTCCTGCAACACTTTGACGCGGTCAGGGTGTGCACGGAAGGTGTATGCTTTTCCTTCCATTGGAGAGCCGTTGGTGCTGTATGTAAATTCATTGTTTAGACACATAAGATCTGCCTGTTGCATAATGGAGATAAGCTCTGGAGAGATACAGTCATAGATACCATTTTTGCTGGAGTCTAGTTTGTTGGTGGTAACGGCGGATTCATCTAGACTTACATCCCCTGCAAAGCAAAGTGTGAAATCATATGCATGTTTGTCGATTTCCGTTTCGGTCTCAGATTCGCTTTCGGAAGGTGGTGGAAGCTCGGTGTCTTCGGATTCGATTTCTGTTTCAAATTCGACAAGTTCAGATTGCTCTGTATTTTTATCTGGTTCACTTGTCTTTGGACCGCATGCAGATAAGCTTAATGTACTGATTGTGATAAGAATAAGTAAAAATGTTTTCTTAAGTTTCATATGAAATCTCCTATGAAGAAAACCCCACAAATTGTGGGGTTTTCATTTTAGTAATTTTCAACTCTTCTTTCAAAGTAAGCCTGTGGATGATTACATGTTGGGCAAACCTCTGGAGCTTCGTCGCCGTAGTGTACGTGACCACAGTTGCGGCATTTCCAACCATTTGGAGCTTCGCCGTTAAATGTTTTTCCTTCTTCAAGATTCTTTAAGATCTTGTTGTAGCGTTCTTCGTGTTTCTGTTCTACACCAGCTACGAGACGGAATTTTGCAGCGAGTTCTGGGAAGCCTTCTTCGTCAGCTTCATCAGCCATACGAGCGTACATGCTTGTCCATTCATCGTTTTCGCCTTCAGCAGCCCATTTTAAGTTCTGAGCTGTATCGCCAAGTCCGTGGAATTCTTTGAACCACATTTTAGCGTGTTCTTTTTCCTGGTCAGCTGTTTCCTGGAAAATAGCTGCAATCTGTTCATATCCAGCCTTCTTTGCAACAGATGCAAAGTAAGTATATTTGTTGCGGGCCATAGATTCGCCAGCGAATGCTTCCATTAAGTTCTTCTCTGTTTTTGTTCCTGCATATTTAGACATATTTAAAACCTCCAAAATTTGAGTTTATTTTTCGTTGAAATCGATTAACCAAAGTATCTCTTTAATAAGCCTTCTAAAGCTTTACCATGTCTAGCTTCGTCGCGTGCCATTTCATGAACTGTGTCGTGGATAGCATCAAGGTTAGCTGCTTTTGCACGTTTTGCAAGGTCTGTTTTGCCTTCTGTTGCACCATGCTCTGCTGCTACACGAAGTTCAAGGTTTTTCTTTGTTGAGTCTGTTACAACTTCGCCAAGTAATTCAGCAAATTTAGCTGCATGTTCTGCTTCTTCCCAAGCTGCTTTTTCCCAGTAAAGACCGATTTCTGGATAGCCTTCACGATGAGCTACACGAGCCATTGCAAGGTACATACCTACTTCTGTACATTCACCTTCGAAGTTTGCGCGGAGGTCCATAAGGATATCTTCGCTAACACCCTGAGCTACTCCTACAACGTGTTCTGCAGCCCAAACTCTTTCGCCTGCCTGTTCTACAAATTTTTCTGGTCCTACTTTACAAACTGGACACTGTTCTGGAGCACTATCTCCTTCATGAACATAACCACATACTGTACATACAAATTTTGACATAATATTTGTCCTCCTTAAGATAAATAATAAATTGTGTTCGTAATTAATGAGTTTGCACACAGCTTGGACAAAGTCCAAAAAACTGTATGGTATTTCCCTCGATAATACCAGGGAAGGTCTTGGATGCATGAGCACTTAGTTCTTCTGGATATTCGAATGGAATGTCTAATACATTATAACACATTCTACACTGAAAGTGGCAATGTGGTTTTACATTTCCATCGAAGCGGTCTGGCCCGGCACCGGTAGAAATTTTCTGAATCTCACCCAAGTCAGATAAAAGGGAAAGATTGCGGTAGACAGTTCCGAGACTAATGTTTGGAAAGTCCTCTTTGATATCCATATAAACCGTTTCTGCGGTTGGATGGTCACATCGATTCATTAAATTATCTCGAATCGCATCTCTTTGACGACTGTGCTTTATCATGAGTAGTTCTCCTTTCTTTTTGATAATAGGAACTGTTACTAATATCAATATATCATATTTTTTTATTATGTCAATATTATTTTTAAAAATTTTTATTTTATCTCAAAATTTTGCATACACTAGTAATAATACAGCTAAAGGAAAAAGGACATGAAAAGATTTGTTACATATTTATATGAATGCGAAAGAGGAAACAAATCCAAGAATGTGGGATTTATTCGAGTAAATGTACGTGGAGAAGAAGTAAGAATGGAAGTGTTTCTTCGCAATCTCTTGCGAGGAAAGGATGTGGGGAAACTGTATGCACTTGTGTATGAGCATGAGCTGATGGGAATAGAGCTGGCAGAACTTACGATTGGAAACGGACAGGGCGATAGTCAGCTATCGTTTCGGGCAGATAATATTGTAAATAGTGGTTTTTCTTTAAACGATATTGTAGGAATTGGTATTCATTTAGATAGCGGTGCCTATATTGCAAGCTGTTGGAAGGATGCGTATGTTGACGGGGTTACGAGGGGAGAGTTTGCAGCAGGACGAGAAGAGATGCAGGGGGAAGAGCGCAAGATGCAGCTTGTTGTGGCAGAAGAAGAGAGTAAGCGGCCAGTAGAAGTGGAAAATTCGGATATGGTGATGAAGCAGGTTGCCGAGCGAGAGATGAGGATGTGTTCAGGGGATGGAGGTACTACCTACGAGAAAATCGACCTTTCCCAAATCCGTGACCTGCCAAGTCCCAATTGGCACTTTACGACAAACAGCTTTCTTGTGCACGGATTCTGGAACTATGGGTATCTGGTGCTTAAGAAGGAGATGGAGAAGGGCAAAGAGATACTCTCGCTGGGCGTTCCAGGAATTTTTGAAAAGCCTGAGGCGGTTATGGCGGTTCTCTTTGGGTTTCCGGAATTTGAGAAAATTCCGAAGGAGATGGCGCAGGAGAAGATGAATCAGCCTAGAGAATTTGAAGCAAAAGAAAAGAACCAGGAAGCCATGGTGGGAACCTTTGGCTGCTGGTTCGTAAATTTAAAGCTGTAAAGTTGGAGCGATAAGGCTGTATTGCAGGTGGTCGGTCCATACGCCGTTTAGACAGAGATAGTCGCGACAGATTCCCTCCTTTTCAAAACCTAAACCGATGAGTAATTTTAGAGAAGGGACATTGTTTTCCTGTACACGTGCACATAGGCGATGAAGATTAAGCTCGGAAAAAGCAATGTCGATTAGCTTTTCCACCGCTTCTGTCGCATACCCTTTGTGATGGTGTGCACTGGAGAATTTATATCCGATTTCTGCTCGCGAGTAGCTGTTTGAAATATCATAGAGGCAAACAGTTCCAATAATAGTCTCAGGGTCTTCCTTTAAGAATACATAGAAGCGGACCTGCGAAAGCTTTAAGGTGAGTCCGTATTCTAATTGCAGGATAGTACGCTGGTGCGGCTCCGTATAGAAATTCGGGCTCCGGTCTGCTTCGTATTGTTCAAAAAGCTCCTGATCCTTTTGGTAAAAGCGAAGTACATCGCTGGAATAGTCAGGACCTAGCACTTTTAAAATGAGTCTTCTGGTTTCATATTGTAATAACATGTTTTCCTTCTTTCAAAAACGTGGTAAGATATGGATAGATTATAGCACAACAAATAGAAAGAGACAATTATGACACAGGACGAAAAATACATGAAGGCTGCTCTTCGTGAAGCGAAAAAAGCATATAAGTTAGAAGAAGTTCCAATTGGTTGCGTCATCGTTCAAAACGACAAAATTATTGCGCGCGGATATAATAGAAGAAACACAGACAAGAACACGCTGGCCCATGCAGAAATGTCTGCAATCAAAAAAGCCAGCAAGAAAACAGGTGACTGGCGCTTAGAGGATTGCACTATGTACGTGACTTTGGAGCCATGTCAGATGTGCGCAGGAGCTATTGTGCAGTCGCGCCTAGGCAAGGTTGTCATTGGTTCCATGAATCCAAAGGCAGGCTGTGCAGGCTCTGTTATCAATCTTCTTCAGATGAAGCAGTTCAATCATCAGGTGGAGATGGTAACAGGTGTTTTGGAAGAGGAATGCTCTGTGATGTTGTCTGGTTTTTTTCAGGAACTTCGTGAAAAAAAGAAACAGGCAAAACTTGACAATGCATAGAATAATAAGATATACTAAGCACCGAGCTTCTTGCAAAAATAGTGCGAGAAAGTGATTTCTTTATAATGCTGCTATCTGGGTCTTACGCAATGGGACCTGTGAACCTGGTCAGGGTAGGAATACAGCAGCCATAAGCAGAAAATCTCATGTGCCGTGAGGGTGCCTGGATGGCAGCATTATAAGGAAAAGCTTTCTTGTATTACTTTTACAGGAAGCTTTTTATTTTTATAACCTAAAGTTTTGCGAAAACGATTGACAGAAAACATATATATATATAATGTTTTTGACGATTTTTCGGGAAAAAACAAAGGAGGAAAAATATGAAACTAATAAACAATATGAAAAAAATCACCATGTTTATGGTTGCAATAGCAGCTATGATGATTATGGCAGGAAAACCAACACAGGTTTATGCGAATGATTTTACAGACCCATATAGTTTAGAATTGGATGGAGAATGGGGAGTGTCGCAGTATTTAGAAAAAGATGGAAGCCATTATTACAAATTCGAAATTTCTGAAGCGGGATATTTTTATGTTAAATGTATGTTGTATATCAATGATGAATGTAAGATGACTCTTTATGATGCAGATTATGAAGAGCTGAATAATTTTTGGATTAACGATGGTTCAGTGTCATCTCCAGAGGTGACGTCAAAAGATTATGCATTATCCCAAGGTACATATTACTTGAGAATTTCAGCAGACCCATATCATTGTGGAGATTATAAATTACTTGCTGGTTTTAATTCATATGGTGTAACAACAGTAGCTGGAGATTCTTTTGATTCGCCTCAGTCCTTAACAGTTGACAAAGAGAGAAAAAGTGCAATCACTTGGACAAATAAACTAGACTGGTATAAAATCGTTGTTCCTGTAAGTGGCAAGTATAGACATATTTATAATACTGCACAGTTTACATTATATGATAAAGATTTACAAAAATTAGAATC
>JAZSCQ010000050.1:0-57228 GCA_045530745.1 Agathobacter sp.
TAATTTGTCATAGTCATTTAATACAGTTCCATCAATAAATTCTAACATTTCGTTTGCATTGCCTGCCAAAGCATTTACTGCTTCTGTAACAAGCACGCTGATTTCCTGAATATTGTTTGCAGTGTCTTTAGAACGTTCTGCAAGGTCACGAATCTCATCCGCTACAACGGCAAAGCCACGACCTGCTTCACCAGCTCTGGCAGCTTCAATAGAAGCATTGAGTGCCAAGAGGTTCGTCTGATTTGCAATACCAAGAATATCGTTGGTAAGTTCGTTAATCTTGTCAACGCTACGACTATTTTCGATGGCTGTTTCTAACAACTGCTTGTTATCTTCAATCATCTTCATCGTATTTTCTTTGCTGGTCATCGCATCCTTACGGATTCCTTCTGCTTTTACTTTAATTTCATCTGTTACATTTACACCATCCTGTGCAAGGTCTTTCATACTCTGGACAGAATCCATCATGCCTCTGGATTCAACTGCAATAGAATCTAATGTAGCTGCGATTTCTTCCATACTAGCTGACATCTGCTGCATTGTTGCAGATACGTCACTTGCACTTCCTTCAGAACTAATGATACTTGACTTGATATTATTTACCTGCGTATTCATGCCCTGTGAGCTTCCACGCAGTTTCAGCATAATATTCTGAAGCTGATCTAAGAATGCATTGATACCCATTGCAAGCTGGCCAATTTCATCTTTGGATTTAATGTTTAATCTTTCGGTTAAGTTACCCTCGCCCTGTTCAATTCCTGCAATAATTGTATTCAAATGTTTTGTCGCATCTTTTGCAGGTTTTACGATAGAACGAGATACAATAATGATAACCAATACGGAAGCCAACATAATAATAACATTAATGAAAAGGGCCGCATTTTGAATAAACTGTACAGACTTCTGTCCATATTCAGCATCTGCCATCGCACTCTGTGTCAACAGCTCTGTATATGTATTTTGGTATTCCTGAAGTTCCATTACAATGTCACGCATCTTACCATTACTTGCTACCGCAGCCGCTTTATCACCTGCTAAGAATGAATTTGCAGTAGTTGTAATGTTTTCTTCTAATGCATGTGTCTTTTCTTCGTAAACAACCAAAGCATTTAATAAAGCTTCATCCCCCAGACTTTCTGCCTGCTGGTGCATTGCTGCCAAAGATTTGTCAATTGTTTCGATAAATCCTGGAACCAATCCAGCCATCTGTGTAGCACTATTTGCATCAGGCATCATAACGATTAAGTTGCTGTACAAACGAATTTCTGCAACGTTTTTACTTACAACTTCATTTTCCTTTTGCATTTCCAAATAGGTTTTGGACAGGTTCTCGATAGAACGCTTCGCTTCATTTAAACCTGCATTCGCGAGTAAATTATAAACCATAAAAGAAATAATAAGGATTCCCAACATGGAATATACTTTTACGCCAATACTAAGGCCTTTCTTACCTTTCTTCATATAAATCTCCTCCTAAGACATCTAGATGTAATAATTATATACCTTTTTTATTTGTTATGCACTAAAAAATTTACTTATATGACATTTTTTTCATTGTTTACAATCATTAACTGCGCTAATAAAAATTATTTAAAAAAATACAAAAAAAAATTCAAAAAAATATTTTACTTTACGCCAAAAAGTGGTAAAGTAACTATGTTATTTGTGACGCATCTTATACATAAGGAGATTGATAAAGATGGAAAAAATTTATACAGGAAAAACAAAAGACGTATACAAACTTGAAAATGGCAATGTATTGCTCAAATTTAAAGATGACTGTACTGGAAAAGATGGCGTATTCGATCCAGGCGAAAACAGTGTTGGTTTAACAATCGAAGGTATTGGTAAAGCAAACCTTATCACATCTATCCACTACTTTGAATTATTAAAAGAAGCTGGAATCAAAACTCATTATGTTAGCGCTGATGTAGAAAACGCTACTATGGAAGTACTTCCAGCAACAGTATTCGGTCATGGTCTTGAAGTAATCTGCCGTCAGGTTGCAACAGGTAGCTTCATCCGTAGATATGGCAAATATATCGAAGATGGTACTGTATTAGAAGGTGGTTACGTAGAATGTACATTCAAGGATGACGCTCTTGGCGATCCACTCGTAACAGGCGAAGGTCTTGTAGCTCTTGGTGTTATGTCACCAGCTATGTTCGAAAGCTTAAAAGAACAGACACTTGCTATTACAAAAATCGTTTCTGATGATTTAAAGACACTTGGTCTTGATCTTTGGGATATCAAATTCGAATTTGGTTACAACAATGACGAAGTAATCCTTATCGACGAAATCGCTTCTGGTAACATGCGTGTTTACAAAGATGGCAAAATCGTTGATCCAGTTGAATTGACTAAAATCATCAACAACAGATAATTTATTTTAAGTATATAATCCCCGTGTTATCATTATTTCATTTTTCGCTGTATTGGCATAAGGCTTCAAAATGGAACAATGATAACACGGGGATTTTTTATTCTGTGAAATTTCTGTTGTTAATAATCTTAAATAATTCATTCTGAATACGATTTTGCTTTAAGAGACATAATAAGGAAAAAAGGAGATGGATTATGTCTCAAAGGAAAATTGAAAACTCTCTCACACAGGCTTTTGCAAATGATGATCCTATAAACGATGATAATTACCTGTATTCCGCTTCGGCAAATGATATGACAGGGCTTACTCCGACGGTAGCACATAACGAGTATGAAGCACAAAGCTATGAAGAGCTCTTCCCTTATCTGCCACCCATTCAGCCTACTACCAAGGCGGGTGACGTTGCAGAAGGCGTTCATGCAGAATACCGCACACATGTAACGCGACAGAAACAACACGACGATACCAAATAATATTGAAACAAAAAATTACTGCGTAGCGGATGGCACCACTACGCAGCAATTTTTCATAGGATTATTTTATTTGGAAAAAGAGAATTTTTCTAAACCAGCTTTTTTAAGAGCAAGTGCTCCCCAAAGGAAGCAGCCCTGTCCCACTACGTTGATCCCTTCTGCAATCCAGTTCATGCTTGCCTGGGTAAAATCTCTTGAAGACAAGTAGCCCATTGCAAGACAACAGAAGAAAGACACTACATAAATTGCGATGATGCCTGGTTTCTTAAGCTTCTTTGCCAGATAGCAAAGACCCGCATCCATCATTCCAAGGCCGAACACCATAAAGCCTACGAAAAGGAAGGTCCCTTTCCAAAGCACTGGTGCTACTGCATACATTGGCAAATGTTTTTTACGAATAAACATTAAGATGATTCCACTCCCTGCAAGCAAGAATCCAAGTGCCTGCACTGGGAAGAACATCGCATTAAGTGGCTCGAAATCACAAATGCCTGCAGCATATAAAAGTTTATATGTTGCTTTCAAAAATCCTGCCATAAATACGTTGATGGAACCAGCAGCAAAAAGCGAAAAGGATGCTTTGGTCATTTTATTGTAAAGACACTGCATCAAATTCGCTGCACCCAAACCAAACAGTACTACAGGAATATAATCAACTAACGCCATTGCGATAGAAAAATCTTTCATAACTCTAACCTCTTTCGTTTTGTGTCCCCCAACACATCAACAAACCTTATTTCTCTACCTTGTTTAAATGATAGATTGGTAAAAGTGGAATAATGATTGGTGTCTTGTTTGCATAATCATTGTATTCCTTGTCGTTGCCGTAACGAGCCATCTGACGTTTTTCAAGACGCTGTGCACCATTGAACATGATAAATACGATACAGATGTAAGAAATTACAGCCATAAGCCACTGTCCGATTCCAGTTAAGATATCTAAAGATGAAACAAAGATACCTGTCCAGAAAATAATTTCGCCAAAGTAGTTTGGACAACGGCACATTTTGTATAAGCCTTCTGTCGCTACCATGTTTGGACGTTTCTTTTTCTGTGCTGATTTCTGGTTATCAGCGATAGTTTCTAATACGATACCACCGATGCAGATAACAATACCAGCCCATGTGAAAGCAGATACTTCGCCGCCGTTTAATACACGGAAGAATACAGGTGAAGTCTGTGCTACATAAAGTGCTGCACAGCAAACCCAGATAGCAAACTTTACAAAGATAGGCATAGCGGATTCTTCGCCAGTTGCTTCTTTGAGTGTCTTACGATAAGATGCATTCTTGATTTCACGAATAAGCAAAAAGCCTGATAAACGGAAACCGTAAATTACAAATAATGCACATAAAATGTAGTGTGGAAGGGACATAGTAAAGATGCCCATTGCTCCCATGATTGCCATCGTTACACCAATGCCAAGTACTGCAAAGCCGTAACCGATAGATAAAAAGTATACATATTTATAGAAGCCTACGAGGCATACTGCCAAGGCTACTAAAAAGAAAATTCCTAAAAAATTCCAGCCCATATTGGTTCTCCTTTTCTATTATTTCTGGAAGCTGTCAAAGATGTACTGTTTGAAGCTCATTTCGCCTACGTGAGTATCTCCAACCATTTCCTCTGTTAAAGTCCATTTTGAGAATTTAAGGATTGCTTCCTTGCCGTTCTTTTTGAACTTGTTGATGAATGCAAGTACGTCGAAAAGCATAGCTGGAGCACGTTTGATTACTGGTTCTTTTCCAGCTGCTTCGAAGCACATGTTAGCGATTTCTTCATAAGAGTAGGTTTCTTTTCCGCCTACGTTGTACATAGTGTTTTCATCTGTGATGTGGTCAGCGATGAATGCACCGAATTCTTCTGTAGATACAACGTTTGCATGTACTGGGTCGTTACCAAGCAATGTAACTTCGCCCTTTTCGATCATTGGACGGAATACTTTTACGATATCGTAGAAGTAACCTGTTGGACGGTGGATACAATATGTAAGACCGCTCTTCTTTAATTCTTCTTCGAATAAGTATTTAGAGTGTACCATTGGTACGCCTGGTGCTTTGTCTGCTTTGATAACAGAGATGTATGTAAAGTACTTAACACCAGCAGCTTTTGCTTCGTTTAAGATGTTCACGTTACCCTGTAAATCGATCTGGTAGTTGGTTACTTCTGCAGATGTCTTTGTAAGACCTACTGTAGAAACAACACAGTCTGCACCGTCGCAAAGACCTTTTAATGTCTCTGGCTTTGTAACATCGATTTTCTTGAATGTGAAGTTACCTGTTACACCAAGGTCACGTTCAATCATGTCTGCTGCAACTACTTCATGTCCAGCTTTTAATAATGCTTTAAAAATTTCTGCGCCAAGATTACCATAAGCGCCTGCTAATACAACTTTCATGTTATTCTCCTTTTTTCGTTTATATCTGTTTCAACATCTTCATTCGCAGAGAATGCTTTACTACTTTTTGTTCTTCTCCTTAGAACGTTTGTCGTTGATGATAGCCATGTGTTCTGCGGTGATTTCTTCTACACCATTTTCTTTTGCCCAGTCTACGCAACCTTTTAATACGGTATGAAGGAATACACGTGGTACACCAAGGATCGTTTCCAGTGCTTCGTCTGTGAACCTAATCTTGTCATCGATACGGTCTGCTGCATAACGAACAGAATCAAGTGATGTTTTTCTCATCTGTAATAATTCTGCACGCATCCAGTTATGTCTGTGATACCAGAAGTTCTTGCTATCACGGTAACCGTAGTCAACTGGGATGTGTGGGAAGTCTTTCGCCTCTACACCACGGATGATTGCATCAGCGTATTTTTTCTTCATAAGAATCTTGTCGATTTTTAAAATGAAGTGCGCACCAAATTCACTGGTGATACCATTGAAATCATGGTATGGTCCTGGATAACCATTCAGTTCTCCTGGAAGGTCTTTATCTGCACCATCGAGCTCGCGAACCCATGTACATTCGATTACCTGGAAAGCATCGCTAAGTACCTGAGGACGAACGTCTTCTGGATTTTCTTCTTCAATTAAACTCTTTTCTAAACGGAAGTTACATTTTGGCATCTTCTCCTCTGGCTTGTCACCTGGCCAGCTAAGCTTTACACATTCTGCAAAGTATTTTGGTTCGTCTGTAATAAAGTTAAGTGCACATTTTCCGTTTCTTAAAATGTTCTGTGCTGTGTTAGATGAGTTACGGCAAGAAAGAAGCATTGCGTAATAATCTTTTCCAGCTACATAGTAAGGCTGAACCAAAGAGTATGGTCCACAGTTTGTCATGCCATCTTCACAAAGTGTGCTGATAACTACAGTTGGCATTGGGAAAAATAAAGATGTCTGGTAGAAATTGTCTACAATACGAAGGTTTTCAAAGCTACTCATTTTTCTGTTCTCCTTTTTAACTTTTGAATTCTTGTGAAATTCTTATGGGATGTCTCGTAGAAATATATGTAGCTTTGAAAACTCTAGAACTCTTAGAATAATTGTAATAGAACGGATGCGATTCTGTCGAAATCCTTGCCCGCCATGCTCAAAGTCAACATATTTTCTGCAATAAACTCTGCCAAAAATGATGCATCTACTTTTGTCTGCTTAGCGGTCCACATCTTTAGTGGCTCTGCAAGCTGTTCGCATAGCAGATGATGTCTCTGCATAGAGGAAGCCATATAGCTTGCCTCTGCATTCTCATCCTCGAAAAGATTGGTATATTTCTCTTTGTACTTTAGAAGCTCCTGATACATACAGTAAAGCGCTGCCCGCTCATCCTCTGCCTCTGTACTTCCCTGCTCGATTGCCTGTATGCAAATCATCCAGTCCTCCAGCATGAAGCTTGCCACCAGCATATCCTTGGATGGGAAATAATTGTACACCGTACCGGTTCCCACTCCACAAGCAGCTGCTACCGAACGAATTGTCATCGCCGAATAGCCAGATTCACTCACCTGTCGCTTCGCTTCTTCTAGTAATTTTTCTCGAATGTTCTCTATAATTTTTGGCATGAACGTGCCCCTCCTTGTTTTGTGAACGCGTTCACAAAGGACAGTATAGTACTTTGTGAATTATTTGTCAAACAGTAATTTTGTTTAAATACTACGAAAAGGGAAAGCGCCTTCTATATTATTCGAAACACGGCTTTCGCTCTTTTCGTGCTCGTTACGTTACTAACCTCATAGCCTCCAAGTGCAGGAGTCTATTCGCTAAGTAACGACGGCCCTCAAAAGGTTTCGTATAATATAGAAGGCGATTCCCCTTTTCTTACTCTATGAATAAATTTACTTCCTTATCTCAATATATTCAAAACGTACACTATATGCTTAAATTTAGAAACTAGACTTCTCCTCTAAACTTCTCTCGCATCGTATATTTGATATCCTCGTCGATCATCTGTATCATAATCTCTGCAAAGAATGGGTCAAACTGTGTACCCTTTCCTTTTTCGATTTCTCCACGCACGACTTCCTGTGCAAGAATATTACGATAGCTTCGTTTGGATGTCATCGCATCATAAGCATCTGCTACACCAATGATACGTGCACTCTCCGGAATCTCTTCTCCCACAAGGCCGTCTGGATATCCTCTGCCATCAAACCTCTCATGATGCCATCTCGCACCAATCATGATATCCGGAATCTCCTCAATGGTCTTTAAGATATCACTACCAATTGCTGGATGTCTGCGAATCGCAGCATATTCCTCGTCTGTAAGTCTCGTATCTTTATTGATAATGTCATCTGGCACACCAATCTTACCAATATCGTGTAAGAGCGCCATCTGGTATATCTCTTTTTGCTTTGCTTTATTGAACCCTGCACGCTTGGCGATTTCCTTGGAATACTTCGCTACACGAAGCGAATGACCATTGGTATAAGGGTCCTTCGCGTCGATTGTATTCGCCAGCGTTCTCATGACCTCATCTGAAAGCTTCTCTACCTGATTACGGCGTTCTTCTGCTTTTTGCGTCTGTACCGCTACCTCTGACTGCAGATTCTTCTGCAGACGGCTAAGCTCCAAAATACGAGCCACACGCTGTACCATAATCTCGTTGACAAATGGCTTTGCGATGAAATCCATAACTCCCGCCTGGAATCCACGCACTTCCGTGTCTCTATCATTATCCGCTGTCAGCATGATAATCGGAATATCCTTGTATTCCTCCATCCCTCTCAGCTTCTCAATAAACTGAAAACCATCCATCACTGGCATATGATAATCCAACAGAATTAAGTCTGGTATTTGCTTTTTCATTACTTCAAATGCCGCTGGACCAGAGTTCGCACATGTCACCTCAAAGTGTTCCTTTAAAATGTTCATGGCAACTCTTAAATTAAGCCCAGAGTCATCCACCACCAATACTGTTTGTCCCATACATTTTTCTCCCGAAAAGACTATGTAGCCACGTTCCCCCTGCAGCCACCTATGCTCATTATATTTTACACGAAAATTTACTAGAGTGGAAGTTGTATACAAGTTCATCTGGCATTTTCTTATAAAAAGAGAGTTGAACTTGAAAACGACAATTCAACTCTCCTATCTTCTTATTTGGTTGTGATAAATTTTCTTCTATAGTAGTACAACGAAAGGCTCGTCCCAAGCAACCATCCGATAGGCCAAGCCGCCCAGATGCCCAGGTAGCCGAATGGAGCTACCAGGACTTTAACCAAGACTACTCTTAGAATAAGGTCAAGCGTCGTAGCAATTACGAACTCCTTCATCATACCCGCGCCACGAAGCACACCATCTGTCGCCAGTTTCATGGAAATTATAAAATAAAATGGAGCGCATATATATAGGAAATGTGCGCCTGAGCTTAATGCAAGCGTGGTCGGATTGTCGATGAAAAAGGATACAATTGTCCTTGCCCCTAATATGTATACCAGCACTACTGGCACACAAATCGACCACACCATCTGGATGCCTGCCTTATGCCCTGCTCTCACACGCTCCAATTTGCCCGCTCCGATGTTTTGCGCAGCAAAGTTGGAAATACCATTGCCCAAAGTCGTAAACGCCGTAATGACCAGATTCTGGAGCTTAATACCTGCTGCAAAACCTGCCGTCACGCCCACACCACAACCATTGATTGCACCCTGAATGATGATGTTGCCAACCGAAATGCTGCTCTGCTGTAGGATGCTTGGGATAGCAAGGGAGAGGAATTTCCGGAAGATGGTGCGATCGAAAATTTGAACCTTAGCCAATTCGTGTTTTGTATGTATACTCGCGGCCAGCTGTACCTCCTGTGTACCATTTGCTTGCTGGTTCTGCGTGCACATAACACGTGCTTCCATATATCTAAGCCTGTGGAATATCGTCACCATTGCCAGCACACAGCTGATACCCTGACAGAGGAATGTAGCCCAAGCTACACCTGCCACCCCCATATTTAGGATTGTGACGAAAAACAAGTTTACCACTATATTGCTCGTAGACGAAACTGCCAGAAAAATGAAAGGAGTCTTCGAATCTCCCATTGCTGAGAAAATACCTGTCGCCAAGTTGTAGAAGAATAAAAATGGCAATCCCCAGACGTAAATATCCATATACACTTTAGAATCTGCATAAATCTCTTGCGGTGTATTCATAAGTTGTAACAACCAGTCAGAGCTTAGAATTCCAAACACCATTAACAGACCACAAAGCACCGCCACCGAAATCATGACGGTATACACCGTAGTCTTTATCATACTATATTTTTTTGCTCCAAAAACTTGAGCGGTAATCACCGAGCACGCCATATTGCAGCCCGTCGCAAACGCAATAAAAATCAGCGTAATCTCATAGCTGTTCCCAACAGCCGCCAGTGCATTCTCGCCTATGAATTTTCCCGCAATTAGACTATCTGCGATGTTGTATAGCTGTTGAAATAGGATGCTTCCAAAGAGAGGAAGACAAAAGCGCCAGAGGACCGTGCTAGGAGTGCCGGTAGTGAGGTCTGTAGATTTGTTAGACATGATTTACGCCCAGCCTTTCCAAACCTCTGGTGCATAACCAACTGTCGCCTGCTTACCGTTACGAACAATTGGAGTCTTAATCACCTGCTGGTTTGCAAGGAGTTTCTCTTCTCTTTCATCCTCTGAGATATACTTCACAAGTGCCAAAGCATCCTTGTCTTTGCAGTTCTCATTGATCATCGCATTGATACCACCTGCTGCCTGGCTTACGCTTCGGAATTCACCCTTGCTAATTTCTTTTTCACTCATATCGATGAATTGAAATTTAATTCCACGCTCTTTAAAATAGCGCTGTGCTTTCTTGGTCTCATTACACTTCTTGGTGCCGAAAATTTGGATATTCATGATCGTTTATTCCTCAACTAAGATTTATTATTCTTCTACGAATGCTGCGTTGATTTCTGCGATTTCTCGTGTGCCGTTGATGTAGTCACGATACATGTCCCATAAATCAATATCGCAGTCATCCATCGCTTCGTCTGCTGGAATCCACTGGCGGACGAGGGCAATACGTTCTTCTTTTGTGGTGTCTTTGATTAGGTAGGATTTCATGGTGTGGGGTCCTTTCTGTGCTTTATTATTGCCATGGGGAAATGCTAGATGTTGCCGTGGCAGATGAAAAGTACTTTTATCATAATTTACAAATCCCTTCATAAGTCTTCAAAACCCTTGATTTTACGGGCTTTGTAGCTTCTACTAAAATTTCTTTTTTTACAAAAATCTTCATAACTCTTCATAAATTACTGCGAATTATGTGTAGTAAATGTGTAGTAAATCACCCCAAATTATAATGCTTTTTCTGGTGACATCACAAAAAACTCCCTATTCTTTGATACTCTTAAATCAGGATTAAGATTATCAATCATCCTATGAAGCTTCTTATCTTCAAGATTTCCAGATGTTTCGTAGGTAGCATACACTTCGTATTCATAAGGTAATGCGGTTGTACTTAACTGCTGTCTTCTTGTTTCAACATCGGTAGCATATCCAATCTTCACCATATCATGCAAAGCTGGATTCGTCATTATATAAATGTATCCCATCTAACTCTCTCCTTACAAATTTTCAGCAATTATCTGCTTTAATAATTTTAATGAGGATTCCTCATCAGGACCATTAGTACCAAGTTCACCATGGAATGCTCTAGCAAGTATGCTTTTCTTCATAATATCTATTTGCTCTATAACATTTTCACAATTAGCTACCACTTGATGCTCTCTACAAACCATCCCCTCTACTATTCTAAGAATCTCTGCCTGTTCCTCGATTGTTGGAAGCTTAAGCTTGTATTCTTCAAGAAAAGATTTAGGCACTCTTTGCTGACCTACAGCTCCTGTCATAACAGACTTTGCTTCATCTCTAAAGTGCTTGCTACGAACTAAATGATATAAATAACCATTCAACAATCTATTCGAACATCTCATTACATAAAATTCTGTTGTTCCATAACCTATACCATTTACTAATTTTCCTATAATTGCTGATTTTCCATTCTCCATACAAGGCGTAATCTTTGCAAATACTACATCTCCTTCTGTGAAATTGGTAAATCCAGTTTTCACTTCTCCTAATTTTCTCGTCTGCGGTTCAGTTATTGTTCCTGTTACCTCTGATAAAGCTGGCATCGGAAAGAACGAAACCTCCAAATCATCGTCATAATCCTTAGCATTGATTTTCGGAGGGTTAATTTTACATACGTCTTTAAGACATACTTCCTGCCATTCCTCTTGACTTTTACCATTCTGTTCACGCCACCCCTTAGTTAAGGCTCCCGAGTAAGCTTTAAACAAGAGAGCAGATTTTCTTTCTTCCGAATTACCTAATACAGACTGGACTTGCTCTTTCGCCTCGTCCAGCTTTGCAAACAAACTCTCTATTTGCTCTACAATACGTTGCTGTTCTGCTAATGGCGGTAATGGAAAATCTAAATCAAAAAAGAGTTTTTTATTCAAATGAGGTATAGCCGAACCCGTTTTATTATTTCTAAGTAAATCTTTTTTTGAATGTATGAAATACAGCAAATACTTATCATACACGCCACTGGAAATAACCAAGGTTTTAAATGTACTTCCCATGTATCCTGTTTCGAAGATGTCAAAAACCTCTCCAGAATTTTCCCCATCAACAAGAATCACCTTTGTCCCCGATTCTATCAGTTTTCCTTTAGATAAAACTTCTGCTTCTTTCACACCCCTAAGATATTTTACTTCTAAATATGGTAATTCAGGTCCTTCACTTTTTACACCATCTCCCAACTGACAGACTATATTATTTTTAATCCAACACCAATTATCTGGCACTTCATATGGTTGCTCACCTATTGGTATTAACGCCAACTCTAACTTCTCTTCTAGAGATAACGAATCCTTATTCACTTTAGCCATACTACACCTCTGAACTTTCCAGAGACTTAAGCTCTTTTACTACGCTCATAAGAAGGTCTACCGCTTCTTCCAACTGTGCAATACATTCTTCACCACTTTCAATAGGGTCTGGTAAATCATCGTAATCTAATACCGAATCATCACGAATCAAACCTTTGTCTAAGGTATTACCAAGTTCTTCTCTAGTAAATACGTTCCATCTCTCATCCTGTACAGCATGACGGTCTTCGGCTGTGTAGGCAACAATAAAATCCTCAAAATGCTCCTGTTTTAATGGATTGGTCTTACCAAATGATGGCATATTTGTTCTAAGGTCATAGAACCACACTTCGTTTGTATTATCTTTATCCGTAGTGCCTCTGGTAAAGAACAGTACATTTGTCTTAACACCCTGAGCATAGAAGATACCTGTAGGCAGGCGAAGCACTGTATGCAAGTTACATTTATCCATAAGGTCAGCACGGATTCTCTCACCTTCACCGTCAGCAAATAATACGTTATCAGGTAATACCACCGCCGCTCTTGCAGTACCATTTGTCTTTAATGAACGATAAATATGTTGCAAAAAGTTTAACTGCTTATTGCTGGTTTGGAAAGTAAAGTCATCACGATTTGCACGCTCTCCACCTTTCTTTGTACCAAAAGGTGGATTGGTAAGTACAACATCAAAACCATTCATGACCTTACCCTGATTAGATAAGGTATCACACAAATAAATCTTACCTTCGATATCATGAAGCATAGCGTTCATAAGAGCGAGTCTATGAGTTTCATGTACAAGTTCTCCTCCTGTAAACGCTTCCTTCTGCTGGAACTCTGCCTGTTCCTCTGTTAAATCCATCCAATCATGCGTTAACTCTTTTACATATTTATCAGCCGCAATCATAAACCCAAATGTACCACAGGCAGGGTCGTTACATCTCTCCCCAGGCTGTGGTGCAATCAGTTCTGTCATTACATCAATAAGTACTCTAGGTGTGAAATATTGACCTGCACCAGACTTCTTTTCATTAGCATTCTTCTCTAACAGCCCTTCATATAAGTTACCAAGACCTTCTTCCTTTGCAGAATACCAGTCTAATTCATCAATATTTGTAATGATTTTCTTAAGGTTAGCAGGTTCTTCAATATTACTTCTTGCTCCCTGATAGATTTCCTGCACACGACCAGTACAGTTCTCTCCAAGTTCTCGAAGCAATCCATCATAGAATCTCTTAAGATCCATACCTTCTTTTACCTTGAGGTCATCCCAACGGTAGCCCTCTGGTATGTTCTTCTCTGCTCCTGTTTCCTTAGCCATTTTTAAGAATAAAATATAGGTAAGCTCTGTTACATACTGATGATAAGTAATTCCGTCATCACGAAGTACATTACAAAGATTCCATAACTTCGATACAATTTCTGCGTTTGTCATAATGTTTATTTACTCCTTATGCTGTATACATATAACCATTGATTTCATCAATGATTGCTTCTAACTTATTACCGAAGGCTTTATCTACTGCTGGATAACCGCCTTTAATCTTAAACTGTGGTGCATCAAATGACTCTTTATTGAGTACCACTTCTTTTAACAGATACGCTTCAATACGGTCTAACCAGTTCAGCTGTACCTTACTAAGCTCTGGATGGGCTTTCTTGGTCTTTGTAATCGCCGTATGGATTCTCTCATCTTTGCTAATCAAAGCACTACCGATACTTCTCTGACGAATAAAGCTGATGATATCGGCTGCAATATCTTCATTGGTCATTTCTTTCCATGCTGTCTGGAGCTTAGTTTCACTAAAGTTGTTTCTATCCAGAATCAGCTTCAATTCTTTCAATGACTGTCTCGTAAGCTCTTTCGGTCTGGTGGCCACTATATTAAGGGCTGCAATCTCATTGATATGAGTATCAATGAAATCACGGAACTCTTTTAAATAGTCCTCTGGCTTGGTAGCATCACCATAACCTCTTTCGTGACTGGTTACTTCGTCCTTGGCATCACTAATAAACTTAGGTCTTTCCTGACGTACACCACGGACATAAGCAAAGGCATCTCGGCTCTTTTTAACCGTTTCTACCGCTTTATCAATTGGCATATTACGAAGAGCATCTACAAAACTCTCAGGAGATTCCCCATCAGCCAAAGATTTAAAGTGCTCTCTGTTCTCGTCAGTCATCTTATTCTTATTTCTAAGAATCTTAGCAATAATAATATCTACCTGATTTCTTCTTGCTTTATCTGTCTCTAAGCTGTCGATACCGTCTACCAAATCATCAAATGTAGCTGTAGGATTTACTACAACAGGCTTCATGGTTGAAACAGGCTCCAATGCTTTATAAACACCTACTGCATCATAGATTTCAAAGTGTGTCTTGCCGATTTCAGGACAAAGTCTTGTAGCACGTCCAAGCATCTGTTCAAACAGAATTCTGGAACGTATTCTACGTAAGAACACCAGATTAACGATTTCTCTTACGTCAATACCAGTTGTCAGTAAATCTACTGTAACAACGATATTTGGATATGTTTCGTTCTTAAATCTACGGATTGCCTCTTTAATTTTCACAGGATTACCATTCTCAATAGAACCAGTAATCTTCATAACAGCTTCTTCGCTGATACCCTGTTCTGAATAGTAATCTTTCAGTATCTGAGTAATCATATCAGCATGAGCGTCATCTACTGCAAAGATAAGTGTTTTTCCCTTTTCGTTAGGGTCAATATCCTTGGCTATCTCAACAAGGACTGTTTCATTGAAACCTTTGGTAACAACCTTACGATTAAAGTCTTCTACTTCGAATTTCAAGTCGTCTTCCAGCTCTTCACTATTACGAATAGTATTCGTTACAGGATCATAAATAGGAGCTGTACTTCCAGCTTCAAATACAATACCTTCTTCACTCAGCTTTGTCTTAATGATATGCGGAGCATCATGGTCTACCAGATAACCGTCTACTACAGCTGTACGATAATCGTATGAATATACTGGCTTACCAAAGATTTCCGTTGTATGAAGGGCAGGCGTAGCAGTAAGAGCAATCTTAACAGCATCAAAATAATCAATAACAGCTCTGTATTTACTGCGGAAATCATCTTGATTACGATAAAGAGATTCATCCTCGCCCATTTCCTTATCCAAAATGTAACCACGGTGAGCTTCGTCTACAATGATACAATCGTAATCAGATACACCTAAGCTGGTGTCGGATTCATTGTAGAGAATACGTTTTACTAAGCTCTGTACCGTAGCAATATGAACACGGGTATCCTTTTCAAAGTCCTTCTCTCCAAGGTCTTTGATGTCATACAATTTATTTAATGTTTTAAGGTCTTCCAGCCTTACCTCCTTAAAGGTATCCATGGTCTGGTCACCAAGTGCTGTTCTGTCTACCAGATACAGGATTCTTTTAAATCTCTTAGCTGACAAGAATCTGTAAATCATACCAAGCACAGTTCTGGTCTTACCTGTACCAGTAGCCATAGCAAGCAACGCTGTATTCTTATGCTCTGCAATCGCCTCTTCCGCTGCTTTAATTGCCTCTATCTGGTAATAACGAAGTCCTAAACCATTTGGTTCCTCTAACAGTTCATAACCAGTAGATGCCAACTGTTTATCAGCTTCTGCAATATCACGCTCTAAATCCTGCTCCATACCCTGTGGGCTAGGCCATCCTGCTAATGCCTTGGAACAATTAAATGACTGTCTTGTATCTAAGAACCAGATGCCTGACATTTCTTCGTACTGCTTAATGTAATCTCTACCATTGGTAGCAAACAGGAATGGCACTTTATATTCACCGTACTGCTTAATTACATACTTATCATGCTCTGCTTTAATCATCTTAGCATAATCTTTGCATTGACCGTCTAATACAGATGATACGTTACTATGTTTCTTCTTAGCTTCAATGATACCAACCATTTTTTCACCGATGAAGAGTGCATAATCAGCATAGCCACCATTACCCGTTTTAGAGTCTGTAGGCCATTCAGCAATCGCAAGGTTCTTACCCTTTGCTGGTCTTGTACCTTTAGAATAACGAATATTTTCAGTATCAGCCTCCCAGCCAACCTTACGAAGCTGTTCATCAATAAGCTCTCTGGTCTGTGCTTCAGATAATTTAACATTAACAGCCTTTGCATAAGCAACTGCTCTACGACTGCTATCAGCTTTACCAGCCTTCTGAATCTGCTGTAATTCAAGAAGCAATGATTTATTACGCTCTTCCAGTTCTCGGTTCTCTTTTTCCAGCTCATCCAAACTGATACTAACGTCTACTGGTTGTACATAACCTACTGGGCTATAACTATGATCACCATATGTCTGCATATACCACACGCAAAGTTCATATAATAACGGCAAGTTACTTAATGCTCTCTCCCCCTCATCTACCCCATTATGAGCAGCATCGTTGCGGTCCTTTCTAAGAATATACAACGTATTATTTATCTCGTATGGTAACAAATCATTCTTCTTCAATAAACGGATACGATTTGCATGAGTGTTATCATACTCTGGCTCTTTGATGCCATCATAAGCAAGCATATATTTAACCATAACTTCTGCAAGCATACCCTGCTTAATCACAGATGTGTTTGGGTCTGAGTAAACGTATTTCTCAGATAAGTTACCTAACCTTGCCAAATCACTCCATTGAGTTTCAAGGAAAGTAAAGTTACTCATTCTCATACCTCCTCTTAAATAAGTCGTTCTCTCACTGCATTTAGTTGCTGATTTAAAATTTCTAATTCATCCTCTAACGCCATAGCATCTTTCAATAAATTCCTTACATCTGCAACCTCAATAGCGTCTTCCGGTTTTGTAAGAACATACTGTAATGTGCATAAGTTGTAACCATTACTAGCTATATCCTGTAATTTAACATTTGCGGAAACCCCTTCTAGGACTCTCTTCTCTTTGTACAAGTCATATATTTCTTGAATGCTTTCATCTGAAATCATATAACTTCTTGGAACAGTCTTTGCAAAATAATTTGTAGCATTTAACATAAATACATCTGTATCTGTCTTATCACGACGCAATACAAATAACACCGTGTTTACCATGGTATTAGGTATAACTCCTGCCGGAAGTTCTATAACAGCCTCAATACTCTTGTTTTCAAGCAAGATTTTTCTACATTCTTCCGCTCTTCCAGACCTAAACATTACGCTAGCCGGCGAAAGCACAACTGCTTTACCATTCTTGTTAATCCTTGAAACAGCATGTCCCAAAAATACCATGTCGCCATCAGTTCCCGCATCAAATATACAATTTTCTGTTCCAATTAGCATAGTATCAGCTGGCATTATTTTACATGCAAACGGCGGTTCCATAATCACTCTGTCATACTGCACACCTAGAGCAATCGGATTTAATAATGAATTACCACATTTAATGCCACCTATATTGATACCTTTATAGAGACTTAACACACTTGACATAGGAATAACTCTATTATCTATATCTTGTATATATGCCACACCATTTTCAGGTACCGATTCACATACTGAAATACCTGTACCACAGCATCCATCATATATACTCATCCCCTTCTGACACTCTAATAACTTTGCTTCCAACTTAGCCAATGATGGATTAGTCGAATACTCTGCTGACTTCCTTCCGCAATAAGCAACCATCCCAACAATAATCTCTTGAGCCAGTTCATAATACGCTTTATTCTCTTCTAACACCAGTTCATCAACCGCTGCGAAGACAGCCATAATATCCTCATCCGGAATAGGATATAGTAATCTATCTATTTCTTCAGATACAAAAGTTTCTCCTATTATAGCAATTTCAAATTTTCTTATATACTCTACCAATTCTTCTCTGGCAATTAACTTACCATATGTTATGGATAAATAACGTAATGTAAACTTCTCATCTTCGGCAGATATCTTTCGCTTGTCAAAGCTTTCTAACTCTTTAATAAATGATATATACTTGATAAAAACCGTATAGTAAACCAACCTAATCAAGTCTACGTATTCTACCCTGCCGCGTAATTTGTTTATTAATGCCCAAATTCTATTCATTAGTTACACCTTCCTTTATACTCTTTAAGATAATGCTTTCCATTATCGAAGTTTCCATATCAATCATTTTTTTCAATAATGTTTTTTTCTTTCCACTAAGCACATATGCCACACCTATATCACTCATACTTAATTCCGGCACCTTCAATGCACGTAAATCAGTTACCTTAATCATCGGTCTGGCCGAACCTACTATTTTGGATTTTAATATTTCTCTTGCATATTCGGAATTTAAAACCGCAGTTAAGTACTGGGCATCATACTTTACTTCATCTTTAATTCTGATTGCCGCACAAAATGAAGGTATTGCTAAGCCGACATTCTCCGCATCAATAAATGCTGCATCATAAGGTGTTGACAATTTAATAATTATATCACCCTCTTTTGTATACTTATCACCATCTATCTCTTTATTAATTGTAGCGTCACCTAAGTCATCTTTATTAACCACACCCTCCGCAATAGCTTTGGGAACTAAAACCTTAATTGTTTTTGTACCTTGTTCATTATTTCCTTCACCAGCATTCACTCTTGTCATTATTTGTCCAACTACAACATTGGCAATATCATCAAGTCTCATTTTATACCTCCTATATAGCTAACTGAATTTCTATAGCACTTTTTACTCTTTTTTCATACTCTGTTTGACAAATGCTTCCTATCTTGCTTAATAACCTAGTTTTATTAATTGATGTAATCTGCTCTGCAAGAATAATGCTCGGTTTTGTAAGCCCACATTTCTCCACTTTTACATGTGTGGGAAGGTTTCTCTTTGTCATCTTACTTGAAATAGGAATAATCGTAATTACCGGTGAATGCTCATTTGCTTTATTATTTGACACTATAAGAACCGGTCTCTCTCCACCCTGTATTGAACCTTCATACTCATTTCCTAATTCCGCCATAAAAATGTCACCATTTCTATACACTATACATTATACCTCCTCTTATTAATATTGTAAACTTTGTTTCCAGCTTTTGCATGAAATATGTTTGACATATCGCCTCCTGTGTTTATACTACCGTCTTCTCGTTGTTATGTCAATACCAAAATTGAAATATTTTTGACATGTCACTTCCTGGATTCTTTTATTTTTCTCACATACCTATAAAAAGTCGCTTTGCTCATTTCCAACTCTTCCATTAGTTGAAATGGTCTAATTTCACCAACTAAAACTTTTTCATATTCTTTAGCAAACCTATCTACTGTAATTACAGCAGGCCGACCATAATCATCCCATTCGCCACGTTCTTTCTTTGCTTGAATACCTTCTTTTTGTCGTTTCTCTTTCTTCTCAATCTCAGCCTGAGCCATAGTAGCATATAATTCGATAAGCATATTGTTAATGGTTTCCATTATCATGCGTGCCATAGCATTATCCATAGCCGATAAATCCATAAGAGTTGTTGGAAGCTCCAGTATTTTCACTCTGATACCATTATCACGATAATATTGAAGCTCCCTTAGTGTTTCTTGCTTGTTTCTACCAAGACGGTCTACCTCTGTAATAATTAACTCGTCACCAGTTCTAAGCACATCTTCTTTCATAATGGTATAACAAGGCCTGTTAAAGTTCTTGCCGGTCTGCTGGTCGGTAAATATCTTCTCCAACTCTAAATTGTTGGCTGTGCAGTAAGCAGTAATCTCTGCGATACCTCTGTCTAAATGTTGTTCTCTGGTGCTTGTTCTGTGATAACCATAACGTTTCATAAAAAAATCTCCTTCCTACGTCTCATAATGTCTGCACTACTGCTGAGACGTCTTAAAATTAGTTTTGGATACTTTTTGAGACTGTTTACCAGCCTGTTTTACATAGTCTTAAAATGTGTACATTTTGAAACCACCTCCTTCCCGTAAAAATGGGCATAAAAAAAGAAGGTGTATTTCAACCTTCTTTCATACTATCAAACATATACGTACTAACATTACAAAAACATGGACCGTACGTATTCTCTAGACCATCCACCACGCCCCGGTCTTCCTGGTCTGCCACCAAATCCCGGTTTTCCCGGTCTCCCAGGAATCCCCGGAGTCCCTGGGATTCCTCCAATACCAGGTTGCGACGGTAAGTGTCCTTGGCAATTTCTCACAAACGCAACCACATCATTATTTCCATTGTATAAAATACCATTTTCATACCAACCAATATGTTTTCCTGTACTTATGTGATACACATCATTATTATATAACCAACCCAAATTTCTGCCTTCTCTACTTATAAATCTATCTTGATACAAAAACAATTCGGCATTTCCAGATTTATCAAATAACCATTCCATATATTTTACCTCTCTGAAATTCATAGAAATACAGAGCCTTTTTTAGACATGCTCAGGTCTATCGCCTACGTATTAGTGGCATTTAGCTTTATGATTAGCTAATGTTTTTCCAGCTTTGCTTTTTGCACTCTTACTAGAAGAATTACTAGCCAACATTTTTCCAGCCTTACCTACTTTTCCACCGTGGTGTACTGCCATAAATCTGTACCTCCTTTGCATAATCTCCTTGCAAATGTTGGCACCTTTTGATATGATTATTTTGCAAAAAATAACGTCAAAGGGCAACTTTGACAAGGGAATGAGCTAGAGCTTACGCTCTGGCTTTTTCTATGTTAAGAGTATCCTCTTACATAACTTATACAATTTGCAGCTTACTGCTGATGTATTTTTTTATACCATCAACACTGTCTATTTCATAATTTCTAGCAACTTCTGAAAAATACTCTTTAATTGCTTCTTTTGATATTACTTCATTAGATGGTTCTCCCGGCAAACAATTTTTTCTAGCATCCATCCAAGGAGATTCATCATGAGTAATCTGCTCCAATATCTTTCCACTATACATACCAAAGGATTCTACTACTAAATCTATAACCTTCTTTTCATTATCTGATAATTCATTAAATCTGTTTTGAAGCATTGAAAACCGTGTATCATCAATCGGATTATATTTAAAACTTTTGAATACTTCATATACATCCTTAAATACGGGTCCGTGCGCCCAGGCTTCACACTCTTCACTAAATAATTCTACACCAAACAAAACCATATATATGCCCTGAATAAAATAAAGCATCTTCTGTAAAGCTAGTGGTGTAACTTCTTCTGCTTTTCTAAAAATGTAAGATATAGCCAACAACATTTTTTCAGACAATTCAAATAATGGTTCCACTTCCTTTGCTGCATTCATTGCTTTTTTATACGCCGTTTCACCTATCTTATCTATATTCTCATTCAATTTCTCTATCATAAACATGGGTGATTCCAAGGCTTTTCTAATAATATCGGAATATTCCTTTGACGGAACCTGTCCTGAAAGGTATCTAGTAATTGTAATTTCTCCAAAGCCTAATGCTAAAGACAATGGTGCTTTGCCAATTTTATATATTTCCATCAAATCACAAATATCATCAATACTAACAATGCCTTCCTGTAATCTATACTGTCTATCCACCTCCTGTGCATTACTGTCCATGAGTCCCGGAATATTTACTGTTTCTCCACATTTTTCACAAACAGCCTCTGAGATTATAAATTCATACTCCTTATCCTTAATACATTTTCGACAAGAAACAGGTTGTATTCGATACATTGTTTCTTCTCTGCATTCAATACAGAATTGTGTTCTCTCCTTTGCCATTTTTGTGTCCTCCTTTTTTATTCTCCATATGTTTAAATTACTTGAATTTATAAGTTAATGGATATTCCTGTTTATGAAACGAAATAACAATCACATACTGATTAGTCAATTTGTTAAACTTAATATATAACGAAACCTTCTCCTCTGAATCACCATATCTTGGCATTAAGTTAATGTCTTTGCCAAATATGTATAGTATCTCCTCCGGATGCTGTGGGTGATCATTTTTCACTGCATCTGAAAAATCATATACGGTCAGTGAAAGTATTACTTTCTTTGCATCTTCTTCTGTAAACACATAATCCATGTATATGTCCTGGTTTTTCTGTCGTGGAGATATCTGGTATCTTCCTGCATTAACAGCAGCAAATACATCAGACAAGTACTGTTCAACATCGGATTTAGTAACGTTCAATAGATTTAACCTCCTGTAAAAAATATTATATGATAAACTTTTGGTTTTATTCTATCATCATTATATTTCAATGATAGGTTTTTGTCAATATCCTATCATTAGTTTTTTACAAACTAAACAATACATTTTTTTAATTCAAATAAATGTGTTATAAAACAATAGTCACACCTATTTTTGTTACTTAATCCTATGTATATCCGCATCTCTTTCCTACAATAAAAAAGAAGGTATATTTCAACCTTCTCCTTTATTTTCTAACAAAATATTACTTACTGCGTTCTTTCCACCCACTGCTTAATTAAGTACTTTATCAAATATTCAAGTTTACTTGCATCATATGAACCATCATCAAGATTACATTTCTTATAGACCTTTACGTAATCTTCTTTATCAAGAAGTTCACCTTGGTACTGCTCCTCATTACTATTATACGAAGTCCATCGTATGCAAGGTTTCTTCGGTATACTATTAAAATCCAAAAAGCATTCAATAGCAACGGCTCTTCCATTTATATTTTCCACTGACTCTCCTTGAGGACCTATAGTTAAAACCTTTGCAAAATCTTGGTGGTCCGGTAATTTGGTTATTATTAATGAATTTGGTTTCTTTAACGCCAAAGATTTACGATATTTTTCTAATCCCGTTGTGTCATTGTCAAATATAATCATCATGTTATTTCTGATGTTTATGCGGCACAACCCCATACAGAAATTATATAAATTTCCTGTACCTGTAAACGGATAGTTTTTATCCATATCTACAAAATCAAAAAAATCAGCAATATCAGGATATAACTGATCTATTGCTTTCCTTAACACAAAAGAATCACTAGAACCCTCTGTAACAATCAAAACTTTATCTTGAGCTCCCAGTCCTTTCACTATATCCTCTCTTTTTACCCAACCATTTTCAACAACATCTGAAAATCTCCACTGGAGTTCATGATCTGCGTTATCCGGATTCTCTGCTAAAATACGAAGCGTAATATATACTGGCAAGTTTTCCAAAAAGGTAGACAAATCATACTCTGGACTTATATATGCATCTTCCTCCTCTTCATTATATTCTGTCAAAATTTTATCTCTGATTTGTGGTAATGAGAGAACACACTTCCGCACATACTCACCAAAATCATAACCATTTTCTTCATATTCAATAGCAGGCTCAACCGTATTTACCACTGAAATATCTAATGTTCTAATAGTTTCAGAAAAAGTTTCATACGACAGTTTAATTTTATACCCATAATCTTCATGCTCTTTTATCAGTTCTTCATACATTTCTTTTATTCTTGGAATGCTATAACCCAACATGTCCAAACGACTTTTAATGCTGGACAATTTTCTGGAATAACCTTCTTTCATTTCTATTATTGCATCATCAGAATCCATACTTACATAATAATATGGTATATGTTTTATGTCAGATACCTTAAATAAAGCTGAATGGTCTGTATATGAACTATTCTTTCCCCAATCTAATTCCATTCTACCTATTCCCAAGGTAATCATTGAACCCATATAGCACCTCCTACGTACTTGATTATTACATGCTTATTTCGTATTTTACAATTTATTATTCTCTTAAGTAAAAAAATTGTCTTTTATCATCTAAAGTCCAATTACTAATCGGAGCTGTCCTGTGGATAATTACAACTCCATGCCCGTGACCACCTGCAATATACCTATTATAAACCTCTATAGGCCATGGCGTACCATAACATCCTTCTATATGATAATCTACATCATGAAGCATTTGCGGTGCAAAAGAATAATCCCTTCGATAATCATATAGTATAGTCCTGGCATCATTTAATACCATTTCATATTCAGCATCGTAAAGTAAGTGTGCCAATTCTATTACTGCCGGTTTCTCCAATCCTTCTATTTTGGCTATAGCAGGATAGTTAAAGAACACCGCTATCTGAATCAATTCCGTATCGAAATCCTTATAAAGTGTTAAGGCAATATGACTTTTTTCCCTGCTCATTTTATCTACAGTCATTCCCTTAGCCTTATTTTCATCTTCAATTAAGAAACACAGATTATTGATACAACAATTATAACCATCATTGTCCATATGATCTACTACATACCCTTCAGCTTTCATTTGCTCATATTTTTCTTCACCATACCACTTTTTCATAATATATATGTGCAAGTAAGTACTCAATTTACTACTGTAAAGGTATTCGCCGTTCTTTGTCCAAGTAACTGACATAATTTCTTCTGCATATTCATCCTTTAATGATGCAGTTGCAATAAAATCCCATTTCTCATGAGTTATATAAACTCTATCACCTCGTACATCAAATTTATTTTTACTCACAATTCCACCTCTTCCTTTTATATAAGCCAATTATATCATGGTTCACCAATCGCATAAACGCTCATTAGTCAATAATAAAACCTCACCACGTAGAATACTGATGAGGCTATAAGCAAAATTATAATATCTTTATTAAACTGTAACCATTCCGGTTCTGTTATCACATTAAATATAAACAACCATATTGAGCCTCTATCCCAAAAACGTGTAGTAAGTATGTAGTAGAAGCTTTTTCAATTCTAGGAACCGCTTATTTACTGGATTTGTGGCACCTCTTTACAATACTGCCGTGACATCACCAACTCTTTCCTCTATTCTACCACACTGCAAACACCAATCACTACCATATATAGTAGCACCTAAAACCACCTCTTACACGACGGTTCGCAATGGCATGTAAATTTATAATCCTGCTATTTGAAAAAAGATAAACAAAAATCGAAGTGCAGGTCTACATTCCCCACACTTCGACTCACAATTTAAAAGGATATACTATTCCTCCAGACTCTCAATCATCTTACACAGCACTGCCTCTAATTGACCAGACTCATATCGTTTACCCAAACTTCCGTTACAAAAATGATCTTCACGTAATAACATTGTAAGTAAAGCAGTACATAATTCATAATCGGCCTCACTTAATCGTTCTAGCTCCATATCACAATCAATTGATTCCGACATCATATAATCTCTATAATTTGTTTTTAAATCACCCATATCCTCGAGCAATTTGTAATATATGTCTTCACTATACAACTTACCTCTAACCGACTGAATAGCCGTCATCTTGTCTCGGTTTGTCATATACTTGTCCCCCTATATATGTTTTAATATATCACTCTTTTTCACCAATGCTCCACTTAAAGCATTTCTTCTTTTCTAATCTCAAGTATTTCTACTTCTGCATCTTTAAACACATAATGTACATTTTAACCTTTATTGTTCAGAAAATTCCTTTTTCATAAGTTCACATAAAATTCCTTGTGGTAATACATATTTCACTACTCCATATGCCACTTCACCGATTTGGTCATAGAGCCTTCCTGCGCTGACGCTATCTCCTAATACGGTATATGGACTATTGGCTACATAGCCGATTTTGCTTAAGCCTTCCATTTCTACTTTGATGGCTTCTTTGTCGAATTCATTGTCTGGTTCTTTTACGAGTTTGACTTCCATACCTGGCTCGATGAATTCTTTTCCATAATGATGATGGGTTCCTGAGATTGTGAAATATAATTTTTTCATGTGGGGGCTCCTTTCTGTTTTTTATTAATCAAAATGATCCATTACATCGCCGATAAATAATATCTGTCCAACAAATTTTAAGATTCCGAAAATGAGTGCAAATGGCAAGTAGATTGGTAAAAATAAAAGTTTTAAGATTAACATATGATTTTCTCCTTTTGATTCTTGCTATAAAAAATAGGAACTAGGATTTGATTTCTCTCTTCCTAGTTCCCATTATAAAGATTTAGTGTGTCATTTTCTGGACAGTATTTTCATTTAAACCATTTAAACATCAATAATTACACAATTTTCAAGCTAAATCTATAAATCAAATATTCCACATTTTCCTTGACTACAAAAAGCAGCAAATATTTACTACTTACTCTTCATCAATGCCAAGCTTACTATTTCCTGTTCCAACTTCACATTATTGCATAGCATATATTGTACTACATCTCTATATCGTTCATTTTTCATTAGCTCATGAAGTCTGACTCTATCGTTCTCAGAAAGTTCATGTAAACATGATGCAAATTCTATATTTTTTAACTCGTCAGCAGACATACTAAATAATTCAAAATTTGTTCCAGTTACTTCACATAGATTATGGTGTATCCAAAGTCCTCCAGCATCAATATCTCCAAAATGTAGATAACAGGTGTCCGTGTTAGAATCAGATACCATTTTAATGAAATCTCTCTGATATCTATTCGCGTAGCCACCAAGGTAAAACACCACAACATCGTCTCTAGTATATCTCAGATATGAAGTTCGATTCTCTATCGTCATAAAATTCGGCACCATAAGCTTTATCGATTTTATATTTATCAAATCAGATGCTTGAAACTCTATGCCTTCAGAAAATCCACTAATATCTACTTCTGTTTTTCCAATATTGATTATGACCTTGCCTTTAATACATAGTTTCTGTGGCTCTCTTGCTATATGATAAAGCAACAGAATTTCATCAAGCAATTCACCCTCTCTCAGATTCTGCTTTGAATATTTTCGAAGCATACTACATACTGGTTGTAACGATATATTTTCAAAATACTTTGAATCACCATACACTTTCATTGACATTTCTCTCATGTATAGCTCTTCTTGGTTGTTTTCAATAAAGGCTATCGCTTTTAAAACATCATCCAATTCATCAATATTCTTTGGTACCTTTCGCTCCTCAATACTTTCCAACAATCTGGCACATTCTTTTTCACATATAGATGACGCATTTTTATACTTGCCAACCAAATTTCGAAGTTTCTCTATTTGCATATCCTTTGATACATAGCCACATTTTTCTGCTAAATATTGCTCTGCTTCTTGTATGCATTCATCCACTAAAAAAATGCATTGAATCTGGGTTCCAAAAGTTTCTTTTACACTACGAATAAATCCCAGTTTGCTCAAGCTTTCTGCAGCCTGATTTAACCTTGAAATTTCTTCAAAATCCCCATCATTTGCATTATATTTCTTATACAACTTTTCAGGTTTTACTCGCGTCCTTCTGTTGGTTCTATTATCACCAGAGTCTTTTTTACTTTTTCGATAATTGTCCACTAAATATGTAAGTATCTTTTCTTCGTAATTCAATAGCTACACCCCTTTATGCATTTCTATAATACCAATCTCCATAAGGTCAGGCTGTGTTCGAAGTACGGGCAAAACAACTTCACACTCATTTCCTATAAGTTCTGTTTTATCCGGTGCGCAGAAAATCATTTGTAAGTTCTGATCTTTCATGAAGCCAAGCATAATTTTTACATTGGTTGGATCCATCTTCGCAAAAGGTTCATCGATAAATACCAGCCTTGTAGAACTACTTTTGTCGTTATAAATCATGAGTAATGCTGAGAGCAAAATCAACATATACGGAATCTGAACTTCTGCACCTGAATTATAACCTGACTGCTTTGACAATTTTGCTTTTGTAAGAACATCATTTGTCAAAAGAATCTCATATGTCATATAATTACGATAATCTGCGTACCGCTCAATTTTATCTTTATCATTACTCTCCACAATACGATTAATAATTCTTTCGATATCCTTTTCTAACTCATTACCTTCTTCATCAGAATACGATGTCATCGCGTCTAATGTCATTTGTCCAGATGCCGTTCCCAATTCCTCACGCTCCTTTAAGTACTTTGCATACTCTAATATCTTCTCGTAATCAGAACCATCCTTTACATACTTTACATCAAACTCGTATTTTGCTTTAAACTTCAAACGTGCCAATTCAGCATTAATGAGTTTTAAATCATCTCTTGCAGCCTCACAGGATTTTAACACTGTAAGTACAAATTCATTTTTGAAAATCTCTTCATAACGCCTTGTCTGCTCCTTCAACTTAGCCTGTATCTCTTGCCTATCATCCATCCAGATTCGATTTTTTCTCGTTTGATACGCAGCTATTGAATCATCAGTCATCGGCAAGTGATTATCGCCTGTTCTAGCTGCATTATACGCAGCTTGTCCGCCTCTTAAATTTTTACCAGCTTCTACAACATCACGTTCTGCACGCGCTCGATCCTTTAATGTACCACCGCGCCCACTTTGCGCATTTGCAACAAACTTTTCATAATCCTCTATCGCCTTTAAATAAACAACATTATTTACAAATTGTAAATTTCTAAGACTTTCTTGCATTTTCTTCGCTTCTTCATCAGCACTTATATAATCGCTATGATTTGTCTTATACATGAATTGCATATTCAATTTATCGTCACGGACACTTTCTTTCAGCGATTCCATCGCATCAAGTTCTTGCTCCAATTCACCAACCCTCTGGGCAAGCTCCATATATTCCATATTGTTCTCTTGGGCCTTTCTTAATGCAACAAGCTCTCGTTCCTTCTTTGAACATTCTAGTAGTTTATTCTCATATTCTTCGCAAGCATCATAGTTATAAATACCAAAAAACTTTACCTCTGTATCAAGATATGACATCTTAGATTTTTCAGCGATAAGTTGCTCCTGCAATTCAATATATGCCTTTTTTAATCCCTCCAATTTCTTTACAGCTCTAATTCTATTTAGCTCAATTGTTTCTTGACCTAAGCAATAAAATTTTATTCTATCAAAACGAATAAAATAGCTATCCATTGCCACTGACACTCTGCCTTCTTTGGACATAGCATTTTCATAGTTTCTAACTTTATCAATCGTAGTTGCATGAAATCTGCCCAGCTGATAATCAAAATATTTTTTTGCCACCTGATTCTTAACATCAATGAACTGAACTACAGAATCTTCTACCGGCTTAATGTCTTTTCTCATTAATAATTTTGTGTTGAATAAATGTGCGTATTTGTATTTAGAGGCATTTAGCACATCATCAGCAATATCATAATATTCCGGTTCTACTAGAATTGTATATCTTCGTCCCCCCAGATACCCTTCTATAACATCTCGCCAAGTCTCATCCATAAGTCCCAAGACATATTCGCAGGCAAATCTAGCTTCTGACTGAATGCCTCTCTTTTCGAATTCTCTATTAATCTCGTTCTTCAACGCTACGTATTCCGGGATTTCTGAAAACGTAGTTTTCTTCGCATCGCAGTCGTCAATAATCTGTTGGCACCTTGCTTGCTCATCATTATTATCTTTTATGAAATCATCAATTCTCGTTATTTTTCCTAAAATCTCATCTCTATATTTTTTAATTTCAGCCAAGAAAGTCTCAACAGCGCTTTCCTTTTCAACTCTAGCAACACTAGCTAATGTCAAAGAGAATAAAATACTTTGCTGCGTTACTTTGCACTGTTCCTCAACAAACCAAGCCACTAGTTCACTTACTTTCGTTTGAAAATCACAAAGTGCCTCTTTTTCCTTTTTCAAAAGTTCTTTCTCTTCTTGCGCCTTCTGCAAAAACTCCTCAGCTTCTGCTATTGCTTTAGCACAATCTAAAGAATCCCGGTTATTCTTTGCCGAATTGTAGGCAGCTCTTACCTCCTTCTCACGAGCAGCAATCGCCTCTAGTTTTTTCTCATCTTCTGCAATCTGCCTTGTGGCGATTTCCATATTCCTTGAAGTCTCTTCCAATGTCTTCTGACATTTCAAAAATTTCCTATATGCAATTTTCACGTCATCTGCTAAAATTACATTTTTTGCCCGTGTAAGCTCATCAAACAAAGCAATAATGCCCTCTAATTCTTTAATTTCAGCATCAATAATCGCAAAATTAGCATTCAAAGCATCTATATTGTTTTTTGCTGCAACAAGCTTAGAAAAATCCACTTTCTTTTCTTCTAATACACTCTCGCGAATGAACTGATCTATTTTGGCATTGGGATCATATGACATGATACTTCTAAGTTTACGTCTAAATGCCGCTAGTTGTTGTTCATTAAGACGTAACCCTGTTCTTTGCATGAACTTAGAAAGACCTTCTTTCACATCCATCATCTTTAAACCGTAAAATTTTTGAAGCTCTGAAGCACTATATGAAAAGGTCAAACCATCTTGTTCGTACGTATGATTAATATCTCGTAATGTCTTATTTTCGATAACATATCTTTGCGTTTTAAAACCATTACCAGAATCCGTATCAATTGCTGTCCCCAGGATAAATGTTCTCTCTAGTTCTACTTCTTCCATTTCAAGAACAATATGTGTATAAACATTAGGCATCTTATCCGCCGGTCTCATAAAAGTACCCGCAGTTGCATCCAGTAGTCCTCTCGTATATGACGGCACGGTTCTACTTCCCTTATTTTCAGTTGACTTATTGAATACGGTATCTCCATATAATGCATATTTAATCGCGTCAAGTAACACAGATTTACCATTTCCATTTTTTCCAGCAATTAAAGTAAAGAGACCAACTGGAACCGTAATTTGATTAAAGCCATACCAATTAACTAATCGAACCTGTTTTAGTTTAATCATTCTTCATCCTCCTCTTCAGAACCATCTGAATATGTTGCCTCTTCATCATCCGAAGCAACACTACCCTTCATATATTCTGCCGTTACAGTCTGGAATTGGGCAATATCCCATCCAAACTGCAATGAAGGATATAATGTGATAATAGCATCCTCGGATTCATCTTTTATATCATAATCAATCAAGTCATATTTTTTAAATATCTTCATTGCTGCAGACAATCTCGACTTATCCACATCAACCTCATAAGCCTTGATTTTATCAATTAAATCGCCTCTCATTACAACATTTTCTTCACTATAGCCTAAATTCTCAAGATAAACCTCCCACAATACCAAAAGTAAATGATATTGTTCTGTTGTAAACGAAACCACATTTGCCCGTTTTAGACCCACAGCATCTTCGTCTGCTTCATAAGGCTTAAGCATTGCAATTTTTACATTAGTGTCCACAAACACATCAAAACCAATCATACGAAGATAATCAGATATATCTTGCCTATTAGACTCGCGTGAGATAAAAGAATAAAGTTTTTCATCTTTATCACCAACAATAAATGTTGAATCCAAAAGCTTACGGACACAACGCTTAAATAGTATATTGTTTTCTTCTTTTATTGAAATACTTAATTTAATATCACCCATTTACAGTTTCCTCTTTATCCTTATATTGCTAATTGTTGCAACTTCTGTTTCTATAGTACCTTCTAAAAATTCCACCTCATAAGGGAATTCCAAACTTCCCGAATAAATTATGCTGGCAGCAATCATCATTGCATCTTCTCTTGTCTTAATTGTTGTTTTATCAGGTACTATACTTTCCTTATCTGCTAATACACTTTCAAAATAACTTGTAGCCTGCTTAACTCCATAACGGTCCGGATATTCATACAAAAGTTCTCTTGTAAGTCTTGCCTTTTCTTCATCTGACAGAGAACCTGTAATAATTGCCCCTGTCTTAGTGTTCGGTTTACGCTTTTTCCTACGTTCAATTGACTTTCTACCAACATACTTATAGGACCTTAACGAAAAGCACTTAGCTATAGATTCAATGATTTCTCTTTTTTCGTCTGGCTCGAAATCTTTAATTGTCATCAGTAAATCATTCAAATAGGTCTGCATATTAACATTATTGCTCAATACCATAAGTATCCTAGTTGAGTAAAGGCTATAGTAATTATTTATTTTCTTATCGATGTAATCCATCTCTTTAATGTAATCATAGCTTATAAAACTCTTAATTTCTGCCAGTTGTCCATCTACTACTTCACGAGCAGAAATCTCATCTGCATTATAAAAACTCTGGTACTCTTTTATCATATTTTCATAAACTTCAGTTTTTACGATTTTCCGAAGCATCTTCTCTATTTCTTCAATGTATCCCGGAATTAGACCATCCTTTTTTATAAAAAAATAGTCGCTAAAGAAGTTTTCTAACATCTCATCTCTAATCAGAAACTGCCCCAGCTCATTCGTTTCCGTCATCTTAATAATCATGCGCATTATAGAGCGAATACTATCTTTAAGAATAAGTAGTTCATTCTTCAAATCAGCTACATTATCCGATACTGGAATCAAAATAGTAGAATATGGTCTATGCGTTCTTCCATGGTCAGCAACAAATGCAGTATTTAGTGTGTCATAAATAGAAAAGATATGATTTGTCAGTGCTGCTCTATTATCACGATTAAATATTCTCTCTATCGATTCAATCATCTTACGACAATATGGCATGACCGTCGCAATATTATCACCATTTCGTCCTATCTCTTTTTCAGAAATCCATCCACATCGCCGAAAATACCTAAGAATCGCACCTGCATTTTCTGTCTCTGTTTTCTTGCTACTGATATTTTCGTCAGCATTGCTGGATGCCACTTCATCCTCTACAGCATAAGTACAATTCCTCAAATAGAGAATTATAGTGTCTTTCGCGTCAGTTTCATAAAGCAGAGGCACAGACTTTGACTTTTCAATCAGTTGCAAAATGCACTCATAATATATTCTCTTGTTTTTACAACATAACGGATTGAAAAAATTATCATATTCCGCATTATCAAAAAGTATCATTCTATCACCCCTTTATTAGTTTTTATATTTAAGCTAACACTATCACACATAGTGTCCAATAAACTTCCCTCTTATTTTTCACATTTACTATACGCTATCTGTTGACTGCAGGCACCCGTAGTCATGCTGAGAAGGCACAAAAGGCACAGACTCACAGTATCTAAATCTGCAAATCAGTGCCTTGCCAGCGAGATAGCTTAGCACGACTACCCCTACAGTAAACATATTTACTTTTATATTTTATCATACTTTTTATCTATACTACTGCCATATATGGTAGTATGAACAAAGCAATTCTACCACAGCATATTTTTCTCTTTTATGCCCTTTTTCTTCTTGTAATTATCTCTCAACCACTTGAGTAATATTTCATATGCAGGTAATTTATTTTCTGAGAAGAAGCAATTCATATACACTTGTAATAAAGGATATCCCGATTCCGATAAACACCAAAATTTGTAACCCCATCCATCACGATAGCCTGCATGTCCATTTTGAATTTCCCATTCCCATCCTTCAGGCAAATCACGATATTTCTCAAAATCCCCCCAATACACTAACGATAACAAGTTTCTAAATTTATCCTCACTAATTTTATATCCGAAAACTTCGACTACTTCTTCCGTTTTCTTATTTATAAATTCAAAAATGATCTCTTTTTCATATAAGTTTCCGATAATGTTATATCGTATTGGGTTAAAAGTAGCATAATCATATAATTCAAAGCCAAACTTGCATATATGAATCTTTGGATTAAAGTTTTTTCCATTTTTGTCCATGTAATTATCCTCCCTATTATTCATCAACAATTTACACTTTCATATTGACTCCTTTTACTTCACGTGTTATATTTTTATCGAACGTGTGTTCTGTTTATTTTTAAGGAGGTCCTATGTCAGCTTACGTATTACACGGTCTAAACGAGTGCCGTCATTTGCAGGTTGTCCCTGTTATTTCGTCTTTTGACTGCGATGGAAATATATTTCCTTTGTACGTACGAATTGACGGGCAATCATTAAAGATATATAACGCGCGCCGTGTAGACTCAACGATTCGAATCATTAATTTCAACTGTGAAGTAATGGATTACGACCGGGTGAAGTCAATAAAACTTTCTTATCACATCGGGGACTTGGTGTGGAGTATGCCGAGGTAGGGGCTAGTCTTCCTTTTCCACTATCTCGCACACAACGCCTTGTGGCAGCACGAACTTGACTACTCCATATGCCACTTCACCGATTTGATCATAGAGCCTTCCTGCACTGACGCTATCGCCTAATACGGTATATGGACTATTGGCTACATAGCCGATTTTGCTTAAGCCTTCCATTTCTACTTTGATGGCTTCTTTGTCAAATTCATTGTCTGGTTCTTTTACGAGTTTGACTTCCATTCCTGGCTCGATGAACTCTTTTCCAAAATGATGATGGGTTCCTGTGATTGTGAAATATAATTTTTTCATGTGGCGGCTCCTTTCTAATTTTTATTAATCAAAATGATCCATTACATCGCCGATAAATAGTATCTGTCCAACAAATTTTAAGATTCCGAAAATGATTGCAAATGGTAAGTAGATTGGTAAAAATAAAAGTTTTAAGATTAACATATGATTTTCTCCTTTTGATTCTTGCTATAAAAAAATAGGAACTAGGATTTGATTTCTCTCTTCCTAGTTCCTATTATAAGGATGTGGTGTACAATAAAACTCCCTTATTCCCACTCTAATTTCAGTTGACTATATGTATCCTCTTTTTCACCCTTGTTACACTCTTTACAAATACCATAATTAATACCATGCAAACCACCTTTTTCTGAGAATACATCTTCATAATCTAGTTTAGGACATTTTATACATTGATACCATCTGTTACCCAAATAATCCTTTGCTCCTGTTGTTGGAAATTTTCTAATTCGCGACCTTATCTCTTCACGAATTTCATTCTTTTCTTTTTCGTCAATATCTATAGCTACATCTTGTTTGTAAAAAGGCTTCTCTGTTTTTTTGTTTTCACGACTTTTTAAACCATTTAAAACCGCAGGTTTATTATTAACAATAAGTGAGTTTTGACGCTTTTCTGTCCCAAACAATTCCGAAATAAACATGCTATCAGTATCTTGTATTTCATATAGATTTAATATGTTTTTAACCCTTGTAATTCCAACATAAAACAATCTTCTTTCTTCCTGCTCGTTAGTGGCAGCATCTTTCGATTCGAGCATCGCACTCATTCGTGAAGATGGAAATCTACCATCATATACATCTATCATATATACCGTATCGTACTCTTGGCCCTTGCTTGTATGAATAGTTGATAGTAGAATTGCATTCATATCATCAGAAGTAACTCCAAACTTGATTTTTTCGTCTAACTCCTTCAGATGGTCTAAAAATCTCTTAATGTTTGGCTCCTGAGTTGCAAGCATTAGTAATATATCAAGTTTTCCGCTATCAAGATTTTCCTGGTGACAATAATTTTCATATCCAGCATTCATTATAATTTTAATTGCATTTTCTGTAGTTCCCATTCTTGCTCGACATAATGTAGTTTTCAATTTCTCGATTTCATCAAGATGTCTTATTACATATGGACGCTGCTGCTCTAATGCGTCATATATAGAACATTTTTGAGTTCTACATATTTTACTTACATACTCTTGTGGGTTGGCTTTAATGTATAAAATCCCTCTTCGACAAATTCGGTCAAATGCTTCCCAATCACATTCATCTAATGCCAACCTAAGATAAGCTATCATATCTTGTACTATACGATTTTCATAAAAACTTCGTTCAGGACGCTTAAGATTAAACGATATATTATTTCTAAGCAACAAATCCGAAAGCACAACCGCACTATCGTTATCTCTATATAAAACTGCGGTGTCCGGATGTGATTCCCTTGCCACTTGTAGCAACTCCATATACTGCTCTTGACGATTTTTTACAGTTATTTTATTAATTGGCACACCTGTATCTCTATTCGAAATCATATGTTTCTCATAACGGCCTTTATTTCTTGATATGAATTTCTGAGCTGCGTCTACAATTTGTTTTGTGGAACGATAATTTATCTCCATTCGAAGAATATAGGGATTACGATAATTATACCTAAAATTTAACAAAGCCTTTGGGTAAGCACCTCTAAAACCATATATGCTTTGGTCTTCATCGCCAACCATAAAAATGCTATTACCAACTGATAACAATTGAATTATCTCATGTTGTATTTTTGAAGTGTCTTGAGCTTCATCCACACAAATGTATTTATATTCATTTCTATATCGTTCCAAAATTTCTGGATATGATTGCAAAATATTTAATGCAAATACCAGTTGATCATCAAAATCCATCCAATGCTTCTTTTCTAATTCAATTTGATATTGATTATATATCTCTGAAAATTCATTTATTTCATTGTTATATCGGACAACATTTGCCTCATCCATCATATTCTTGACATACGAAATCGCAGTTAATATTTCCTGAATTTCTCCATGACTAATATAGGCAACCTTTCTGATTCGTTTACATATGTCTATAATTATTCTGTTTTGTTTTGAACCTGTTACTAAGATTCTCTTGACCACTTTCTTTTCGATGCAAAATTGCTCGTATATTCTAAGTGCAAGACTATTCAATGTGCGAATTTCTACTTTACTATTAATATCCGAACCAAACTTTGCATCATATCTCTTTTGTAACTCCAATTGAGCATCCTTATTATATGTAAGCGCAAGAATGTTCTTAGGCGAGATATTTTTAACTAAAATCATATACCCAATCCGGTCTACTAATACAGTAGTTTTCCCAGATCCAGGTACAGCCAAAAGCAATACTGCCCCCTCTATTGCCTGAAGAGCTCTTTCTTGCTGTTTATTTAATCTCACATGATATCTTTCTTTAAACTCTTGATACTTCTCATTAGTCGACAAATCATCTCTATCTGGTGCAAGACAAGTATTATTTTCAAGGCCAACATAAACAAGAAATTCCTCTTTTGACATCGCTTTAGACGTTTCAAATTTCTCAAATCCATGTTCTGATACTTCCATAACTCTAACAATGGAATCAATATCACTCTCTTTAATTTGAAAAAACACCTCGATATTACCACTTTTCACATTAAATGCATTAAATGTCTTCTTTGGTCTCTTCCAATTAAAACTCAAGCCTTCACCTTTTACATCATAATAGAGTTCGCCCTTTTCATATTGCTCTGACAAGTCAAATAGCCAAATAACTTTATATCCTAAATTTAGATAAAAATTATTTCTATCATCAAAATGCTGAGGACTAATAATACTACGTTGAAATTCTACTACCGTGCGATTAATCAGCACATCTGCTCTATGTGTCGTTTGTCCTAGAGATAGTTTCACTTCCTGATTATCGCATGGAAATTTTTTCTGCCATTCCGTATGCCACTCTGACGTCTCATAGCATCTCTCACTTTCCCAACTATCATTACATATATGATTCGACTTATGAGCAAAGTGATGTATACGTTCTTCTCCTCGTCGTACTATCAGTGGAGCACCACATCCTGGACAAAAATACTCTTGATTACTATGAGTATCATCAACATGTATTCTGTTATCATTATAGTCTACTGCAAATAACATCCTTTTCCTCTTCCGTTTAAAATGTCAATATTGTTTATTTTGTTTTTTGAAATAATATAGCTGGCTTCTCTCCGCCTGTTAACTGAATTAGGTTGTCTGGTCCCAAGATAATTGCAAGATTTCTTATCTTTTCCGCACGATCAATTTCATCCCTGTAATAAATCAGAGTCTTTGTATTAGGCGAAAGAATAAATTTTGCCAATACATCTCCGTCTGCGGGAGCCATAGAATGTCCAAATATATATACCGTATTCTGTTCCTCCTTCATCCTCTCAATCCATTCAAAATACTGACTATCCGTTCTATTAACAATTCTCTGGCAATATTTTTCAAATGGTACCAATTCAGAAACAACACTCGCTCCATCCATGTAATGATCATCAAACCCTAACACCATATTACAAGAACCCTTTTTATCAGTATCTGCCTTCCCATGAATATAACAACATTCCATTTGATAATCGTATGTGACTACATAAGTATACGTATAATTAAAAGATAACACTTTATCAATTAATAAATTTTTAAATAGCGTTATCTCTTCTATATCCATCTTTTCAATATATCCACACATATAAATTTCTAATAATCGTGTTAATTTTTTATGCTCGTCCATTATCAATTCAAACAAATCTCTAAACGTCTTATTTTTTCCATAGAAAGAATTTGCATTACAAAAACTATGCAATGCTACATTTGTAACACCATATACAATTTCATTTGGTGCATCTTTCATATCTTTAATGACAGATTCAACCACCATTTTTATTTCTTCTTCAAAATTTAACCACTTCTCTCCTATAAGCGTTCTCCTAGCTAAAAAATGTTCTATCCAAAAACAGTTTCTCACCTTCTTTTTAAATTCTGAATATAATTCATGCCCAACAGATTTTGCAAACTCTTTTAATATATTTTCCTCATTTGAATTCTTTCTTGTTAACTCCGGTTCATCCTCAATCCATCGTACTTCTTTGCTCTTTGCCATAGAACAAAGCTTCAAAAAATCAGAATACTGTGTTGGTAATTTATGAGCCAAATCAAAACCGTTTCCAATTATTAATATTTTCATTTGTTATTTCCTCAAACTTTCTCTACATATGTTAATTATATCACATTCCAGTTTCTAAAGCAGTGAATAACAAAGAAGAAAGGCCATAAATTGCCTTTCTTCTAGTTCATTAAAAATCCGCCTCATTGTAGTAAGCTTGTCATTTCATCTTCTCCAACAATTTGTATCTTACATCCCTTCTCCTGCAACTCCATTGCTTTGGCAATTTTTCCACCAATCTTGCCAAATTTCCAAGCTGCACTTCCAGAACCACCTACAAATAAATAGTCTAATTTTGATGAAACTCCAGACTTTTCAATTGCCCCTTTTTCTACCAATTTCTTACTCACTTCTGATTTACTAGCGCATGCAAACTCTCCAGATAGACAAAACGTTTTTCCTGCGAGTTCTATCTGCATACCTTCTTCTGCATGTGAAGAAACAGGGTTATACAATTCTCTAAACGCAATTGCTAGTTCTTCCTTTTCCTCTTCGCTGAGTTTTCCATCTGCCAATACATTTTCCACCATGCAATATATCTTATCAAATGGATAAACTCCTTTTAAATAATCATGCTCAGATAACCATTTTTGAAGATTAATGATTTCATCTTCATTGATTACATCATCACAACTAATACCTTCTACGATACCTTCTAACAATTGCAATCCAAGCGTTGTGTCATTGTACAACTTTGAACTACGTATAGCTTGCACAATATTTTTGAGTTTCATTTGCTCATATAAATCAATTACATTATCCTCTAAGATTAAAGAGATTTCGTTAATAATCTTATTAAACAACATATATGATTTGTTAACCTGATTCTCATCTAACCACTGCTGCAAACGACGAACTTCTTTTTCATTTATTATTTGATCAGCAGTAATTCCTTCTATGATTCCAGCTAAATTGTTAATGTTAGTCACGAGCCTTTCATCCACATGCTCTAACAATTTCTCCGACTTCTGGTATTCGCAAATATCGTTTTTTGTGACCTTATAAGTTGTTTTTATATACTCAAACAAATAATGAGCAGCCTTTACATCCTCTGATGCAATATGTGACTTATATGTAAATCCCAAATCATTACACAAATTCTCTAGATGATATGAATCAGATCGTATATACTTTCTGCTTAATGCTAATGTACAACAATATCTAAATTCTGGAACAGGAATATCATATCTACTTAGTGATTTCGACAATACACTTAGGTCATATGTAATATTGTGCCCTATAATAACATTGTTCTCGAGAAGTTCTTTAATCTCCGTCCAATACTCTTTTAATGTAGGTGCATCTAATACTTGATTTGGATATATTCCAGTAATTTGTGAATTGATAGCATCAAAGCGATCTTCTGGATTAATTAAGGTATATTTTTCTTCTATTATTTTGTTGTCTTTTACTACGGTAACTGCAATTGCGCAGATTGAGTTGCCGCGGGTGTTTGGATTTTCTAGGTCTAGGATTATGTAGGTGTTCATATATTACTCCTTTAAATGTAGGTTGCTATCTAACATCTATTTTCGATACAATCTGCGATACAATTTCTCCAAGTTCAAACTTATTTGCTCCATTTTCTTCATATAAGCTAACTTGTTTCCAGTCATCTAACGTCATTGCCTCGAAAATATCCATATTATTCTTAAATTTCATTTGTACATTTTTCCCATTAACTATAGTTTTTATTTTCTTGTTAACATCTTCATATGGCGCTATAGTTAATCCTGATACTGCCACACCTTTTCTATTCAACAGCTCTTCAAGGATTCGTGGACAATAATAATTTTCAATCTCACGCTTTCTTAAAACTATAACTTCGCCACCTTTTGCTTCAACAACAGTTTTCAATTTAGCTTGTTTTGCAACTTTATCTGCATAATCAACAGCGCCTTTGTCTCCATCAACGATAACCATAAAGTTGCGATTTAACTTATGCATAAGATTCATCTCTGCAATATTATGTAATTCGTCTCCGCCCCCTGGTAAGAATAAGATTTCATCCTCTTCATATTCATGTCCAGTAACTTTTTTATATATAATATCCCAAAATCTTACATCATTACTTCCTTCTACAAAAACAAGCAACTTACTATTAACTATACTATCACTTGCCCTAATACCTAACTCTTCAACTAGTGCTTCTGACGAAATAGCATCTCCTTGTTTATATATAGATTCTGTATTCGTTTTTGTAGCAATAATAATATTCTTATTATTTATTTCACTAGCAAAAACAGGTGAATGTGTAGTAATAATAACTTGATGATACTCCGCAATCTTTTTAAGTGACTCTAATAAAGTTCTTTGTGCCCCAGGATGCAAGAATGTTTCTGGTTCTTCTAATGCAAAAATACAACTGCCATTATCATTTCTTGATTGTTCTGCTAAATATTGAAAATACGATACCATAAATAATCTTTGTACCCCAGATCCTTTATGCGATAGATTCACTTCATACTGAGATGAATCCTTCATTATAACTTCAAAATTCACTAACTTAGCCCAATCGTAATTGATATCAGGTCTCAATTCACATAAATTTGGATAATGGCTAACCATGTACTCTCCAATTTTCTTTATTTCATCATTTAACGTATTCGTTACCTCTCCTTGCAAATTGCTAAACTCTTCAATATGTGCCTCTATGGCATTCGATATTATTTTTTTAAATTGGTTTTGGAACGTCGATGCTCCTGTATCCAAATTTGTATCAGCTAAAAATAACGAGTATTGTGGATATATTTCTTTTAATATGTTTTTAAGTAATGTGCTTTTTATTTCATGCTCTTCCATTGCAAATTCTGTTTCTACATTTAACAACTCGTCAATTAATGAATATATACTATTTTTATCTATTATCTCTGGAACTTCCATTTCAAGACTCTTGAATAAAGGTGGATACTTAGCATTTGTTAATTGCAATATATTTTTATACTTAGAATTTCCAAAATCTTTTACAATAATACTATTTTTAAAGCTCTCTCCCACTTGACTAGCATATTTTTTTACATGCAATTTAGCCTCATTATCTAACATAATACTTGGTACACTTTGAAGTTCATCCCCATCAAAAATCACTTCTATCAATGTATCTTCCTGTCCCGCCCCAAAGTATCTATCCTCTTCTAATAATTTTGCATCGTAAAAGAATGTATTTACAGCATGTAATATGGATGATTTTCCTGCATCATTTCTTCCTACAATTGCATTTAATTCTTCAAACTTTAACCAATCTGTATTTTTTATTCCTCTATAATTTTGAACTCTTATTTTCTCAATTTTCATCAGTTTAAACCTCCTCCATCTTGTTGTATTTTTCTAGAAATACTTTGATATATTTCTAAAAGATCAGTTCCTTATATAACACTATATCTGTTTGCACTACGCTTACTCTTCAGTACTTATTATCAGCTCTTCTGGATATTCTTCACACTCTAACAAATCCATTTTTTTAACATCATATATACACACTGTAGGCAATTCTGGCATATCTGACTCAAAATGTTTAAACGGCGAAAACCATATTACATAATCTATGTCCGTTCCAAAAAACACTTCAACAAATCGCTTGTCCATAAAACAAAGATACGGATAACCATAAAACATCTCACCCTTTCGAACTCCTCTTTGGACAACCTCCTGACTATCTGCCACCACATATCCGCATGATTCATCGAAAACAAAAAACACTACTTTATAACCTGGATGATTAGTTCTATATAACGGAATTCTTCTAATATGCTTTTCTAAAGTTCGCCTAAAATTCTCGAGATAAAATTTGTAATTATGATCTTCAGTTTCAGATAAATCCGCAACTGCATTTACAAATACCTGTTGTACATTTGGAAACATATCTAAAAAACCTGATTCTCTCAACTCTCGTTGTATTTTGCTTTCTTTTTGGTTAACCGGATTAATATATTTTCCATTGCCTACAATACGTCCATGATCATCTACTCTCATTACATCCATCATCATCTTTATCTTAGGATTATAAAAGTCTGGCGGTGGATCACCTTTTCCAGAACTATTTATCCAATTTACATATTTTTTTTCATCGCTTAATGAGAAATACAATTCTATGCATTCTTTATTTTCTACCGGCAACAAAACTTGTTGCTCAAAAGTATTCCGAAACCAATCTAATATATTTTGCTCATTGTCAAAATAATTCACTATCTCTTCTCCCTTTCTTTATTTTTCAAGCCACGTCACAACTCACCCTTCTAACCTCTGGCATAAATCTGGCACAAAACCTTACGCCCTTACTCGCAAACCCTTGATTTTCCTAGCCTTTCATCCCAAACGGATAATGTTGCCGTGACATCCGCCTCTTTTCTCTATTCTATCACACCTTAAAACGAAACTACTGCTATATATAGCACTAGCAAAAAAACACCCCAGCAACGACTCTCATCGTCACTGAAGTGCCTTTCTTTTTCCACTATTAATTTTCCTTACTTCACCATTCTCAAAAACAACTCATTAAGCGCATCCCATTCCGACACCTTTCCTTCTATTCCTTCCGCAAGCGCCTTTATCTCTGGTATCTTCTGCTGGATGTAGGCATCGATGACTGATATCTTTGGTGCCATTCCTATTTCAGGTAGCGTTTTCTTTAATGCGAGAAGGTGGTCTAATTCTGGCTTAAGTTCTTCTTCTAGCTCTGCTTCCATCAGTTCTTCAAACAACATCGGTGGGGCTGTTTTCTTGTCGAGAATCCACTTAGCTGCCAGGAGTGGGCGGAGTGCGTAGAAGTATTTCTTTACCTTTACTTCCTCGCCTGTGAGGTGGTCGCGATATGTACTGTCCGCTGTGTGCCAGTAATGATACAGGCTTTTCTTTTCGGAGAAATAATATTTTCATAGGCTCACCTCCTAATTCTATTATAATCATTTGCTGTCCAATACAATTTCCCTATAATATACAGTTCATCACAACACTAACCATCATTTCCTTTTCTTCCGCTCTCGATTCAGCAATCATAATCGTTAATGCCACTAATGTTGCGTCTTCTATACGTTTTTGTCCCTTGCAAAACAATGCATCATTTTTATCTAAGAAATATAAAAACATAGTTGCAGCTATTCGCTTATTTCCATCATAAAAGCTATGGTTCTTTGTGACAAAATATAAAAGATTGGCTGCTTTTTCTTCGAGTGATTTATACACATCACTCCCGCCAAAAGATTGATAAATATTTCCAATGCTACCTTTAAAAGAATCATCCTTCTCTTTTCCGAACAAATCGGATTCATCTCCAAATCGCATACTTTGAATCACCTCAACACATTCCTCGTATGTAAGAACATAAGTTGCTTCATTTCCTTTTGGACGTTTCATCGTCTGATGATCATACGCATCTAGTAAATCCAGTGCATTATTATATCTTTCGATAACAGACAATATCTGCTTGCTATCCAGCTCATTCTCTGTACGCTTCATGATACGTATTACTTCACCTAACTGCTGAATACGTTTCTGATTGACTGTATAGCCTTGTAATATGTATTGTTTTAATACTGAATTAGCCCATCGACGAAATTCTACTCCACGGTTAGATTTTACTCGGTAACCGACGGAGATGATGACATCGAGATTGTAATACTCCATTTGATATGTTTTACCATCAGAAGCAGTTGTCGCAAAAAATGCGACAACTGAATCTTCGTCTCTTAGTTCCTCTTTCAAAGCATTATTAACATGTTTACCGATAGTCTTTACATCTCTATCAAACAACTCTGCCATTTGATTTCTATTCAGCCAAACAGTTTCATCTTTAACCTCTACTGGAAGTAAAACTTTCTTGTCCTCAGTTTCAAATAATACAATTTCTTTTTCATTGGTCATAAAAATATCCTCCTACAAAATTTGATAATTCAATTTTGTAGGAGGATTCTCTCTTTGTCATTCCAGCTGTGCTTTAATTTTTACGCAACAAGCATCCTATTTAATTTTCTGTAATATGTATATAATCTTCTATCTCTTGGATTTTCGATTATTACAATTGGCTCCGGTATAATTGCCTTTCTATTTCCACATATGATTTCATCAATTGGAACTTGCAACAATTGGCTCAATGCATATAGATTGTCAATTGTCGGCATATTTAAACCATTACACCAGTTATATACAGTTTGTATACTTCCAAGATTTAAGAATTCTTTTATGTCTTTCGGAGTAATCGCATGCCTGTCCATGATTCGGCGGAAATGGATTCCGGTTTCCCTGAGATTGATTGTTGGGAACATACAAGTTCTCCTTTCTTTCGCGATGGCTCACTTCTAGTCTACGCACTTTCTTGCCTGTTCTCTAAAGAGCTGATAACCCATGGTCTTCCCACTCTTTTTCCTTAAAACCTGTGAGCACATAATCGTCACCGATGACCAGCGGACGTTTTACGAGCATTCCGTCTGAAGCGAGAAGCTGCAACTGCTCGTCCTCTGACATAGTAGGGAGCTTGTCCTTAAGTCCCAAATCTTTGTAGATGAGGCCACTTGTGTTGAAGAATTTCTTGAGTGGCAAGCCGCTCATCTGGTGCCAACTCTTAAGCTCTTCGTAGGTTGGATTTTCCTCTTTGATTGGACGTTCTGTAAATTCGATGTTGTTGTCCTCTAACCATTTCAATGCCTTCAGGCATGTACTGCATTTTCTGTATACTAAAACTAACATGTGATGCCCTCCTAACTGATACTGTGAAGATATTATAGCATCCTTAGCAACATTTTTCCATGGAAAAACACCCCAGCCTAAGCCAGAGTGCCGTCATCATTCCCAATATGTTTCTACTCCATCTCCTCCAAATACTCCCAAGCTTCTTCCTCTGTTGGAAATGCGATATCACAATTTGGTACGTACCAGTTTTTGTATTTCATGTATGGCATAAGGCCCACCTTTCTGCATCTATGTGCTAAAACCTTTTGATTTCTTTTACACCTAGAAGATACAAAATACAGTGAACCATAAAACGGACACTTTCTTTCATATACCATTGTCACCACTATATATTACAATGAAAACTTTACACCCTTCCCACTCCCATTGTATAATTACAATACTATGTAAAAGAAAGGAAAATATTATGCCTATTTTCTTGATTATAATTATTTCAATACTGGCAGGGACAAGCTATTACCTGGCGCATCGACTTTACCACGGTCTGGTGTGCTTTCTTCCTAAGCTGCAATTTTGGATGATGCTGGTGATTGTGTGCGTATTGACTCTGCTTTTGGTACTAGGATTTGCAAGATCCATGCTACCATTTTCAGAAGAGATAAAGCATGTTCTTAGTGCATTTAGCGGATACAGCATGGGAATTTTTCTTTATCTGCTTTTGTTTACGGTGGTTTCGGATGTACTAATGCTAGTTCCACGGCTGATGAAGCTTCCCTTTACCCAGCATCCTCTTTTTAACGGATTCGTAGCGTTAAGTGTGTTGCTACTGACATGCATTACCTGCATCGGTGGTTTTATCCATGGCACACAGCTTGAACATGTTTCGTATGAAATTAAGCTTCAGGATAAAAAAGATATTTCTGATTTGAATGTGGTGCTTATCAGCGATTTGCATCTGGGCTCACTCGGTTCCGAAAAGAAGTTAGAAAAGATAGTCGACGAAATCAACGCATTACAGCCGGATGTGATTTGCATTGCAGGTGATTTCTTCGACACAGATTTCTCCTCAATTCAGGACCCTGACAAAGCCATCCAAACACTGCGAAACCTCAGTGCTACTTACGGCACCTATGCCTGCTTCGGAAATCATGATGCAGGAAATACCTATCCACAAATGGAAGCTTTTTTAGCAGAAGCAAACATCACGCTCCTTCAGGATTCCTATACCATTATTGACGAACGTCTAGTTCTCATAGGTCGGTTAGATGGCTCTCCTATCGGAGCCTTTGGTGAGCAAAAAAGACAGGAACTCTCATCCTTTTTCACAAGAGAAGATGCAAGCCTTCCTGTCATCGTGTTAGACCACAATCCAGCACATATTGATGAGTATACGACCGAAGCAGATTTGATTCTTTGTGGTCATACCCACAAGGGACAGGTTTTCCCAGGCGGTCTGATTACAGATACCTTGTATACGGTGGACTATGGTTATTACCAAAAAGATGCAAAAAGCCCTCATGTCATCGTAACCTCTGGTATAGGCTACTGGGGTCCTCCAATGCGCGTGGGAAGCGACTGCGAAATCGTAAGTATACAGTTTACTTGCAACAACTAAAAAGAATACAAAAAGGATGTCTCCGTTCACCAATTCGGAAACATCCTTTTATTTTACCTATTTTTATCTCACCACCAGTCCTAATGGAACCAGTCGTTCTGCATCACTATTATCTTCTGTATTTCTATCGGAAATATGAAGCGCTTTCACACCATCCAGCAGTATCTGTGCAGAGCCACCACCATCTAAGTTCACCGCATTGCGAAGTCCGAGTGCTTCGGCGATTTCTGCCATCTCCGTAAGGCTTGCACCTGTACTATCTTCACCTGGCACATATCGAAGCTTACCTGCACCTTCTGCCCAGAAAAGAACTGGTTTTCCTTCTGCATCTGCACCGATAGCCATACGAGCTGCACGGGCATTTTCAAAATCCAATGGGAATAGACATGGTGGATATGGTGTACGCTCCAGTTTATAGATGTTATAAAAACGTGAAATCAGCTTCTGTGTTTTTACTCCTTTTCTTATGATACTGTTTCCGACCTGGATGCCAAACTGCACATCTTTAAGTCCATGGTAGGTGACCAAATCACCTGGATCTATCTTGCCTCCCTTAATGCTTAGGACAAAGCCCGCTGCTGGCACTGGCACACTGCCACTACGTTTTACCGCAACCACCTGACGGCCGACAATAATGACTTTTACCCTATTATCATCTGGAGTCTTGGCATGCTTTGGTCTTGAATAAACACTTGCATTTTTGCCTGAAACATATGTCTTACCATCTATTTCTATTATCAGTTCTTCGACATCCTTAGAAGAAATATAAGACGCTCCCTCTTTTTCAATCATAAGAGCTTCCCTATGAAATAGTGGCGGATTCTCTACGACACCATCCTTAACACAGAGTCCAAATGGCGTCCCTATGTGATCATACACCGTGGCACAATCGAATGGATCCATGATAAAGAAATGGGCATTTGCTTTCAGCTTTGCAGTTTCTTCTGCCTGGGAAAGATAGCCTGCATAACGTCCCACTGGAATTACTTTGGTCATTGGAAATTTTCCGCATACAATATGCGCACAACCACGCTTTTCCAGTTCCTGGTACAGACGCTTGGCCTGTGCGTTCTGAAAATGAACCTGCCCTTTCTTAATACGAATCCCCTCCTGCAAGAGGATCGTTGCAATCGTCAAAGGGTCGGATACGTTACCATATTTCTCACTCGCATAATAAACCGACTCTCCATCATCCTTCATCCCTGCTTTAGCACACTCCACGAGGACATCCATCATCTCGTCATCCTCTGGAAGCACAAACATTACCATCTGCGGAAAAATCCATGGCTTGCTCGGTATGAGAAAATTACGATAAATATCATAAAAACACTTTAACGCCCGTTTCTGTTGTTCTATTGTCGCCTGCTTCAAATACAGAAAGTCAATCTGCGACCAGTCATCCCAACTTACAACCTGCACTCTTTGAATTTCGCCGTTTCCCCTGTCAAATACCTTCACTTCTGATTTCATTATTTTTCTCCTGCGCGACCATATTTGTCTGCTAATTTACTTTCTGCTTCTTCACGAGAGATTTCGCCATTATTGTATAAAGACATCACCTGCACTTCGTCAGAACGAAGCTTGTAGAATGCGAGCAAAATCACAAGTGCAATTGCAAATCCCGCCGCTGGAAGCAAACAGAAAAGTGCCCATACGCCATCCGCTACACCTGCTGGCTGTACTGCATTTTCTCCCTCTACAAAACCTACGGCAGAGAGTGAAAAAAGTACTACTGTTCCGATGAGACCATTTTTCAGTTTCGCAACAAAGGTCTGTAAACTGAAAGAAATACCTGCTGCTCTTGTACCTGTTTTATATGTACCATATTCTACAGTATCTGCGATAAGCATATAGATTACTACGGACCAGAATCCCAGACCTGAACACTTGAGCATTGTCATTACAAGTGCCATTACGATGCTGTCATAGCCTACAAAATAAGCGACGATATTTGTCACTACAGTAAATGCAAGTCCTGCACAAAGCACATAGAATTTGTCCCATTTTTTAGAGAGCTTAGGTACGATTGCGGACACAAGAATAACCGAAACTGCTGCACCTGCTGCTACAAGTGTTGCCATGTTTTCCTGCCCAAGACAAATACGTCCCATGTAAATAGCCATCTTCTGTTCCAAGCTTGCGATTCCCAAAAGAAGCATTGCTACAAGACTTACGAATAGATATTTATTACACATTAAGTACTCTATAATTTCCCTAAAACCTGGATTTTCTTCTGCTACTGCGTTTTCGCCGTGTCGCTCTTTTACGGAGAACATCATTGGCACCATCATAATCACAGATACCGCTACAAACACGATACAGCCTACAAACCATCCCAGTACCGGACGAAGCATAGGAACCAAAAGAGTTGCTACTACGCCACCAACCATTGCCCAAAGTTTGCCACCTGCGATGATAGAGGTACGTTCCTGCACGTCAGAAGTCATTACTGTGGTTACCGCATAAGCTGGTGCATCTAAAATCGTATAACTGATATCAAACAATATATACGCGATTAAAAACCAAGTCACCTTCACTGCCTGGGAAGCGGATTCCGGAATCGCAAACAAGGCTATGGTCGTAAGACCGATTGCACTTACGCCAATCTTTACCCAAGGAATAAATTTCTGTCCATTCTTAAATCTTGTTCGATCTATAAGATAACCAAAAATCATATCGTTGATGGCATCCCAAAGCTTTGGTACCAAAAGCAGTAACCCTGCTGTTGCTGCCGCAATTCCTATGTCTGTTAAAAAAGTCTCCACATACCCTGCATATCCCCAAAGAATATTCTGTCCCAAGAAAAACAGACAGTATGCGAAGCGTTCTTTCTTACTTGTAACAAATCCCTTTTGCTCGCTCATTGCTTTTGCTCCTTTTTCTATGTCATCTGGCAAATTATCTTTTTACAAGTATAACACATTTGACTGCAAGAAAACAATTCAAGTCTGTCCCTGATTGGGACCTATCTCAAAAATTGCTAAAAAAAGGCCCCGCTTTTAATGCTTTGCGGGGTCTTTTCCTAAAACTATTTCACACACTGTGAATACTGCTGTTTCAGCTGATCCACTTTCTTCTGCTCCGCTTCTGGTGTTGGATACATACCTTTGTCGTGCATCATAAGGAATACGTCCTGCTGAATTTCATGTTCCTCTTCTAAGATATCAAGAAGAGATTCACGAATATTCTCGTGTACACATTCGTTGGATGCTTTGTTAAAAAGTTCTGTAGTCGCTTTCTGCGCAGATAAGGCATCGCCTAAAATTTCTTTTTCTGTATATACTGACATTTTTTGACCTCCTACGATAAATGAGAATAGAGCTCATTTAAATGGCTCTGATGCTTGTTAGAAATTTCAATCATTTTAGATTTTACCTTTTCGTCGGTTGCATGCTCTGCGAGCATTTTGAATTTTTTCACTAAAAGGTCTTCGTCAGAAAGAAGTTCCTGAATCGAAGCAAGTTCTTTTTCCGATAACTGTGCCATAATGGATACCTCCTAAAATTTATTTACAATGGAAGTATTTGCAATTGGTGGAAAAAGTATACTAAGCTGTGTTATAATATTTTTAATATGAATTGGAAAAATCATTCTTGAAAGGAGAATTTAATAATGGCAAAAACAGCAAAGGATATTATGAAATTTATTCAGGAAGAAGGAATCCAGATGGTGGATTTCAAAATCGTTGATATCAATGGTCAGTTCCGCCACGTGACAATTCCTGCTTCCCAGTTTAACGAAGACACCATGAAAGATGGTATCGGCTTTGACGCTTCTAACTACGGCTACGCAGTAGTAGAAAAGAGTGACATGGTATTTATCCCAGATTTGGATACCGCTATTATCGATCCATACTGTGATATCCCTACACTTTCTATCACAGGTAATGCGATGGTTATCGATTATCCAAACAACCGTCCATTAGACCAGTACCCAAGAAACATCGTTCTCGCAGCAGAACAGTATATGAAGGACAGCGGTATCGCAGATACCATGCTCATCCTTCCAGAATTTGAATTCCACATGTTTGACCAGGTTGGCTGGGCAGTACGTCCTGATTCCATCGGCGTCGAAATCGACACTGAGCAGGCTTACTGGAACAGCGACACAGAAGGGCTTGGCTGCGTAGTTCCTCATCAGAAAAACTACCATATCGCAAAACCTTTTGACCGCACTTATGAAGCACGTAGTGAAATGTGTCTTGAATTAGAAAAAATTGGCATCGCTATCAAATACCACCATCCAGAAGTTGGTGCAGCTGGACAGTTCGAAATCGAACCAATGCTTGGCCAGATGTCAAAAATGGCAGATGCTTCTATGATGATTAAATACGTAGTTCACAACACAGCCGCTCAGTATGGACAGGTAGCAACCTTTATGCCAAAGCCTGTTTACGGTGAAGCTGGTAACGGTATGCATGTACACATGCTTTTATTAAAAGATGGACAGCCTGTATTCTCAGATGATAACGGCTACTCACATTTAAGTGAAACAGCTCATTACTTCATGGGTGGTCTCTTAAAACACATCGCTTCTTTATGTGCTATCACAAACCCAAGTACCAACTCCTTCAAGAGACTTGTACCTGGCTTTGAAGCACCAGTAACTGTAGGATACGCTACATCAAACCGTAGCGCCGTTATCCGTATTCCTGCTTATGCAAAGACTCCAGAATTACGTCGTTTCGAAATTCGTAACCCAGACGCAACCTGTAACCCATATCTTTGCTACGCAGCACTTCTTATGGCTGGTCTTGATGGCGTTAAGAACAAAATCGATCCACATGCAAATGGCTGGGGCCCATACGATATGAACCTCTACCATTTACCAGAAGAAGAAAAAGCAAAGCTTTCTTCCTTACCTACACGTTTGGATGATGCTCTCGATGCTTTGGAAGCTGACCACGATTATCTTACTGCTGGCGGCGTATTCCCAGAACATCTCATCAAGAACTTCATCGCAATGAAACGTAAAGAATGTGCAGAGATGGCTAAGATTCCTCATCCTGCAGAGTTTGATAGATACTTTAATTTATAACAAGCCAACTCTCATGTATAAAAAAAGAGGCTGTTGCATGCTAGCATGCACAGCCTCTTTTTTCATCCACTCGCCTGGCTCGTTATACTTCTATATCCGTAGCATCCACTACATACTGGTCCGTATACATAAACACTCTATCCCACTCCTGCAACACCATGTTGCCATTTGGGATGCGTACCTTGTTTTTTCTCTTGACCAGAATAATAATGGAATGTCGTGAAATATCCAAATCACGAATTCTCTTTCCAACCCATTGGTTGTCCTCGCGAAGAATCAGTTCTGTCAGGTGGATATCTTCTGACTGTTCTCCAAATGGTTCTGCACCGAAGATAACGATATCATCCTCCTGCAAAAGCACGTCTCCTCTTGGAATAAGTACTCGCTCTCCACGTTTAATCATGGACATAATAACCTGCTCTGGAAGTCCCAGTTCACAGACCCTCTTGCCTACCCATGGATCATTTTCTTTGAGCGGAATTTTGATAAACTGCATATCTTTTTCCGTTCCTACGTGTACAGCGTTTTTCATCTCTGAATACTGTTCCACGAATCCCGCGCTGATAATACCTGTAGGGATGGCTACCACGCCAACCCCGAGGAAGGTAATGAATATACCAAACACTTTACCCAACGTAGTAATCGGATAAATGTCTCCATATCCTACCGTAAGCAGAGAAGATGCCGCCCACCAGATACCCGAGAAAGCATTGTTAAACACCTCAGGCTGTGCTTCGTGCTCAATGCTATACATACACAGGCTGGCTGCAATCATAAGCATAGATATAATAAATATCGAAGACATCAGCTGCTGTTTTCGACTACGTAATACCGCCGCAATAACACTTAAAGAATCAAAATAATAGTTAATTCGGAACAAACGGAAAATACGCACAATTCGAATCATTCGAAAGGCTATCGTTCCTCCTGGGAAGAATACAGGTAAATATTCTGGCAAAAACGAAAACAAATCTATTAATCCGCTAATCGAAAATACATACTTCAAAATCGCCTTCCACTCCGGGAATGCCTCATATTGAAACTTGGCAGTCCATAAGCGAAATAAATAATCCTGCACAAAGAAGAGCAATGTAATATGCAGTATTACTTCAAGAACTGCTCCATATGGCTCTCTTAATTCCTCAAATGTAAGCATTATCGTCACTGCAAGATTTATCAGAATTGCAGCGGCATTTTCATAATCATACCAGCGGCTATGTTCATCAAAGTCGCTTCCTACTTCAATAATATGAAACAATCGCTTGCGTCTTTTTTCCCACTTTGATACTGTTTTCATACTTTTCTCCTCAATATAGCAACCAATCAAATTTGGCATTTTGACAAGCTATATTATACCACCTGTCATGCAAAAAGCAAAGACCCACACGTAGCCGCATGAGTCTTCACCAACATCATTTCTCTTTTCTATAGTCATATATTATATCCCCATCGATTATGGTATATAACGTCTCCGTAAACACCTCCATCGGATTCCCACTAAATACTGCAATATCCGCGTGCTTGCCTTCTCTTAGACTTCCTAGCTTATCGTCTACCCCACAGATATGTGCCGCGTTTATTGTGATCGCTTTTAGCCCTTCTTCCATCGGAAGTCCCTGCTTTACTGCCAGTCCTGCGCAAAGTGGAAGATACTGTATCATGCTGACAGGATGGTCCGTCATAATAGAAAACAACACACCATGCTCCTGCAAAATACGATTGGTTTTGAAATTCATATTCTGAACCTCTGGCTTAGAACGCGAGGTGAGATCTGGTCCCACTATGACAGGAAAACCAGATGCCTTTACCTCATCCACAATTAGATGACTCTCTGTTCCATGGTCTATCGTCATACACAAGTCAAACTCTTTTGCGATACGAATTGCGGTTAAAATATCATCTGCACGATGTACATGCGCCTTTAATGGAATCTCTTTCCTTAAAACTGGAAGCCATGGCTCCATCTCAAAATCCACCTTCTCTAAGGAACCATTTTCCCTATCCTTTTTATACTGCAGCGCTTCAAACAACGTTTTACGAAGTAGTGCTGCCACACCCATTCTGGTTGCTGGATATTCGTCTTTATCGCCGTAACAGGTCTTTGGATTTTCTCCAAAAGCAACTTTCATGGCGGCTGGATTTTTCACCACCATCTCATCGATACACCTGCCATGCGTCTTCATAAAAAGGAATTGTCCTCCTACAACATTTGCGCTTCCTGGCCCTACCATAACAGAGGTAATACCTGCCTTAATGGCATCATGAAAAGCTGCATCCATTGGATTGACCGCATCTATCGCTCGAAGCGAAGGTGTAACTGGATTCGTACCCTCATTACAATCATCTCCTATCATGCCAATCTTCTCTTCTGAAATTCCAATATGGCAATGTGCCTCAATGATACCCGGCATTACCCATGCACCACTGACATCCAACACTTCCTCCTTCCTTGTACTCGAACGAAGCTGTGACATCGGGCCCACTTCCTCAATGTATTTTCCATTCGTTCGCACATATCCATTTTCGATATATCCATTCTCTCCCAATGCCTTCTCCATGGTGTAAATCTTTCCATTTATAATTAACATTTTTCCTCATCGCCTTTCTCAAAACCTCTATCTAGTATTCCTTATTTGCCACCAGAATATGCCATTGTATTTTTTTACATACTAGGGGAAAAATTTGTTGTGCGCAATTTCTATCTATGATAATCTTGAGAGCGAAATTTTTTTACAGGAGGCAAGAACTAATGAAAAAGATAAAACACTTAAGCCTTTCGACAAGAATATTTATCGCCCTCCTTGCGGGTGCTGTCTTTGGGCTTCTTATTAATTTCTTCTTACCGACAGGAGTGTTAAAAGATACTATTTTGATTGATGGTATTTTGTATATTATAGGCAATGGCTTCATCCGCCTGATGCAGATGCTCGTTATCCCTTTGGTTATCTGTAGTCTTATCTGCGGAACCATGTCCATCGGCGATACCAAAACCCTTGGACAGGTAGGTGTAAAAACACTGGTTTTCTATACTGTAACAACTGCACTTGCTATTACGATTGCTTTAGCACTTGGTATGCTGATTCGTCCTGGTATGGGATTAAACATTTCTTCTGTGGAATCTGGTGATGTAACCGTAAACCAGAGCGTAAATATGGTGGATACCATTTTAAATATCATTCCCAAAAACATCATCGCGTCCATGGCAGAAGGCGATATGTTGCCAATCATCGTATTCTCTGTTTTTGTAGGTATCATGCTCGCAAAGCTTGGCAGCAAAGCAAGTACGGTAACCAAATTCTTTGCAGAATTTAATGATGTTATGATGGAAATGACCATCACGGTTATGAAGGCTGCACCAATTGGTGTATTCTGCATGATTGCACGTACGATTGCAACCATCGGCTTTGATGCATTCCTTCCAATGCTAAAATACATGGGCTGTGTACTCTTCGCTTTGGCAGTACAGTGTTTTGGTGTATATATACTTTTATTATTTGGTTTTACCAAATTAAATCCACTTACTTTTATCCGAAAATTTTTCCCTGTTATGGAGTTTGCATTCTCGACTTCTAGTTCCAATGCATGCATTCCACTCTCCATCGAAACCTTAAAGGATAAGCTCGGAGTATCCAGCAAAATTTCTTCCTTTACCGTTCCTTTGGGAGCCACTATCAACATGGATGGGACCGCTATTATGCAGGGCGTAGCAGTTGTATTTATCGCAGATGCTTATGGTATTGAACTTACTGCAGGTATGCTTGCCACCGTAATTGCTACAGCAACATTAGCATCTATCGGTACTGCAGGTGTTCCTGGTGTAGGACTTATCACCCTTGCTATGGTGCTCACCTCTGCAGGTCTTCCTACTGAGGGCATCGCGCTTATCATGGGTATTGACCGTATCCTTGATATGGCTCGTACTGCAGTAAACGTGACTGGCGATGCGGTATGTACTACAATCGTTGCGAAGCAGGCTGGCATGGTGGATAAAGAAGTCTTCTATGCTGTTGTAGAAAACGAAGAATAAAATAATACAAAAAACAAGGGGCTATCACCAAATGGACCTTAACGGTCCACGGTGCGATAGCCCCTTTATTTAATATAATTTTACGTTAGAAATGATTTGAAGTAATCACATTCCTCATCATTACACAGTCTGCCAACTTCGTTTCTCATATCCAAATGGAACACATGTCCTAGCTTATTTTCCTCATCACCATAAAACATATATTTATATGGTACGCCACATACTTCTAATTTCTTCATAAAAGTCTCTGGCTGTTCCCTCAAGAAATCCTCATTACTCGTCATGATAAAGCATGGTGGAAATTTCTCATTGACATAGGCAATTGGATTGGCAAGCTTTAGATATTCCTCCATCTTATTTTTAGGAAGAACATCTTTCATCAGCGCCATCGTGCTGCTTCCCGAAGAGTTCTTTATCGTATCCATATCCAACACTGCACAATTTAATGCTATCGCTTTTGGAACGACACCTTCTGTTGGCTTAAAATCAAAATTAGCTGCATATTCCGGATTGGTGCACATCGCACAATATAGTGCTAATATATGTCCGCCTGCAGAATCTCCTACTGCAAAAATATTGTCCCTGTCAATACCGAAACGTGTCGCATTCTTTCTCATCCAGTCAAACACCATTACGGTATCTTCTAAGTGACATGGGAACTTATTTTCTGGCGAAAGTCGATAAGTGAAATTCACTACTACAAAACCTCTTTTTGCAAGGTCAAGACAATAATGGCTATATAATTCCTTATCTCCGTATACCCATCCGCCACCATGTACGCTCACAATAACTGGCAGCTTAATCTCTGCTATTTGTGGACGATATACATCTAATACATTCATCTTATGTGGTCCATAAGAGATGTTCTCTACTCTTATTACATTATCTGGATAGCGCAGCCCTGCGTCACGTTTTGCATCACTTCTCTTGCAACCCATACGCATCATAAAGCTCATAATGGACATAGTCGTTTCTCCTCTTGTATCTAATTGGCAATTCCAAAACTTTTATTTCCTTTATTATTTTATCACAGACTGATGAAAAAAGGAATTGCTATGTATGGCTCAAATACTTCTCTTTTGTCGCTAGCCCACCACGAATATGTCGTTCTGCTTTATTGACATCTAGTACTTTTCGCACCTCGTTTGCCAGATTTGGATTGACCTGCGTTAATCGCTCTGCACAATCCTTATGTATGGTTGGTACAATTTGGAATGGTTTTAATTGGGGTTGTTTTCTGGGTTGCTTTAGCTTGTTCTGCTTGATGGTTGCCTTCGTTTTCTGCTGCGCCATCTGCACTCTCAGTTCCTTCAATAAGCACAGTTTCATCTAATCCTAAGTCACCGATGAGGCGAAGGTAAATATCAACGTTACCATCCTTGTCCACTTCGATTTTATTGATAAGGCGTTTCAACTGCGTATTGGTCATTTCATGAACATCTGTGATATCTTCCATCTCC
>JAZSCQ010000018.1:0-4724 GCA_045530745.1 Agathobacter sp.
GCAACTACACAAACACCTGAGTCAACAGCTGCTTTTGTTTCCATACCTGTACCTACAACAGGAGCTTCTGTTGTAAGAAGTGGAACTGCCTGACGCTGCATGTTTGATCCCATGAGGGCACGGTTCGCGTCGTCGTTCTGAAGGAATGGGATAAGCGCTGTAGCTACAGAGAATACCATCTTAGGTGATACGTCCATGTAGTCAAATGCTGTCTTGTCATATTCCTGTGTTTCATCAAGGTAACGACCAGATACAGAGTTACGAACAAAGTAGCCATTTTCGTCTAACTTTTCGTTCGCCTGTGCTACATGGTAGTTATCTTCTTCGTCAGCTGTCATGTAAACAACTTCATCTGTAACACGTGGGTTTAATGGATCTGCTTTATCAATCTTACGATATGGTGCTTCTACGAAACCATATTCGTTGATACGTGCATAACAAGCCAATGAGTTGATAAGACCGATGTTTGGACCTTCAGGAGTTTCGATAGGACACATACGTCCGTAGTGGCTGTAGTGTACGTCTCGAACTTCGAATCCGGCACGGTCTCTTGAAAGACCACCAGGTCCTAATGCTGATAAACGTCTCTTGTGTGTCAACTCACCAAGTGGGTTGTTCTGATCCATGAACTGTGATAACTGTGAAGAACCAAAGAATTCTTTTACAGCTGCAGTTACAGGTTTGATGTTAATAAGACTCTGAGGAGAAATTCCTTCTAAGTCCTGAGTTGTCATTCTTTCACGAACAACTCTTTCTAATCTAGATAAACCGATACGGTACTGGTTCTGTAATAATTCACCTACTGCACGGATACGTCTGTTTCCTAAGTGGTCGATATCATCATCATGTCCGATACCCCATTCTAAGTGCATATTATAGTTGATAGATGCGAAGATATCTTCTTTTGTAATATGCATTGGAATCAAGTCTTTGATTTCACGCTTGATTGCTTCTACACGATCTTCTAATGATTCATATTCTTCCATAATCTGTGCAAGCACTGGGTAGAATACTGACTCTGTCACGCCAAGAGCCCTTGGATCTTCGATTTCTGGAATCCAAGCCTGTAAATCTACCATCATAGAAGAAAGGACTTTTACATTACGAGATTCTGTCTGAATCCATACAAATGGTACAGCAGCATTCTGAATCTGATCTGCTAATTCTCTGGTTGCAGTAGTACCTGCTTCTGCAATCACCTCACCTGTAGATGGATCGAGAACATCTTCTGCGATAACATGTCCGTTGATACGATTGCGAAGTGCTAATTTCTTGTTGAATTTATAACGTCCAACCTTAGCAAGGTCGTATCTTCTTGCATCGAAGAACATAGCTGTAATTAAGCTTTCTGCACTTTCTACAGAAAGTGGTTCGCCTGGACGAATCTTCTTGTACAGCTCTAATAAACCTGCTTCAAAGCTACCCTGTGGTTCTTTTTCTGTAATAGAAGGGTCCTTTGCAAAAGAAGCAAGAATCTTTGGTTCTTCACCAAACATATCGAGAATCTGCTGATTTGTTCCTACACCTAATGCACGGATAAGTACTGTAATAGGAACCTTACGTGTTCTATCAACCCTTACGCTGAAAACATCGTTTGAATCAGTTTCGTATTCTAACCATGCACCACGGTTAGGAATTACTGTACTTGAGTACAATGTTTTACCAATTTTATCGTGTGTAATTGCATAGTAGATACCTGGTGAACGAACTAACTGGCTAACGATAACTCGCTCAGCACCGTTAATTACGAATGTACCGGTTTCAGTCATAAGTGGCAGATCGCCCATGAAAATTTCATGTTCGTTGATTTCATCTGTCTCTTTGTTGTGAAGTCTTACCTTCACCTTCAATGGTGCCGCGTAAGTAGCATCTCTTTCCTTACACTCTGGAATTGTGTACTTTACGTCGTCTTCGCACAAAGTAAAGTCTACGAATTCCAAGCTAAGATGACCGCTGTAATCAGCGATTGGAGAGATATCCGCAAATGCTTCTTTTAAACCTTCGTCTAAAAACCACTGATAAGAGTCCTTCTGGACTTCAATCAGATTTGGCATCTGAAGAACCTCTTTCTGTCTTGAGTAACTCATACGCATGCCTTTTCCAGCTTTCACTGGACGTATTCTGTTTTTCTCCATTGACGTTTCACCTCTCGTTTTTATTTTTTATAACAGTTCAGAGCTGACCTCCAGCCCTGCCGAAAGGCAGTTCTGAACTGTTATTTGGACTATGTTGTGTCGGGGATTCCTCCCTCACGCTACATGTTGTGGAAACACAAAATCTAGCAAAAACCCAGTGTTTTCAAGGGTTTCAAGGGATAAGACCCCATACTAAAGTCTAGTGTACCATAATAATGCAACATATAGGATATCACAAGTCCAAAGGGAATGCAAGGGGGAATTTGAAAAAGTTTAGATTTGCTTCTTCATGAGGAAACCTGCGGTTTCCTCATGTACTTGAGTTGCATAAAATTACAAACGATAATTCACCTTCGCCACAAGCCGTTAGCTCGGGAGCTCTCTCCCTCGCTATACGGGCTATCGCCCTATGAAAATAAAAAAGAAGCCAGATGCGAATAAATTCGCTCTGACTTCTTTCTCATTTTCATACGTCTTGTAGCTTAAAGTTAAATTATTTAATTGTAACTTTTGCGCCTGCTTCTTCAAGCTGTTTTTTGATAGCTTCAGCTTCTGCTTTGCTAACGCCTTCTTTGATAACCTTTGGAGCTGCTGTAACAAGGTCTTTAGCTTCTTTAAGACCAAGTCCTGTAAGTTCACGTACAGCTTTGATTACTGGTACACCAGAACCTTCTGTTAATTCTACGTCAAATTCTGTTTTTTCTTCAGCTGCTTCTGCAGGACCTGCTGCTGCAACTACAACGCCAGCTGCTGCTGAAACGCCAAATTCTTCTTCACAAGCTTTTACTAATTCGTTTAATTCTAATACGCTTAATTCTTTGATAGCTTCAATAAATTCTGCTGTTGTTAATTTTGCCATTATTATTTTCCTCCATATAATAATATATTTTCTTAAATTATTCTGCTGTTGTTTCAGCTGTTTCTTCTGTTGGAGCTTCTACTGGAGCTTCAACTGTTTCTTCTGTAGCTACTGCTACATCTGATGCGCCACCTTTTTCTGCGATCTGGTTAAGAACACGAGCAAGATTTGTGATAGGTGACTGCATGCTGCCAAATAATCTTCCAAGTAATACATCTCTGCTTGGAATAGAAGAAATTTCTTTCATACCATTTGCATCATAGTATGTTCCTTCTACAACACCAGCTTTGATTTCTAACTTAGGAGCTTTTTTAGCGAACTCAGCAAGTACTCTTGCTGGAGCTGTTGCGTCATCTGTTGAGATAGCGAAAGCGCTTGGTCCTTCGAGAACTTCTCTTAAAGATTCGAATTCTGTACCTTCAACTGCACGGCTTACTAATGTGTTTTTGTAAACTTTGTAAGAAATGCCAGCTTCTCTCAACTGTTTACGTAACTGAGTATCTTCTGCAACTGTAAGGCCACGGTAGTCAACTACAACTACTGATGCAGCACCATTGATTGCTTCAGAAATTTCCTGTACGATAGGCTGTTTAAGTTCTACTTTTGCCACGAATGTGTACCTCCTTATTTTATTTCTCGCATAAAGACGTGAGGTATGTTTTTATAAAACAAAGAAACCTCTCTGCCACAAGACAGAGAGGTATAAGTCATTTTAAAGATGTAAACATCTGTAAAATTCCCTCGGTAGGTCGTAACGTTACGCCTTGCGGCACCTACTGTCTTCGGCAATATGCTTTGCAATTATATCAATATATATCACGGATGTCAATTACTTTTTCCGCAAAATCTTTGCTTATTTTTAGGTCTGTAAGCTTGTTTCGTCAATTACTGTGTAATTTTAGCAACGTTTAACTTAACGCCAGGTCCCATTGTTGATGCAAGAGTTGCACTCTTGATGTACTGGCCTTTTAAGCTAGCTGGTTTTGCTTTGTTAATTGCACCCATAAGAGACTGGAAGTTGTCGCTTAACTGTTCATCTGTGAAAGATGCTTTTCCAACTGGCACATGGATAATGTTTGTTTTGTCCAATCTGTACTCAATCTTACCAGCTTTGATGTCGTTAACAGCTTTTGTAACGTCCATAGTAACTGTTCCAGCTTTTGGGTTTGGCATTAAGCCTTTTGGTCCGAGAACACGTCCTAAACGACCAACAACACCCATCATATCTGGTGTAGCAACAACTACGTCAAAGTCTAACCAACCATCGTTCTGAATCTTTGGTACTAACTCGTCTCCGCCTGCGTAATCAGCTCCAGCAGCTAAAGCCTCATCAACTTTATCTCCCTTTGCGAATACTAAAACCTTTACAGCCTTACCAGTTCCGTGTGGAAGTACTACTGCACCACGAACCTGCTGATCTGCATGACGTCCGTCAACACCAAGTCTCAAATGAGCTTCAATTGTCTCATTAAACTTCGCACTAGCTGACTTCTTAACTAAAGATACAGCCTCTTCTAAGTCATATAAATTGGTTTTTTCTATAAGCTTTGCAGCTTCTGAATATCTTTTACCTTTTTTCATTATAATAAACCTCCTGTGGTATTATCGGGAGCGACCCTCCCACTATTTAAAAATTAATCCTCAACTACGATTCCCATTGAACGAGCTGTACCTGCGATCATACTCATAGCAGCCTCTAATGAAGCAGCATTTAAATCCGGCATCTTAAG
>JAZSCQ010000011.1:0-34855 GCA_045530745.1 Agathobacter sp.
GAAAACGGTATGTATGTGGAAGGCTTCGTTACCCTGACCGATTCCGATGACAACGGCGTTGATCTGAATGTGCCTTATCTGGCATTCTACGGCGACTGGACCCAGGCACCTATGTTCGACCTGGATTACTTCGACACCAACGCTGACGAGCTGGATGATGCCCTGTCCTTTGAGGACAAGACTATGGCAGATGCTTACGCTACCCGTCCCATCGGCGGCGTGGAAAGCGACTATGTCAGCTATCTGGGCACCTATTACTTCCTGCAGGATCCCAAGGATATTGTGATCTCTGCCAGCCGGGACTACATCGCCCTGTCCAATCAGGAGGGAACGATCCACTCTCTGCGTTTTGTATGGGCAGGTCTGCTCCGTGCGGCAGAGCGGATCGAGATCTCTATTACTGACGATGTTACCGGTGAAGTGATCTTTGAAACCGTGGATGACGATGTTCGCAAGTCTTACGGCGACGGCGGCTCTATTTATCCTGCCAATATCGAAATCGAATTCGATACCATGGATTACAACCTTCCAAACAATAGTGAATATACAGTTCGTTTAGAAGGCTTTATGGATTACGGCGAAGAGGGTGGCAAGAGCACAAACGAAAATAACGTGTTCGAATTCCCACTTACAATCGACTTTGAAGCTCCAACCGTAACAGATGTAAAATACTATTACGAATATGATAAGACCTTAAAGAAAAATCGTCTTTACGCAGAAGTTGGCGTATATGACAATCATTACGCTATGTCAGGTCAGCTTGGCTATGTAACAATGGGCGAAGATGAAAATGGTAATGCAACACCAGAAATCAAACTCTTCGAACAGTACATGACACCTATCTATTCAGAACGTAATGGCACTACATATGTAAAATTTGAGTTAACTGATTATATTCAGGATATCAAAACAAACGCTATGAATGGTAACTCTTTCGTATTGTCTGTTTATGACTATGCACTCAACTATGCAACATACGAAATCGGTTTGCCAGATGATTACACAGACTTCTACTTTGAAGGACTTGCAGAAGGTCTTACACTTAGTCCAAACGAGGTTTATACATTAGATCCTATCGTAAAACCTTACACAGAGTGGAGTGAATTATTAGAATATGCATCTTCCAAACCAAATGTTGTACGTGTTGTAAACAACAAACTGGTAGCTGCTCACAGCGGAAGTGCAATAGTAAAAGCATCCGACCCTATAACAGGTAAGAGCATTACTTTCCCAGTAACCGTTCTTGAAAAGGGAGATGACGGTTATAGACGTTACGACAAACCAGTTGCAGATGTATTCCGTTTAACTGGCTTCTATACTACGAAAGCATATTATATGCTGGATAGTAATGATAAGAAAATCGGTGATACAGGTAGTACAAACTTCTTTGAAGGAAAGTACTCACTTAGCATGTATCCTTCCGAATCCTTATATTTGACTTATGATTTGGATGCTTACTTCCCTAATGATACAAAGGTAGTGTTCGAGTCAAGTAACGAAGACATTGTTAAAGTAGATGCTTCCGGACAGGTAATCGCACAGAAAGAGGGTTATGCTTCTATTTCTGTCAAGGTTATGATGGATGGCAAGAGCACTTTCTACTCAGAAAACGTTTCTGTAGAAGTAAAAGACCCATATGTTAAGACTGGAGCAAGTCTTACACACTACTATGGTCTTGGTGGTCTGGTAACTATCCCAACAGACCTTCGTCTTACAGAAATCGGTAACTTTGCATTTGCAAACTTCGATTATGTAGCAAAGACACCAGAAGAACTCGAATTTGATGATGCAGAAGCAACAAAACAGTGGTTCATTGGTGACAATAGTATTACTAAGGTTATCATCCCAGAAGGTGTAGAGAAGATTGGTGCGTATGCATTTGCAAATCTTACTGCATTAGAAGAAATCGTACTTCCTTCTACATTAGAAGCAATTGAGTATGGTGCATTCTACAACTGTACTTCATTAAAGAAGATTACCTTTAGTGATAAGAATAACTTAAAGATTATTAACCAGAATGCATTTGAAAACTGTGCATTAGAGGGTACACTTGATTTATCTTCTATCCACATCATTTCAGATTATGCATTCGCTGGAAATCAGAAATTAACAGGTGTTAAGACTGGCGATACACTTATTTCTATCGGCAGCTATGCATTTGCGGGATGTAAGAAGCTTTCTGACATCAAAATTACAGCAGGAAAAGTAAAATACGGTACATATGCATTCACAGGATGTGAATCTATTAAAGAATTCACAGTAAATTCAGCTGTACTTCCAGAAGGTATGTTCTACGAATGTGACATCTTAGAAAAAGTTACAATCGGTAAGGAAGTAAATGAAATTGGTGCATTTGCATTCCGTGATACTATAATTTCTAAGTTTGAAATTGCAAAAGACAACAAGAACTTTAAAGCTCCAACAGGAGACTACATCGTAGATTCTAAGGGCAAAGAAATCGTTGCAGTTGCTCCAACTGTTTCTGGTGAATTCTCATCAGCAAACATGGGCGGTAATGACAAGATTGAAACTGTTGGTAACGGTGCATTCTCACACAATACAACGATTACATCAGTAGTATTACCAAATGTTACAGTAGTTGGTGACAATGCATTTGCCCAGAATGAAAGCCTTGTAAATGTTCAGTTAGGTGCATTAGAAGAAATTGGTCAATATGCATTCTTTGAATGTCCAATCACTGTATTACCTAACTTTGACAAGAAGACTGAAATCGGTAAATATGCTTTTGCATACACAGATATCACATCTGTTACAGTTCCAGATAAGATGGAAGTAGCAGAAGGTGTGTTTAGTGAATGTGATAAGCTTACAACAGTTGTAGTTGGCAATGATGTTGTGCTTGGCAAATATGCATTTGGTACAAACAAAGACGAATGCTTCAAGATTGAAAGCTATGAAGTAGGCGGAAAAAAACGTTTCTACTATACATTTGCAACTGCGCTTGCATCTGTAACAATTGGTAATAACGTAGAAATTGGTGAAAATGCATTCGTAAACGCTGCAAGCCTTGTAAATGTTACATTAGGCGAGAAAGCAAAGATTGGCTACATGGCATTCTACAACTGTGATTCCTTAGCTAATATTGATCTTTCTAAAGCAGAAACAATTGGAGATTATGCATTCTCAGGCGACGTATACAACGTATGCTTAGATGACTCTATGGCTTATGCAGCAGTAAGTCCAGAAGGTACATATATTTACACATACCATGCCCCAAATCTTACAGCAGTTGATTTATCATCTGCAAAAGAAGTAGGCGCTTATGCATTTGCTTACTGTAGAGAGATGGTAAATGTAAACTTGGGCGAAAAGATTAAGGATATTCCAGAATATACATTCGCAGGATGTATTGCATTACAGAATATCAATCTTGGCAAGGTAGAAACGATTGGCGATTATGCATTCATGGAAGACAATGTAGTTGCAGCTGATTTATCATCTGCAAAGACTGTGGGTGAATATGCATTCGTTAACAATAAGAACCTTACAAGCCTTAAGTTAAATGAAAAAGGAACAGATATGGCTGAAGGTGCATTTGCTTATACAGCAGCACTTGCAAATGTAGAAAATCTTTCTAAGGCTGAGAATATCGGTGATTATGCGTTTGCTTATACATCTATTGTAAATGCAGATCTTTCAGGTGCAAAAAACATTGGTACGCAGGCATTCTTAAAAGAAAGCTTAACACCATTTACTGTTACCTTAGGTGAAGACCTTGAAAGCTTGGGAGATAACCCATTTGCAATGTGTGTAATTGCTCCATTTAGCATCAAGGATAAAGCTGAAATCAATGAAATAGAAGTTGAAGTTGACGTATATACATACGAAATCAGCGATACAGTTAAAGTTGTGGATGGTTCTCTGTATTCACAGGTGCCAATGGGATGGGAGCTTATCACATACACTGGCATGAATCCACAGGATGTAGAGATTCCAGAAGATACCGTACGTATCACATCTATGGCATTTGCTGGAAGTAATGTACAGATGGTACAGACTCCATTTACGGTAGATGCAATTGGTCACAAAGCATTCTTCGGATGTAATGCATTACATACAGTAATTCTCGGCAGCTATGATGCTCCAATTTTAGAAGAAGAATATGACCCAACTTACTATGACTCATTTGAACATGTGCCAGGTTCTGGGGACTATGGTACATACACCGATTACAGTGGCAATGAAGTAGCTATTAACGGCATGGGCTTAGTACCATTCTTTATGTGGAATGTAACCGGCGGTTTATATCACAACATTTTCTACGGTGCAAACTTTGTTGATTATGTAGGATATGTAGAAAACAAACTTACTTTGGTTCGTCCAGTAAATGGTGTACATTATGACTCATATATCATGAATCAGTATTTCGATGTAAGAATCGATGGACAGCAGGCTCCAGATGAAATTGCAATGGCAGCAATCCGTGCAATCAAAGCAATTCCAGAACGTGTAGCTTGGAAGGATAAAGCATTAGTTGATGCAGCACGTGCGGCATACGACAAGATTGCAACAATCCAGCAGCAGGCACTTGTTACAAACTATAGTACATTAGTATCTGCAGAACAGCGTATCAAGCTTCTTGATCCAGCAAATGAGGAGAAAGAGGAAGATACAGCTACAACACCAGCACCAGCTGGTCCAAACGTAGGACTTGTAGTGCTTATCATTCTTGTAGTTATGGCAGCAATTGCATTTTTCTTCAAGAAACAAATTGCAGAGCTTTGGAACTCAAGCGAATTGATAGAAATTCGCAGGGCGCTCAATGAGACTCCTGTATTCAAGGGAATTAAAAAGGTTACAGGAAAGATTGGTAATTTTGTGGAATCAATGAAAGTTGCACTTCACAAAGCAATCGTTAAGAGAGCATCCGCAAAATTTGAAGCGCGAAAGGCTGAAATTGAAAAAGCCTATGCAGACGAGGTGAACAAAAATGAAAATGAGAATTAAATTATTATTTCTCACATTAGTAACCTTGTGTCTCTTTACTGCTTGTGGCAGTGAAAAGACTCCGTATGAAGTAAACGATGAAGAAAACTATACCGTTAGTGTCAAATATGATGCTAACGGTGGGGTTTTCACCACCAATACATCTGTAATTGTAGACTCTTACAATATCGCTGATTTAAAGACGAATAGTGATGGTAAGGTAGAGATTGCACTTCTTACTCCAGATGATAAAAATCGTGGAAATGATGCATTTACAGCGACCAAGAATGGATATTTCTTAGCTGGCTGGTATGCAGAGCGTACAGAAGATGGCAAAGATGCAGATGGCAATACACTTTATACCTATGGTGATAAGTGGGATTTTGAAAAAGATTTATTAGAGGTAGATGCCAGCAAGGCATACACCTCACAGGAACCAGTGATTACGCTTTATGCGGCATGGGTTCCATTATTTGAAGTTGAATTTTACTCTTTAGCAACTGGCGAGTACATGAATAGTTATCAGTATGACCCAACTCTCGTAGATGAGATTAAGGTTCCTAAATGGGATGAGGAAACTGGTGCAGTAGAGATGTACAAATTCCCAGAAAACAATGGATATACATTCAATGGTGCTTATTATGACGAAGCAGGAAGCCAGAAGGTTGAGACTGCAGTATTAGAGCATCCAGGAAAAGTAGATTATGAAACTGGTACAGCAGAAAATGCAGTTATGAAGCTTTACGTAGACTGGATTGAGGGTGAATGGTATCACATTTACACTGTTGAGCAGTTCCTTGATAATGCTAGTATCAAGGGTAACTACGAGGTTCATGCTGACTTAGATTTTACTGGTGAGACATGGCCAAGTGCTTTGACATATGGTAACTTTACAGGTTCAATCAAAGGTAACGGACACAAGTTCTCTAATATCGAATTTAGACAGAACAACAACTCTAAAGTAAACGCAGGTCTTTTTGGTAACATTACCAAGGATGCAAGCATTACAGACATTACTTTTGAAAACGTATCCTTCAAGATTGAAAAAGGTACCCGTGTAGCAGGTACAAGCTATGGTCTTTTCGCTGGAACAATTGCAGAAGAAGCAACTATTACAAATGTATCTATTTTAAATAGTAAGCTTTTAATTGATTCTGGCTGCTACTTTGGTGTAAAAGATTATTCTATTGGTTTACTTTGTGGTACAGGTAATCCTGCAGTTGTTCCAAATGCACAGATTACTTGTGAAGCAACTGGCGATAATCCAGAGAAGGTACAGATTACCGTAGATGGCAATGAAGTAACTGTAGAAATTTCTAAATAAAAATAAAAAAGGAGTAGAACACAATGAAGAGAAGAATTTTAGCACTTGTCCTTAGCATTGCAATGTGCGTAGGATTAATGACCGGTTGTGGTGACAACGGTGGCGCTGGTGGCAAGAAAGACGCCTTTGTTATCATGACAGAACAGTTAGATGGATTATTCAATCCATTCTTCTACACAGCAGCTCCAGACGGAACTATCGTATCTATGACTCAGATTAGCATGTTAGGTGCTAAGTATGAAAATGGTAAAGTAGAAGTTGCGTATGGTGAAAACGAAGCAGTAGTAACAAAAGATTACTCAGTTGAAGAAAAAGGCGATGAGACAGTATATACCTTCGTATTAAAGAACGGTATCAAATTCTCTGACGGACATCCACTTACTATGGAAGACGTATTATTCAACTACTATGTATACCTTGATCCTGTATACACAGGTTCTAACACACTTTATTCTACAGATATCAAAGGTCTTGCAGAATACAGAACACAGACTGTAGGTACAGGTGCAGAAGATGGCGACAACATGATTACAAGTCAGGCTGCTACAAGAGCAAACCTTCGTATCATGGAACTTGCAAGTCTTTTCCTTCAGGAAAAAGATGCTTCTTCTACCAACGAAGTAAGCTACGAAGCAATGAAGAAAGCAATTGCGAACTACAAAGTTAGTGCAGGTTATGCTTCAGCTATCTCTACTGATGCGTCTTCGGTATCAAATAAGAATCTCTTAGCAGATTATGAATATGCTTTAAAACTTTTCAAAGAAGAATTAGAAACAGACTATGTAAGTGCTCAGGAATCATATACAGATGCACCTTACAAGGATTTCAAAGAATTCAAGGATGAAGTATTCTGCTTTATGTACACAGAAGGTTATGTAGAAGTAGAGTATGAAGAAGGCGAAGATGGTAAGGTTGACCGTACAAAGATTAAGAAATTAACACCACAGTATCCAACATCTGTAAAATCAAAAGCAGATGCAATTGATTATGTATACAATGATAAAATTGCTACTCAGTTAGATGTTATTCTTCTTTACTGGGCAACAGGTAATGAATTAAACACAGAATATACAGCAAAAGCAAAAGAAGTTATTCTTCATGAAAACTCTTCAGAAGATGGTGCATTAGCAGTAGAAAACATTTCTGGTATCGTTTCTTTAGGTCATACAGATATGGCTGGCGAAACAATCACAGTAAATGGTACAGACTACAAAATCGCATCTGGTCATAACGAAGACGGAACTGTTACAAATGCAGACGAATACGATGTGCTTCAGATTACAATCAACGGTATCGACCCTAAAGCAATCTGGAACTTCTCACTTACAATTGCTCCACAGCATTACTACGGTGCAGAATCAGATGTAGAAGTAGATATTGAAAACAACAAATTCGGTGTTGAATTCGCTAGCTTCGAATTCATGACAGAAAAGATTCAGTCAACAAAGAACATCAAGCTTCCAATGGGTGCAGGTTCTTACAAGGTTACTGACAAAAACAACTCTGATACACCATCAGAAAGTGCTTTCTATGTAGACAACGTAGTTTACTTCAAAGCAAATAATTACTTTGAAACAGTAGGCGAAGGCATTAACAATGCTAAGATCGAAAAGATTCGTTACCAGGTTGTAAGTTCACAGAATGCTATCGCAGCATTAGAAGATGGTAGTGTACATTACATCTCACCAGCTCTTACAACACAGAACTACGACAAATTAGGCTCATTAAGCAAAAAAGGCATGGTAACTCTTGACAGCAGACAGCTTGGTTATGGTTACATTGGTGTAAATGCTAAGAAAATTCAGGATATTAACATCCGTAAAGCAATTATGTGTGCGATGAATACTTCATTAGCACTTGACTACTACCGTGCAGGTACTGCAGAACAGATTTTCTGGCCAATGTCAAAAGTTTCTTGGGCATACCCAACAGGTGAAGCTGCAGAAGATAATGGACATGATTATCCATCCGCTGGAAAATATAGTGAAGAAGTAGCAAAAACATTAGTAGAAAGCTATATGCAGGAAGCTGGTGTAAGCGCTGGCGATAGCGAATTATCAATCAAATTCACAATCGCAGGTTCTTCTTTACAGGATCACCCAACCTACAAAGTATTTAGAGATGCAGCAGCTCTCTTAAATGAAATGGGATGGGATGTAGAAGTAGTATGTGATACACAGGCACTTACAAAGATTAACACAGGTTCCCTTGAAGTATGGGCAGCTGCTTGGTCTTCAGCACTTGACCCAGACCTTTATCAGGTATACCACAAGGATTCTACAGCAACCAGTACTCTTGCTTGGGGTTATGATCACATCAAGACAAGTGGTTCAGATGAAGAACAGGACATCTTAGATGACCTTAGTGATGTAATTGACGAAGCTCGTGAAACAAACGATCAGGAAGAACGTACAGAACTTTACGAAGAAGCAATGGGATATATTCTTGACCTTGCAATCGAACTTCCAGTTTACCAGAGAAGTGTATTATACGCTTACAATTCAAACGTTATTAGCAAAGACAGCCTTCCTTCAGAAATTAATCCATATTCTTCACCATTAGATAGAATTTGGGAAGTTGAATTCGCTAAATAATTTGGGAGTGAATTTATGTTTAAGTATATTTTAAAACGATTAGTACAATCTGTGTTCATCCTTATCGGTGTATCCATGATTATTTATTTCCTAATCCGTTTGATGCCAGTTGACTTTATCCAGGATAAAATCAATGCTATCAACCAGGGTGGGGCGACAGTTAGTCAGGAGACCGTAGATGCGATGTACAAGATGTACGGTTTGGGTGACAATAGTTTCACAGGTATCCTTGGTGGATATTTTAGCTGGCTCGCAGCATTATTCCGTTTTGACCTCGGAACAAGCTTCGTGTACAGTATTCCAGTAGCTGATGTAATCGTGCAGCACATGGGAATTTCCTTTGCGATTTCCCTCATTGCAACTGTATTCGAATTTATGATTGCAATTCCACTTGGAATTACAGCTGCAACACATCAGTATAGTTTCCGAGATTACTTGGTAACCATCCTTGTAATGATTGGTATTTCCTTACCATCATTCTTCTTCGGAAATATGTTAAAAGATGCATTGGCTTTGAAGCTGGGATGGTTCCCAGCCTCAGGCCTTATTGATGCGACTGCTTCTTATACAGGAGTAGAACTCTTTATTGACTATGCAAGACACGTGTTTATTCCAATTCTTACCATTGTTATCTTAAGTATCGGTGCAAGAATGAGAATGACCCGTACCAATATGCTCGAAGTTATGAACTCCGACTATATCCGTACAGCACGTGCCAAGGGATGTGAAGAGAGTGTTGTTATCAACAAACACGCTTTCCGTAATACACTTATCCCACTTGTAACCTCTATGGCTGGTTTGATTCCATCCCTGTTCTCTGGTGCGATTATCACGGAGCAGGTATTCGACTTACCAGGTATTGGTAACGTAGCATTAGGTGCTATGAACCGTGGTGATATTCCATTTATCATGGGATACAACATGTTCTTAGCTGTACTTAGTGTTTTAGGTGTTCTTCTTGCCGACCTTATGTACGGTATCGTAGACCCTAGAGTAAAATTAGAGTAAGGAGGCGCGTACAATGGAAGAAAATACAAGCAAGCTTGGTACAGAAGCTGTAGAAGATACAGAAGTACCTCTTGATAAAAATGTACGTCTGATGTCTCCTACTATGATGGTAGTTCGTAGATTTTTCCGTTCTAAGCTGAGTATTATCGGGCTTATTATGGTAATCGGACTCTTTATTTTCAGCTTTGCTGGTCCACTTATTTATAACCAGTGGGGCGAAATCGAATTAGATGAAAGTGGTAAGACAGAGTATGCGGTTGCAGAGACAACCTATACGGTAAATGGTGTAGAGTATACACTTCGTCAGACCACAGAGAAGTCTTTAAAGGATAACTTCCTTGCAGCACCTTCTAAGGAGCACATCCTTGGAACTGACAACGAAGGCTATGATATCTTTGTAAGACTTATGTACGGTGGAAGAATTTCTCTTACCGTAAGCTTTTTAGCAGTATTTTTGATTACAATCTTAGGTGTAATCCTTGGTGGTATCGCAGGCTTCTTTGGAGGCTGGATTGACAGTGTTATCATGCGTCTTTGTGACGTGCTTATGTGTCTGCCAGGTATTCCAATCCTGCTTATTATCAGTACTATTTTGGATGCATCTGATATTGACGCAAAATATCGTATTTACTTGTTGATGACTTATCTGACCTTTATTTCTTGGCCTGGTACTGCACGTCTGGTACGTGGACAGATTCTTTCTCTTCGTGAGCAGGAATATATGGTAGCAGCAGAAGCGATGGGTTACTCAACAGGCAGAAAGATTTTTAAACACCTGGTTCCAAACGTTATGCCACAGTTAATCGTGCAGATGAGTTTGAGCCTTGGTAGTATGATTCTTTATGAGGCAACTTTGTCTTACTTGAATCTCGGTGTTAAAGCACCATATGCTGCATGGGGAACTATGATTAATATCATTTCCACCAACCAAGACATTTTGCAGAACCACTTAAACGTATGGGTTCCAGCCGGTGTATGTATCGTTATTGCGGTACTTGGCTTTAACTTCGTAGGTGATGGTCTGCGTGATGCCCTTGATCCAAAAGCAAGGAGATAAGCAATGAGTATATTTAAGAAAGATAAAAAATCAGGCGGGAATTATCTCTCAGGAAAAGAAGTTCGTGCCATTGCCAAGGAAAATGCCAAGGTAATGAAAGAGCTTGAGGCCTATAAGAACCGCAAGTGCGATGAATCAGAATATCTTACTGAAATGAAGGGTGAGGAAAATATTCTGGAAATCGATAACTTACATAGCTACTTCTTCACAGAGCAGGGTGTTGTAAAAGCGGTAAATGGTGTTTCCTTTGATATTCCTAAGAATAAGACAGTTGGTATCGTAGGCGAATCAGGTTGTGGTAAATCTGTAACAAGTATGTCAGTTATGAGACTTTTACAGGGACCAACTGGACAGATTGTGTCTGGTGAAATTCGTTTCCACGCAAAAGAGAAGATTTTTGATATCGCAAAGATGCCAATGCGTGATATTCACAAAATTCGTGGTAGTGAAATTGCTATGATTTTCCAGGAACCAATGACTTCCTTGAATCCAATTTTTACTATCGGTGAACAGTTAGATGAAGTAACCTTCATCAATAAAAAGGGTGCAAGTAAAGAAGATGCAAAAGCAAAATCTATCGAAATGTTAAATCTCGTAGGTATTGCAATGCCAGAACGTGTATATGGTGCATACCCACACGAATTATCCGGTGGTATGAGACAGCGTGTTATGATTGCTATGGCACTTGCCAGCGACCCAAGACTTATCATTGCAGATGAGCCTACTACAGCACTTGACGTAACCATTCAGGCACAGATTCTTGATTTGCTCCGTGACTTAAAAGACAAGATTGATGGTTCTATCATGTTAATCACACATGACCTCGGAATCATTGCTGAGATGGCAGACTACGTGGTAGTTATGTATGCTGGACGTGTAATTGAAAAAGGTACTGTAGAAGAAATTTTCCACAATCCACTTCATCCATACACGATTGGCTTACAGAAATCAAAACCAACTGTAGATTCTAGCAGTGACGAACTTTACAATATTCCAGGTAACGTTCCAAACCCTGTTAATATGCCAAATCACTGTTATTTTAAAGAAAGATGTGCAATGTGCAAGGAAAAATGTTCTGGTGACTACCCTGGTATGATTCAGGTTAGCCCAACTCATTTTGTATCCTGCCACTTGTATGAAGAGGGTCAGAACAATGGCTAATGAACAGATAATTGCAAAAGATACACCATTTGACCCAGAAGCAATTCTTGAGGTTCGCAACATCCGTAAGTGCTTCCCACTTAAGAAGACAATTACTGGTAAAGTTACCTCAGAACTTGTAGCTGTAGACAATGTATCCTTCAAATTAAAGGCTGGTGAAACCCTCGGTATCGTAGGAGAATCTGGCTGCGGTAAGACCACACTTGGTCGTACTATTTTGAAATTGCATGAGCCTACTGGCGGACAGATTATCTTTGATGGCAAGGATATTACAGACTTAAAATCCAAAGATATGAGAGAAATCCGCAAACAGATGCAGATTATTTTCCAGGATCCATATTCTTCACTTCCTCCAAGAGATACTGTAGGTGGTATCCTTTCTGAGCCTGTTGAGGTACACAACATCGTACCAAAAGCAGAAGTAAAAGATTATGTATTAGACTTGATGGATAAATGTGGTCTTCGTGATTACTATTTCGAAAGATACCCACATGAATTCTCTGGTGGACAGAGACAGCGTATCTGTATCGCAAGAGCACTTTCTGTAAATCCAAAGCTTGTTATCTGTGATGAACCAGTATCAGCGCTTGATGTTTCTATTCAGGCACAGATTATCAACCTTTTAAAGAAATTACAGAGAGATTTAAACCTTACCTATGTATTCATTTCTCACGATTTATCTGTAGTTAAATTTATCTCAGACAAAATCGGCGTTATGTACTTAGGAAGTATGGTGGAATTTGGTAGCAAAGATGAAATCTTTAGTAATCCACTTCACCCATACACCAAGGCTTTATTCTCTGCGATTCCATATCCAGACCCAGATGTTAAGATGAACCGTATCGTATTAAATGGAGATATTCCTTCACCAGCGAACCCACCAAAGGGCTGTCGCTTCCACACACGTTGTCCATATGCAAAGGACATCTGTAAAGAAGTAACTCCAGAATACAAGGATTATGGTAATGGACATTGCGCAGCTTGTCATTTGCTGGAAGAGTAATAGATAATTAATGGTTAAACTTGCATCATGCTGGGCGTGATGCAAGTTTGTCAGTTTAGGAGATTACTTATCATGGGTAAGAAGAAAAAAGAAAAAATTACATACATCGACGATGGTAGATCATTTGCTGATTTGTCCAATGTGCATGGAATGGGCGGTGATTTCAAATTCTCCAAGACTGGGACAACTTCTAGTCCGAGAGATATTTGGAATACCTACTGGTCAGCAGTAAAATTCATGTTCAAGCCTATGCTTGTTGTGATTGGATTTTTATGCTTGTTATTTGGATTAGCATATATCGCTTTTGTATTTATGTAATTAGAATGCCCCTGTCGCATCTATTGGTGCGATGGGGATTTTTTGTTTTGAGAAAATATAAAAGAAAAATGAAAAAGATGAAATTTAATTGAGATAAATATTAGAATGAAGTATAATAGCCATGTGTGCTTTTACATATAAAATAATTGATGAAATGACACATTAAATTAAGAAAAACGATAAAAACAAGAAAAGGAATTGAGTTGTATGGATTTCAGAGAAGTAACTGAAAATGAAGATATAGTAGAAGAAGTGAAGGAAACTGCGGAAGAAGTGGTTGAAGCAGTAAGTGAAGAACAGGAAGATAACCACGATGAATACGAAGACATCTGCTACATTTGCCGTCGTCCAGAAAGTATTGCGGGTAAGATGATTAATATCTATGGTGGAGTAAAGATTTGTACGGATTGTATGCAGCGCACCATGGATGCCATGAATAGCAGTGGCTTCGGTATGCCACCAGGAATGTCATTTAGCATGAATGATTTCATGGGCATGCCAGGAATGTCTGGAGTAGCGCCAGGTACAGGCACAAATACAGAAACTACAGCAGATGGTAATGATGCGAATGGAAATACCAATAATCCAAATAATAACCAGAAAACCCCACACATCCAAATGATTAATTTATCTGACTTCAACAATATGTTTGGAGGCTTTCCAGGTGGTGGAGATATGGATGGTATGTTTGGAGGCATTCCACAGAGCCAGCGCCTTAAAAAGAAAAAGAAACAGGAGAAGAAGGCAAAACCAGTTTTGGATATTCATTCTATTCCAGCACCACACAAGATTAAGGCAAGTTTAGACGAATATGTAGTAGGTCAGGAGCATGCAAAGAAGGTTATGTCTGTAGCTGTTTATAACCACTACAAACGAGTAATGGCCAAACCAGAAGAGGATGGCATCGAAATTGAGAAATCCAACATGCTTATGATTGGGCCAACTGGTTGTGGAAAGACTTATTTGGTTAAGACCTTGGCAAAACTTTTGGATGTGCCACTTGCAATTACAGATGCAACCACACTTACAGAAGCAGGCTACATAGGTGACGATATCGAATCTGTAGTAAGCAAGCTTCTTGCAGCTGCAGACAATGATGTAGAGCGTGCAGAACATGGTATCATCTTCATCGATGAAATCGACAAGATTGCAAAGAAGAAGAATACCAACCAGCGTGATGTAAGTGGTGAATCTGTACAGCAGGGTATGTTAAAGCTTTTAGAAGGTGCGGAAATTGAAGTGCCAGTAGGTGCAAGCAGTAAGAATGCGATGGTACCTATGACTATGGTAAATACTAAGAATATTCTCTTTATCTGCGGAGGTGCATTCCCAGGACTAGAGGATATTATTAAGGAGCGTTTGAACAAGGCCGCATCTATAGGTTTTAAAGCAGATTTAAAAGATAAATATGATAATGAAGAGAACCTTCTTAGACAGGTTACAGTAGATGATGTGAGAAAGTTTGGTATGATTCCAGAATTTATTGGACGTCTACCAATTCTGTTCTCATTGGATGCATTGACAGAAGATATGTTAGTGTCCATTTTAACGACCCCTAAGAATGCTATTATCAAACAGTACCAGAAACTCTTAGCGATGGATGAAGTAAAGCTCGACTTTGAAGAGGCTGCCCTTCGCAACATTGCAAGAAGAGCAAAGGAGAAAAAGGTAGGAGCCAGAGCATTACGTGCTATCATTGAGGAATTTATGTTAGATATTATGTATGAGATTCCAAAGGATGATAACATTGGCAAGGTGACTATCACTGAAGACTATATCGAGAAAAAAGGTGGTCCACGCATTGAAATGAGGGGCACCCTTGCACTTGAGGATAGTCAGTTATAGTTTATATACAAAGTAGACGCAACAGGAAAAAATAATAAAGAAGGAAAGACCATGAAGATAATCCACTGTGCAGATTTACATTTAGATTCTAAAATGACAGCCAATTTATCAAAAGAGCAGGCAAAGGAGCGTAAGAATGAGATTTTACGCACCTTTACCCGTATGGTAGATTATGCCAGAAAGAATACCGTAAAGGTAATTTTGATTGCTGGTGACTTATTTGATACCAGAAATGTATCTGCTATGGTAAGAAATACGGTTCGAGATGTGATTGTAAATAATCCAGAGATAGATTTCCTTTATTTAAAAGGGAATCATGACAATGATAATTTCTTGTCTAAATTAGATGAGATTCCACAGAATCTTTATCTTTTTGGAGATGAATGGACATCGTATACTTATGGAAATATCACCATTAACGGGCTTGAGCTGAATGCACAAAATAGTCTGACAGCATATAATACACTTGTACTTGACCACAATACGTTTAATATTGTGACAATGCATGGTCAGTTAGCAGGATATCGCAGCAAGGACAAGGTAGAGACAATAAGTCTCGATGATTTAAAGAATAAGAATATAGACTACCTTGCGTTAGGTCATGTACATGGATTCCACATGGACAAAATCGATAGCAGAGGGATTTATTGCTACCCAGGCTGCCTGGAGGGACGTGGATTTGATGAATGTGATCCAAAAGGCTTTGTCGTTATTGATATTGATGCAAAGACTCTAAAGGCTAGTGTGAACTTTGTACCAATGGGATACCGTACACTGTATACACTACTTGTCGATGTGACTGGCGTGCGTACCACACAGGAAGCCGCAGTTCGCATCAATCAGGCGATTACAGATACGCAGTATGCTTCATCGAGCCTTGTAAAAGTAGTTTTATATGGTAGTGTTGATGTAGAATGTGAGTTGGATACTTCATTTTTAGAAGAGCAGTTCATGGATTATTTCTATTATATGAAGGTAGTGGATGAGACTAGGCTTATGGTAAATTACAAGGATTATGAAGGGGATGTATCTCTTAAGGGAGAGTTTATTCGCCTTGTTTCAGATTCTGATTTATCAGACGAGGAAAAATCTATGGTTATTCGAGCTGGAATTCTGGCATTACAAGGGGAGGAGATTAACTTATGAAATTGTTAGCTTGTCATATTGAAAATTTTGGTAAGTTGTCTGACCTTAAGCTTGAATTTACAGATGGGTTAAATGTAATCAATGAAGCGAATGCGTGGGGAAAGAGTACACTTGCTGCTTTTTTAAAAGCCATGTTCTATGGACTGGATGCGAAAAAGTCTACAGGTGCATTTGAAAAAGAGCGTGTGGTATATCGCCCTTGGCAGGGTGGCGCATTTGGTGGAGAGCTGGATTTTGAAGTAAATGGAAAGAAATACCGTATCAGCCGTACCTTTGGACGAACAGAGAAATCGGATGAATTTCATCTGTATGATTTGAGAACGAATCTGGAGTGTTTTGATTTCTCAGAGAATATAGGTAGCGAATTATTTGAGTTAGATAGTGCCTCTTTTCGAAGAAGTGTTTATATCGCACAGAATGATTGCGTTAGTGAAGCGTCAGACGGAATCAATGCGAAGCTGGGGAATTTAGCAGAGAACACAGATGATATCAATAACTTTGAAAGTGCAAACAGCTATCTAAAGGATATACTCAATCAGCTTACACCCGACCGTGTAACAGGAAGTATCAAGAAGAGAAAAAATTACATCACACAGCTGACACAAGAACTTCGTACATTTGAAGCCGCGCAGGATGGCTTGGCAGGAATCAAGCAAAAGGAGCAGGATGTTGCAGTACAAATAAGGGAACTTAGTGCAATTCGCAAGGAGTATGCAGATGCGCTGGTTATAGCAAGTGAAGATAGCCGTAGAAAGGCATTGTATGCTCAGTACGACATAATGTGTCAGGAAACAGAAGAAAAAGAAAAAAATAGAGATGCTTATATGAGACTATTTCCAGTGGGCGTTCCAGCAGAAGCGGAATTCCAGACACAGATGCAAAACGTAGGTAAAATGAAGGAAGCACAGACTGCAGCACGAGGCTATGAGCTTTCTATTGAAGAGTTAGAAGAGTATAGCAAATTGCAGGAAATGTTCGAAGAAGCTGTACCTACAGATGAGGACATTGATGCGTCTTTAGCGATGTTTACAGAAATTGATAAGCAAAAGGATGAAATTGCGCGTCAGGAGTCTAAGCTCTCTGTTTACAACACAGATTTAGAGCAGGTGCCAGTAGAACCTAAATTTTCCGGTTCTTTGGCATATCGCATTTTCCTTTTCGTAGGTATTGGCTTTGCGGTTGCTGGATTAGGAGCAATTGTTATATGGTTCTATAGGCTTTTGCCAGAAATAGAACCTCGATTCCTATTAATTGCAGCGATTATTGCAGGAATTTGTGGTACTGTGTTCGGTGTAGTAGGTTCTATTCTTGGTGTGCGTGTTTACAAGGACAGGCAGACATGGAAAACAATGATGGATGCTGAACAAGCAAACACAGAGGGAAAAGCCAGCCATCTTTTAGAAACGATTAATAGTATGAAAGCGGATGTGAATAAGGTATATGCAACAATTGGCAATTTTCTTGGGAAATACCATGTATATTGTGAGGTAGGCGAATACCAATCCAGACTCTATGGGTTAAAGACCCAGGTGCAGGACTATCTTCGTATGAAAGAGAAGAAAGAGAATGCAGATAGAGAAATGACTGCTTATAAGGAAATCAAAGGCAAGGTAATGAGCTTTGCTAAAATGTATCAGTTCTCACTTAGCGAAGATTGTGCTGCTGAGTTGAATTATTTGCAGACTAAGGCCGCGGAATATCAAATGGCAGACAAAGCTTACAAAGAGTTTGTAGCAAAGAAGACCGCTTTTGAACAGGCTCAGGATAAACAGTTTTGGACGAGACAAGCGCTTTGTCCGTATTCATTGGATGAGTTAAATCATCTAATTGCACAGACGGATGAGAAACTCGAAAGGTGCAAGACGACAAGGAATCAGTATGTAAAACAGTTGGAGGATTTACAGGAACAGCTGGATTTACGTGATGAGAAGGAAATAGAATTACGAGATTTGTGTCAGGAGCAGGAAAAAGATATGCAGAAATATCATATTCTTAAGTTGACACAGGAGTATCTACAGACTGCAAAAGAACAGTTTACTGCAAGATATATGGATCCTATTTCCCAGGGATTTGCAAAGTATTACAGTCTTCTTACAGGAGATGTAAGTGATAGCTGGGTGATTGATGCGAATATTACACTTCGTCTTCGTCAGATGGGAGAACTTAGAGAAGTGCATTGGTTATCGGCAGGATATCAGGATTTGATAGGAGTGTGTATGCGTTTGGCGTTGGTAGACGCGATGTACCAGGAGGAAAAACCATTCCTCATTTTAGATGATCCATTTGTGAATCTTGATCAGGAGAAGGTGGTAGCAGGTAATGAACTGCTTATGGAAGTTGCAGAAGAGTACCAGATTATCTACTTTACTTGTCATGATAGTAGATGCCCAATTTTATAGGTTGAATACAGAAAGGAAGAATTAATAGAGTGCTAATGGTGTTTTTCATCGGCATCTTATTATGGGTATCCATAATAGATATACGAAAACATATAATTCCAGATAAAGTATTGCTTTTTGCTATAGGGGCAAGAGTTATATATTTTCTATGTCACGAAGGATTGAACTGGAAGAGGTTGAGTCTTCTATGTCTGGATGGTTTGGTTGTTAGCATTCCTTTGCTCGTAATAATACTAGTATTTGAGCATCTTCTAAAAAAAGAACTCATGGGTGGTGGAGATATCAAATTACTATTTGTTACAGGCCTGTTTCTAGGGTGGGAGAAGAATTTATGGACTCTTCTTTGGGCCTGTATTATTGGTATCGGTGTTGGTCTATTATGGGTGCGGAATGGAAAAAGGAATACAGAAGATTCTTATTTCCCGTTTGGACCATCGATTGCGATAGGAGCAGTTATAGCGAGTGTTGCTTAAAATGCAGACACAACAAAGTTGACGTAAGCAATTTTGTTGTGTCTTTTTATGTATGAACAGAAGAAAAATAAGCGCATAGATTATAATAATGTTCATTTAAGGAGACTTATATGTCTTGCTCCGAAATAATCCAATCAAATGATGTCTATGATTTTATTGTGTCTAGTGATGAAAGAAATACGCCATTGATAGAGCCTGTATGTGTGCAATCTATCAATAGACAGTATGATATTCTATATTACGACAAAAGTAAGTTGCCACCACTTTCTATCAGTCGTTATTCTTATACTTCAATTCCGAAGTTATTTTCTCTTATGGACAGTACAAGTTTAGATGTAAGTGGAATACTTGCAATTCAAAATCAGCCTGCCTTAGCTTTAAATGGTCAGGGGATTTTGATAGGGATAGTGGATACAGGCATTGATTATACCAATGCTTTGTTTCAAGATGAAACAGGAAATACCAGAATTGTGTCTATATGGGATCAAACTGCAGTTGCAGCTCAAAATGAAAGTGACATATTCGATTTTCAATATGGAGTAGAATATACGCGCGAGCAAATCGATGAAGCACTTAGTGCAAATGATCCGCAAACGATTGTGCCACAAATGGATAGTAATGGACATGGGACCTATTTGGCGAGTATTGCTGCAGGTAGTGCAGATCCGGTGAATGATTTTATCGGAGCCGCACCACGCAGTGAGCTTGTAATTGTAAAACTCAAAGAAGCGAAGCAGAATCTAAAAGATTTTTTCTATATGTCTGGTGAAGAACCGATGTATCAGGAAAATGATATTATGGCAGGGATCGCATATGTAGAATCCATTGCACAAAGGGAGCAGAAGCCACTTGTAATTTTGTTGGGAATTGGTAGTAATCAAGGGAGTCATACAGGGGCAGGGCCATTATCTATTTTATTAGATGATATTGCAACTAGTATTGGAAGGGTTGTGGTAGTGCCTGCTGGGAATCAGGCAATTGCGCAGCATCATTTTTTCGGGACAACAGATTCACTCATAGAACCAACCCGTGTGGAGATAAATGTGGAAGAGGGGATAACTGGTTTTTGTATGGAATTATGGTCGTATGCTCCGGAACTAGTGCGTGTGGTGGTGCAGTCGCCAACAGGACAGCGTAGCCAGGGGGGATTTCCCGTTTCGGAAGAGACACAGACCACTAAGTTTGTATTTGAAAATACAGAACTTGCCCTGGATTACAGAATTGCAGGAAAAGAAAGTGGTGACCTTTTAATTTTCTTTCGTTTTTCCCGCCCAGCAGAGGGAATATGGACAGTATTTGTATATCCCGTTAATGCAATTACAGGGGAGTTTCACATGTGGCTTCCGATACAGTCACTAACAGGAAATGATATTCGATTTGTAGAGCCAAATCCAGATACAACGATTACGATGCCAGGTAATATAAGACTTGGAATTACAGTTGGTGGATATAATGCTCTTACAGAGGCAAGATTCCTCGAGTCTGGAAGAGGTTTTTCTGGTACAGGACAAGTAAAGCCTGAGTTTTGCGCTCCTGCAGTGGATGTCTTTGGTGCGAACCTAAGAGGCGGATATGCTAAGCAGACTGGAACAAGCGCTAGTGCTGCGATTACAGCAGGCGCTGCGGCGCTTGTGCTGGAGTGGGGCATATTACGAGGGAATGCTCCTACGATGAATTCTGTAGAAGTAAGGAATTTTTTGATAAGAGGTTGCAAGAGAGAGTCGAATCGAAATTATCCAAATACAGAATGGGGGTACGGGAAATTGAATCTATACCAATCATTTCAAATATTACGAGATTAGAGTAGAAAAGATTGCTTTTTTGTGATAGAATGTTCGTTAAGGTGGAAAAGAATTTCTTTTTTGGAAAGAATACCGACTTGAAAGAAGGTGCATGGTATGGTAGCAATCGAATTAAAGAAGGGGGAACACCTAATTCGAAAGGGTGAGACAACCAAAGCAATTTATATTGTGTTGCGTGGCTCTGTAAATCTGCAGACAGAATACAACCAGATTACCTTAGGTACGGGTAGTGTGGTTGGATTTATGCTGGGTGTTTCGGATGCATATATTTGTGATTATGTAGCAGCAGAGGATTCTCTGATTGCATCCTACAAATATGAGTCACCTGAGGACTATAAGACTATTTTTAAAGAACAACCAAAGTATTCTTATGCGTTTCTTTATGCCGCAATTAAGCAGTATAGTATGATTTATGATTCTTATAGTCAGATAAAAGCTATGGTGCAGAAAGTGTCTGATTTTGTTGCAAAACAGTGGAGTGATTATGAAATCCACTGTGCGCAGTCTGATTTCGATATGAAAGATGTTGCGATTGCTGCTTTAAGTGAAATTGAAGAACCAGAACCAATTCAACCTTGGGAAAAAGGATATTTTCAGGAGTTAGTAGATATACCAGAGAAGAATCTTCGTTATTTTTATGGAGAGAAAGAGAATTTGACGATAGGACTTCTTTTGCAGCTTGCTGAGATTATGAGTCGTATGATTTCAAATATGGATGCATTAAAGGAATATCTTCAGCGTGCCAAAGAAGGCCTTATCTGTGAAGATGAGGATTTATTAGAGCTTTGGTATGATCTTGCGATGAAATATGCATTAAGAGGCGATAGCACTGAGAAAGCAGACCGTCGTGTGGCAGAATTAGAAGAATTTTTAAAACAATCCAATTTTTATGAAGAAACGGATATTGATGCAAGATTAGATTATTACAAATCTATGGATTTCCTTGATTATGTACAGAATCACCAGAGCTATGTGGAAGTAGAAGAAAATGTAGATGGTGAGGTTGCGGAAGTGTTAACCCGTGAACAGATACTTAAGACGGATTTTGCAACCTATATCATGAAATACGCAGGATATGAGCAGGATGAGATTACAGCATGCAAGCAATTGATTGCAGAATATGCTCTGATTGCAGAGGTGCAGGATTATACTCCTGAGATGCAGAAAACACGTAGGGCATTGACGAAGGTGTTCTATGAGATTTATGAAAAAGCATTTTTACGTGCGGTAAATGCGAGAACGATATCTGCCATTATGAAGTTATTCTTCAATTTTGGCGTGCTTGACTTACAGATGGCAGGTGAAGAACATCTAGACGAGCTTATGGCGATTAGTGAGCTTTTGGATAATCAGTGGATTGAGCAGAGAGAACGTGATGCCGCAGGCGAGACCTTTAGTCATGTGTACTCCGCTTACCAGTGGCTTTGCCTGGTGTATCGTGGAGAAAAAGAACCATCCAAGAATGAATTTGATATAGATTATACAGGTCACTTGTTGGAAATGCGTAAAAACCATGAGATAACAAGAGAAGAAGAGAATGTATTGAAACGCGACCAGCTCAAAAAGGTTGAGTTTGAAATTCGTAATATGTTTATGACGAATAATCGTATTACATATGGCCGCATTACGACATTTTGTCCAGTTCTACACAGCAAGGAATTTGTACGTTCTATTGACCAGCTAATTGTATCTGGCATTACAATCAATGCTGCAATTGATGATATTCGAGAATTAGATTATTCTTGCTTCTATCGAGAAGTATTTTTTGCTTCTCCAAAGTACGGAATTGAACGTACAGAGATTATGAAAGAGGTGCTTCCAGATGTTATCCTTATGCCAAATATTGGTAGTAGAGCAATGATGTGGCAGGAAACTTCAGGGGTAAAGAGAGATACACCGGCAAGATTTATTTTCCCTATTATGACAAGTGGAGAAATGTCCGATATGATGTTAGAAACCATTGGTCGTTATCGTTGGGAAATTTGTAGAAAGATTTTGGGTGTCCGTTGGAATGATATTCGAGAAAAGTCACTGACATCCGAGTTTTATGATTATGTACAGTTTTACCGTAAGAATAGAGATTTGTCTCAGCAGGCAAAGGAAAAGGTAAAGGCTGATTTGGTACATGCTAAGAATAACTATCGAGAAGTATTCGTGGCAGATTATATGGGATGGATGAAATATGAGTCACAGGGTAATTTCCGATTGAATAAGGTATCTCGTCGAATTATTTCAGAATATGTTCCATTTAAAGCAGAAGTGCGCAAGAAATTAGAAGAGAATCCAATGTATAAGGAGCTTTTCACAAAGAGCAATATTATTGCTGGTCGTAAACGTGAGAAAGAAAAGGTGTTATTTGACCGTTATGTTGCTGCAGGCGGTGCTATTACTCCAGAACTTGAAGCGCATTTAAAATATTACGGCATACAGATGTAAAAATTTTGCAGCCTATGACATATAGGTTAGTAATTAGGAATAGGAGTGATAAATATGTCATACAAAGAGCAAGTAAAGGCTTATGCAGAAGGTAAAAAGGATTTATGTGTGATAAACGACACAATTCCAGAAGAATTATTTCGTAAATTTGGGGTAAACAGAGGTCTCCGTGATGAGAATGGTAAAGGCGTATTGACGGGTCTAACTACCATCTCCAAGGTTATCTCGTTTAAAAATATTGATGGTGTAAAGACACCTTGTGAAGGTGAGCTTTGGTATCGTGGATATCAGGTAAATAACCTGATTGATGATTTGGGGGAAACAGAATTTGGATTTGAAAAAACAGCATATCTACTTCTTTTTGGAGAGCTTCCTACATCGGAAGAACTTGCTGAATTTTCAAAAGTGCTTGGCGATTGTCGTAGAGTACCTACCAACTTCACGAGAGACGTTATTATGAAGGCTCCTTCTAGAGACATCATGAATTCCATGACAAGAAGTATCCTTACATTGGCGTCCTATGATAAGCAGACATTGGAAACAAGTGTAGAGAACAGCTTACGTCAGTGTATTCAGTTGATTGCAAACTTCCCACTCTTGGCAGTATATGCTTATCATGCATATAACCATTATGAGAATGGGGACAGTATGTATATTCACAGACCAGACCCTAAGCTTTCAACTGCGGAGAACTTCTTAATGATGCTTCGTCCAGATCAGAAGTATACAGAGCTCGAAGCAAAAGTATTAGACGTGGCACTTATGCTTCATATGGAGCATGGCGGTGGTAATAACTCAACATTTACTACACGAGTGGTTACCTCTGCGGGGACAGATACGTATTCTGCGATTGCTGCAGCGATGTCATCTTTAAAGGGACCAAAACATGGTGGTGCTAATATCAAGGTTATGGAAATGATGGATGATATTCGTACCAATGTAAAGGATTGGGAAGACAGAGAGGAAGTAAAAGCATATTTGGGTCGTATGTTAAATGGTGAAGTGTTTGATAAAAAAGGCCTTATCTATGGTATGGGGCATGCAGTATATTCACTTTCTGACCCACGAGAAAGAATTTTTAAGGGTTATGTAGAAGAGCTTGCGGTTGCAAAGGGGCAGGATAAACAGATGCATCTGTATAACCTGATTGAAGAGCTTGCTCCAGAGCTTATTGCAGAAAAACGTCACATCTTTAAAGGTGTTAGTCCAAACGTCGACTTTTACAGTGGATTTGTATATGAGATGCTGGATATTCCACAGGAATTATATACACCACTTTTTGCGATTGCGCGTATTGTAGGCTGGAGTGCACACCGTATCGAAGAAATGATTGGTATGAACAAGATTATTCGTCCAGCATACAAGAGTATTATGGAAGAAGTGGAGTAATTTGGTAAGGAAATTATAAAATGATATACAAGATATTGTGTTCATGATATAATAATATATAAGTTTAGGCTCTAATTAAATGCGAGATGCTTAGGAGGAGAAATCAAAAATGGGTTTGTTAAGTAAGAAAGAAAACGTTGTAAAGGAAGAATGTGTAACACCTGTAAATGCAGAGTTTCGTTTTGCGGATCCTACAGAACAGCTGATACGTACGAACCGCTATATGGTTATAGCAGTTAGTGCATACTTTTTGTATATTATGGTATTGTTAGCTGTTTCTGCGCTAAGAGGCGAACGTTCACTTGGCTTTTGTGGTTTGATTATTTCACTGGTAGCCATTACATTAATCGTTTCCTGGATTGCATTTTTAAGAAACAAAAAGAGTAAAAAGACAAGATACATTCAATTAGTAGGACAGTGTATGATTGGCTGGGTTATAGCATTTGCATATTCTCAGGATTTTGCTGTTTTAATCGGTGGATTTGTATTGATTGGTGGTATTTTATATTTTGATAAGAAATATAGTATCATTTCTGGTGTTGCCTATATTGCATCTATGACACTTTCTATTGGCTATAAGTTAGCAAGTGGCGAAAATTTGGGTGGCAAAGATATTATTGATTTTGCGTTTGTGTATAGTGCAGTGTTACTTATGGTTGCCATTATTATTTTAACTGGTAGCGTAGCAAAATTATACAATGACCATTCTGTAGGGGCTGCGCTTGCAGAGCAGGAACGCCAGAAAGAGATTATGGATGATGTGCTTACTGTAGCGAGTAAAGTTCGTAAGGGTACAGAAAATGCGATGGGCATTATCAACCAGTTAAATGAATCTTCAGAAGTTGTTAACAACGCGATGAAAGATATTTCCAATAGTACATATAGCACATCTGAAAGCATTCAGACTCAGACAACCATGACTCAGAACATTCAGGAATCTCTTCAGGTTACCATTGAAAGCTCTGAAAATATGGTTCGTGTGGCACAGCAGTCCAACGAACTTAACCAGCAGAACCTTGTACTTATGGGCGATTTGAAACAGCAGTCACAGGTAATTGCTGAGACAAATAATGACGTTGCAGATGCGATGAAAGCATTACAGGAACGTACCAAAGCAGTTAAGGGTATTGCAGATACTATTTTCTCAATTTCAAGTCAAACCAATTTGCTTGCTCTTAATGCCTCTATCGAAAGTGCTCGTGCGGGTGAAGCAGGACGTGGTTTTGCAGTAGTTGCTGATGAAATCAGACAGCTTGCAGAGAAGACTCGTATGGAAACAGAAAACATTGCTCGTATCTTAGAAGAGCTTTCTCAGAATGCGCAGCAGGCAACTGAGGCAGTTGGACGTTCGGTAGAAGCTGCTGGTGTACAGGATCAGATGATTGAGCAGGTATCACAGAGCTTTGAAGAAATGAGCAACAACGTAAATGGTCTTATCGATGAAATCGAGAATATCGATAACCTCCTTACAAGCCTTTCTGAAGCAAATAACCAGATTGTAGATAACATTTCAAACCTTTCTGCTACAACAGAAGAAGTAACCGCTTCTTCTATGCAGGCAACAGAAATGACAGTAGAAAACTTAGACAATGCAGAAACTGCAAAGAATGAGCTTTCAAACGTATTAAATGTATCACATCAGTTAGATAAATATATGTAAACTATAACGTACAACAACACCCTGTATTCCCAATTGGAATACGGGGTGTTCTTGATTTATAGGGTAGAAAAGGGTAAAATAGGTATATCTTTTTTAATATTATATGAAATGTGAAGGATGTGTTTGATATGGGAACAGCATTGAAAAAATTAGATGGCGGTGTATGTGCAGCAAAGGGATTTCAGGCAAACGGATTAAACTGTGGGCTCAATCCAAATAAAGATAAAAATGATTTAGGGCTCGTTGTATCGGATATTGTATGTGATACAGCAGCAGTATACACAAGCAACAAGGTAAAAGGTGCTCCAATTACTGTTACCAAAGCAAATTTAGAGAAATCTGGAAAGAAATCTAAGGCTGTTATTGTTAACAGCAAGAATGCGAATACCTGTAACGCAGATGGTGTAGAAAAAGCAGAGAAAATGTGCCAGCTTACAGCAGAAGAATTAAGAGGTATTGGCTATGAAATAAACGATGCAGAAGTTATTGTAGCTTCTACTGGTGTAATCGGTCAGATCCTTCCAATTGAACCAATTGCAAATAGCATGAAAGAATTAGTAGCGGGATTAAGCTATACAGGCAATCAGAAGGCTGCTAATGCTATTATGACAACAGATACCGTAATGAAGGAATATGCTGTAGCATTTGAGATTGACGGTATAACCTGTGTGCTTGGTGGTATGGCAAAGGGAAGTGGTATGATTCATCCGAATATGGCGACCACACTTAACTTTGTTACAACAGACGTTGCAATTGATGCAACACTTTTACAGAAAGCATTGTCCGAAATTGTCAAGGTTACATATAACTGCTTAAGTGTAGATGGAGATACTTCTACCAACGATATGCTTACAGTTATGGCTAACGGATTGGCAGGCAATGCAAAGATTGTTGAAGAAAATGAAGCTTATGAAGTGTTTAAGCTTGCTTTATATGAAGTGTTGATGCAGTTGACCAAAATGCTCGCAAAGGACGGAGAAGGTGCTACCAAGCTTTTGGAATGTAGCTGTGCAGGTGCTCCGGACTTGGATACAGCGATTACGGTTGCAAAGAGTGTTATCTGTTCGCCACTTTTTAAATGTGCGATGTTTGGAGAAGATGCAAACTGGGGACGAGTTCTCTGTGCTATTGGCTACGCAGATGCAGAGTTTGATATTAACAAGGTGGATGTAACACTTGCTTCTTGTAATGGTGCAATAGAAGTATGTGTGGATGGCGCAGGTGTCGAGTTCTCAGAAGAGGAAGCCAAGGTAGTGCTTGGTGCTGATGAAATTCAAATCCTTGTGAACTTAAAACAAGGCGAGGCGAGTGCAAAAGCATGGGGCTGCGATTTGACCTATGATTATGTTAAAATCAATGGAGATTATCGTTCTTAGTAAATGTCGAAGTTTGTCGATAGAATGGAATAAGAAAGGAAGAAGGATATGAAGATAGGATTTATCGGATGTGGAAATATGGGACAGGCTATGCTATGGGGGATGCTTAGTTCTGGAAGAGTGAAAACTTCAGATGTACTTGTTTCGACTAAGACATTGGCATCCAAGGTGAATATACAGAAAAAATATGGTGTAGAGGTTGCAGAGAAAAATGTTGAGCTTGCAATGATAGCAGATATAATTTTTCTTGCTGTAAAGCCACAATATTATGAGGAAGTAATTGATGAAATTAAGGGTGCACTTTGGGAAAATAAGATTTTAGTATCCATTGCGCCAGGTAAAACACTTGCATGGCTTGAAGAAAAGGTTGGTAAACGTGTAAAGATAGTGCGCGCTATGCCAAATACTCCTTCCATGGTAAAAGAAGGTATGACAGGGATATGCGCAAATGATTTGGTTACTCCTACTGAATTTGATGCAGTGTGCAAGTTATTTAATACTTTTTCTAGAACGGAAATTGTAATGGAGCATCAAATGGATGTAGTTACAGCAGTTAGTGGAAGTTCTCCTGCCTATGTATTTATGTTTATTGAAGCTATGGCGGATGCAGCAGTAGAAGGTGGAATGCCAAGAAGTCAGGCTTATACCTTTGCTGCGCAGGCGGTATTGGGTAGTGCCAAGATGGTGCTTGAAACCGATATGCATCCAGGACAGTTAAAAGATATGGTTTGCTCACCAGCAGGGACGACGATTCAGGCAGTTCGAGTGCTTGAGGAAAAGGGTATGCGAGCTGCGGTTATGGATGCTATGAAAACATGCCTGGATAAATCAAGAAATATGTAATATTCCTTGCAATTTCTATTAAATGCGTGTAAAATATATACATTGAGTACGTTTTAAGGAGAAAATAAATGAGTCAGGCAAAAGTTGATCAGTATAAAAAAGAGAAAGCAAATCGTAAAGAGACTATTGCAAAAGAAAAACGCCAGAAGATGATTGTAAAAATCTGTAGTGGTGTAATTCTTACAGTACTTGCAGTATGGGTTGGTATTAGTACAGTAGATTTCATTATTGATAATCGTCCAGTAAACACTATCTATTGCGATACAAAGGAAATTGATGATTATTTAGAAAAACTTTACGATACAGAAGAATCTACACAGAAATAAGAATGAAAATGGACAGCATATCAAACGGCTGTCCATATTTTTGTATAATCTTCATTTTCAATTTTAACATCTATGGTGGAATTGGTTGTAGTATCATTTGGTTGAAAGACAATATAGAGTAGTAGCAGTGCAATAATACATAGTACTGCAACCGTAGAATAGAACAATACGTCTTTCAATTTGATAACTACAATCTTGGTTTTTGCACTCATATTTCCACCTCACATATTCTTTATATATCATATGAAACGGATTTTGATTTATGATATAAATTTTTCAAAAAAGTTTGAAAAAAGTGTTGACATTTTATTTTAAATAAGGTATATTAATCAAGTCGCTGACAAACAGCAGACAATATGCGATAGTGGCGTAGTTGGTAACGCGCGACCTTGCCAAGGTCGAGACCGCGGGTTCGAGCCCCGTCTATCGCTCTTAAAAAGACCAAGTGGTAATCACTTGGTCTTTTTTCGTGCGATGGACCTTTATCGCTCCGCTCCGGTCGGCGCTAAGCAGACGTCCCCCAGACGTCTAGCGCTCGCAGAAAAGACTTGATTTATCTTGCATTTTTCTGTAAAATTATATGTTAATATAGCCGTATTTTTTAACGGTGGAATCGTAAGACAGAAAGGAGCCCAAATATGAGCTTAGCAGATAAAATTTTTGTGGATATGTGCAAGGATATTATTGAGAATGGAACCAGTACAGAGGGAGAAAAAGTACGTCCTGTCTGGCCAGATGGTACAAGTGCTTATACGATTAAGAAGTTTGGTGTGGTAAACCGTTATGACTTATCAAAAGAGTTTCCAGCACTTACACTTCGTAAGACAGGAATCAAATCCTGTACAGACGAGATTTTATGGATTTGGCAGAGAAAGTCAAATAATATTCATGATTTAAAGCCACATATTTGGGATGAATGGGCGGATGAAGATGGCTCTATAGGAAAAGCTTATGGATACCAGATTGGTGTGAAACATCAGTATAAGGAAGGGATGTTTGATCAGATTGACCGAGTTATTTATGATTTGAAGAACAATCCTTTTAGCCGACGTATTATGACCAACATCTATGTGCATCAGGATTTGCATGAAATGAATCTATATCCATGTGCATATAGCATGACATTTAATGTGACACAGAAACCTGGCGAAGAAAAGTTGATATTAAACGCGATTTTAAATCAACGTTCCCAGGATGTGCTTGCAGCAAATAACTGGAATGTGTGTCAGTATGCTGTTTTAGTACATATGCTTGCACAGGTATGTGACATGCAGGTGGGTGAGCTGGTTCACGTGATTGCAGATGCACATATTTATGACAGACATGTGCCTATTATCAAAGAATTAATTGAAAGAGAGCAGTATCCAGCTCCAAAATTCTGGCTGAATCCAGAAATCAAAGATTTTTACGATTTTACACCAGATGATGTCAAACTGATTGATTATGTGGCAGGAGAACAGATTAAGGATATTCCAATTGCCATTTAAAAGTATATGGCAATACAGGATGAAATAAAGTGAGGACTAAATATGAATTTAATCGCAGCTGTAGATAAAAATTGGGCAATTGGCAAAGATAATAAGTTATTGGTTCAGATTCCAATGGATATGAAATTTTTTAGAGAAACTACAACAGGAAAAGTAGTAGTAATGGGGAGAAAGACATTGGAAAGCTTTCCAAACGGTTTGCCACTGAAAAACCGTACGAATATCGTACTTACACACAATCAAAACTACGACGGAAAAGGTGCTATCGTGGTTCATTCTATGGAAGAACTTCGTGAAGAACTAAAAAAATATAATAGTGAGGATATATATGTCATTGGCGGTGAGCAGATTTACAAGGCTCTCGTAGATGACTGCGACGTCGCTCATATTACGAAGATTAATTTTGAGTATGATGCAGATGCGTATTTCCCAAATCTGGACGAAAAACCAGAGTGGAAAATTACCGCAGATAGTGAAGAACAGACATATTTTGACTTGGAATTTTTCTTCTACAAATATGAAAAGGTAAAATAATCCAAAATATTTGAGTATGAGGTAAACGTTATGGATATTACAGGAAGAAAATTATTTGTAAAAGCTCTGATGGAAGAGGGCGTAGATACCATTTTTGGTTATCCAGGTGGTACTGTTACAGATTTGTTTGATGAATTATATAAAACAGATGGAATCAATCTTATTCTGCCACGTCATGAGCAGGGACTCATTCATGAGGCAGAAGGCTATGCAAAATCTACAGGCAAAGTAGGTGTTTGTTTGGTTACCAGTGGTCCAGGTGCAACCAATATCATGACTGGTCTTGCAGATGCACATTATGACAATATTCCATTGGTTTGTTTTACTGGTCAGGTGCCACTTAGCTTGATTGGTAATGATGCATTTCAGGAAGTTGACATCGTAGGCATGACGCGCAGTATTACCAAATATGGTGTAACTGTGCGAAGAAGAGAAGATTTAGGTAAGATTATTAAGATGGCATTCCAGATTGCGAATTCTGGCAAACCAGGTCCAGTGCTTATTGATATTCCAAAGGATATTCAGACTGCTGTTGGTCCAGCTACATACCCAAGTCATGTAGATATTCGTGGCTACAAGCCATGCAATAGTGTGCATGTGGGACAGCTTAAGAAAGGTTATAAACTTATTAAGAGCGCCAAGAAACCACTTGTTCTCGTAGGTGGGGGCGTAAATCTTGCAAGAGCAAATGAAGAACTACTTGCATTTGTAGAAAAGATGAACATTCCAGTTGTTTCTACTATTATGGGTAAAGGGGCAATTCCGACCGGTCATGAGCTTTATATAGGTAATAGTGGTATGCATGGTAGATATGCGGCAAATAAAGCGGTAAGTGAATGTGATGTTTTATTCTCCATTGGTACACGTTTTAACGACCGTATAACGGGCGATTTAAATGAATTTGCGCCAAAGGCACAGATTGTTCATATTGATATTGATACAGCCTCTATTTCGCGTAATGTAGTGGTAGATGTTCCGATTGTAGCGGATGCAAAACTTGCATTAGAAAAGCTTGCTGAGTGGGCAGAGCCAAAGAAACATAAGGCATGGTTAGAAGAAATCAAGGCATGGGAAGAGGAAAATCCACTTGAAATGCGTCGCGACAAAGGTCTTTCTCCACAGATGATTATGGAGCACATTAATAAGCATTATCCAGAAGGGATTTACGTAACAGACGTAGGTCAGCATCAGATGTGGGCGACCCAGTACTTAGAGCTTGGTGCAAATAACCAGCTGATTACATCAGGTGGATTAGGCACTATGGGCTTTGGTTTCCCAGCAGCTATCGGTGCGAAGATTGCCAACCGTGATAAAGATGTTGTATGTATCTCTGGTGATGGTGGTATGCAGATGAATATTCAGGAAATGGCGACTGCAGTAACACAGGGGGCAAACGTAACGGTTTGTATTCTAAATAACTACTATTTAGGTATGGTTCGCCAGATGCAGCAGTTGTTTTATGGCAAGCGCTATATTGCAACCTGCTTAAGACGTCGTCCAGGCTGTCCAAATGACTGTAAAGGACCAAATAAGGCTTGTCCACCATACACGCCTGATTTTGTTAAATTGGCAGAAAGCTATGGTGCGTATGGTATTCGTGTAGAAAGAATCGAGGATATCGATGTAGCCTTTGAAGAAGCAAAGAAACATACAGATGCTCCAACCATTATTGAATTTATGATTTCTACAGATGAACTCGTGCTTCCAATGGTTAAGGGTGGCAACCCAATGAGCGAAATGATTTTGAAATAGGAGGGAAGAGCCATGAGTATGAAGAATAGATGGATTGCATTATATGTAGAAAATGAAGTCGGCGTACTGGCAAAGGTTTCAGGTCTTTTCGCAGGAAAATCCTATAACCTTCATTCCCTAACTGTAGGTACGACTGAGGATGAAACAGTTTCCCGTATGACGATTGGTGTTAAAAGTGATGACATTACCTTTGAACAGATTAAGAAGCAGTTAAACCGTATGGTTGAAGTTATCAAGGTAATGGATTTGACGGATACACCTACTCATATGAAAGAAATCCTTTATGTAAAAATTATGAATATCACTCCAGAGGAACGCGCAGAAGTGTTTCAGATTGCGCAGGTATTTACGGTAGATGTAGTAGATATCGGAGCAGATAGTGTTCTCTTAGAGTGCAAATTAAAAGAGCGTAAGAATAATGAATTGATTGCATTGCTTAAGAGTCGTTTTAAACGTATCAATGTAGTACGTGGCGGAGCCGTAGCAATTGAAGCAATTTCAACACGTTCAAGATAAGTCACAAGGGCTGTCGCAAATGGACTTTTCCGTCCGTCACGCGACGGCCTTTTCTATACTCTGAAGATAAATATCCCCTATCACCATATTTCATATAGGAATTTTATAGAAAAATGCCATAGTCCTAAAAAGGCTCTCTGCTGGATGCGTTTGTGTCTGTCAACCGTTCGACTATTTGGGGGTTGTGTACGTGGAAGTACGACACGGTAATGTCTTTTCAAGTTCCTCTAAGTGGGCAGTTTTACAAAGTTGTTATTAACATGAGCCATGCAAAAACTCCGCGCAAGAACAGCGCGTCAAACAGTTTGCATGGCTCATGTCATTTTGTAAATCCTGCCCACTAAGAGGAACTAAGAAAATCCCTTAAGGTGTCGTGCTTTCCACGAACTCAACTCCCCAAATTGTTCGAACATTTGACAGACATAAATAACAGACAACAGCAGAGAGCTCTTTTGTAGGAATATGTGCATTTTTCTATTTTTGACTATATGAAATATGGGGATAGGGGATATTTAATTTTCAAATATATAAAAAGGCCGTCGCGTGACGGACGGAAAAGTCCATTTGCGACAGCCCTTGTGTTTTATTTGATATTGATACGACGTTCCATCATTTCTGGGTTTACTGCTTCGCTAATAGCAGTCTGTTTGGTGATAAGTCCTTCCTTGAAAAGATTGTAGATACTGGTATCCATCGAAATCATGTTATCGTTTGCAGAGGTATAGATAATACCGTCAATCTGGTGTACCTTGCGTTCACGGATAAGAGTACGAATAGCAGGTGTTAATACCATGATTTCGAATGCCGGAACCACTTTTCCATCAACAGTAGGCAAAAGTTTTTGACTGACAACCGCATTTAAAATGGATGCCAACTGAATACTGATTTGTTGCTGCTGTGAGGCAGGGAATACGTCAATAATACGATCAATTGTATTAGCAGCGCCAATGGTATGTAAAGAGGAGAAAAGCAAATGTCCTGTTTCAGCAGCGGTTACAGCAGTGTTGATGGTTTCATAGTCACGCATTTCTCCCAGTAAAATTACGTCGGGACTTTGGCGGAGTGCGGCACGCAGTGCAATTAGGTAGCTGTCGGTATCCGTGCTGATTTCACGCTGGGAAACAATGCTCTTTTCATGGCGGTGTAAGTATTCCAAGGGATCTTCCAATGTAATAATATGAGCTTCCTGCTCCTGATTGATTTTATTAATTAAACAAGCAAGAGTGGTAGATTTACCGCTTCCGGCGGGTCCGGTTACCAATACCATACCGTGATTCTCGTTAGCCAGTTCCATGACAGCATCCGGAATGTTTAAGTCCTCCGGATGAGGTAAATCAAAGGATATAACACGAATAACCGCAGCATAGGAACTACGTTGTCTAAAGGTATTTACACGGAATCTGGAAATGCCCGGAACAGCAAAAGAAAAGTCATCATCGCCATCACTTTCGAATTCACT